>JAITJN010000042.1 GCA_031278895.1 Candidatus Endomicrobiellum guadaloupense
ACCACAAAGTGTCCTGCTACTTCTCCTGTTCCTTCTACATAAGACAACGTGTAACCACCTGCTGTAGCTATTTCTTTTAGCGTCTCGTATGTGGCCAATATTTGTTGGATACTTTCTTCTGGCACTGCATTATTATTGATATCAAACGGATATATATTTATTGTTATATCCGCGTCTGTTACTCTAAAATATGCTGCTTTCCCTTCTTCACTTATATATTGTATTGTATATCCTGTTGTTGACAGTATACCGTATACTATAAAAATCTGATTAACTTTATCTATACCAAAAGTATATGCCCCTTCTGTATTAACATCTAAAGGGTATATATTTATCGTCAACCCATCCCTACTTACTTTAAATACTGGGACCCTTTCAGCACCTTCATACTCTACTCCAATTACTGTATATCCATAAGTTTCTAAAAGTTTCAATACTGAATTTATCTGTGTTTGCATATCCTGATAATTTTTAACTAATTGTTCCCCATTAACTATTTTATGGTTTGTAAAATCCCACTCAATTCCGTTTTTTAAATGCCCACTTCTATTATCAAACAATATATTATTTATATCAGTCTCACTTAAGTTTGGATAATTATCATGAAGCCACTTTATCATAGGAGCAGCTTTTACCGCTGTTTCAAGTTCATCCGCAGTTAACATTGTTCCATCTTCATGATAAGGATATATCCTATATGTTTGTCCGTCAAAATTTATTAACCAATAATACCTGCCTTGACTATCAATAAACTCTCCTGCAACTTTTGTGTATGGGTTGCTATCTTTTAATTGCCCTATTGTCATAGTTTCAGTGGCTTCTTGGGCTTGAGTCGGAGGTCTTATTAGTCCAGCTCCAACAAATTGTCTAGGTAACACGGCAGGTGCTAGAAGAGGATTACTTAAACCTACGATTGCTGATGTTGAATCAACGGATGCCGGTAATATTTCTGGAGTTTGCTGCGAAATAGATTGCGCCCCAGCAGCAGACTCAGATTGAGCAATTATTGCAGTAGTTGCCCTGTTAAGATTGCTTATAACAGATATAGCAGTTCCTGCCCCAGCAACCGCCATCATTGTTATTTGTTTTGAATTTTCTGTTCCAACAAAAAACCATATTATTACCGCTAGTACTAGACCTATACCAACTGCAATTAAAATTGGCCAAAGCCCAAGTGATGCTATACCGACAACATATAACATCAATGCACAAAAAGCTAACGGCACAATAATTGTAAGTAACCCTTTAAAAATAGTACCGGCCTTGTTAGATTTGCTTGTATCGGCTGCTCCATATTTTTCTATGGAAAGTCTATCTTTACCTCTAACCTTATTCCACATATATCTCCCAGTGCCAATCAATGTGAGAACTGCAAAACATATAGTTATTGCTGCAGATGCTACAGTAAATATTAGCCCTAGTATCGCTGACGCTCCAAAAAACAAACCAAGTAATAATCCTGCTCCTGCTATTGTAGCTAGCAGCAAAGGTATTATATTTTCCTTAGCAAGAAAACTGGTTTTTAAATCTACTGCGTCTGCGACAATTCTGTCATAAATATATTTTGCCAAAAGTACAACTACAGCAATGACTAAGCCTACAACTATACCCCAGCCAATACCTATCGCAAGTACAGGCACTACCAAAGCTGCACCTATCAACAAGCCAAAACCGACGTTACGTCCTATTTTCTTTGTAGTGGTACTTGGCGCAACTTTTTTATCTCTTAAAACTTTCCAATTTATTGCCATAAGTATAAGAGCTGCCAAAGCGCCTGCAGCAAGCATAAATATCCCGGCAGCTATCATTGCAATGCCAACTCCAGGAATTAAAAAACCTGATATTAACGATATTGCTCCTATAGTTAAAGCTATCTTTGAAAGTGTTGCTAATGTTTTATTCACTGTACCTTTGGCTGCTGCCATACCACCACGTCCCGTATCTCTATACTTTGCTATATTCTCATTGTCTGTCTCTTCTGTTACAGCAGTTATCCTTTTTACAAATGCGTTTAACACAATTACTAATAGCACTAACGCAACAGCTATAACTATAATCCATGCTATAGGTAATGCAGAAAAAGCACCTCCGGATAGAAATAGGACTATGTTTGCAAAGAATTGTAATGCTACGGGAATTCCAACGCTAAGACTCGACATGATTGAAGTGATCACAATACCTACTAATCCTCCACCTAATATAACTGGTATTGCAATTGTTATTATTTTGCTTATTAAAGACATTAAACTTGAAGATATCCAGTGTAAAAATCTAACTATAAAGCTACGTTTGCCTGTTTTATTTACTGTTATTATATATTTTTCTATTTGCTCATTTTTAGTTACTTGAGTTCCTTCTAGTTGCGCACCTTCTTCTTTTGCATTATTCAATTGTTCTGTTATTTTGTTCTTTGCTACCCTCATTGCTGCGCCGTAAAACAATTTCTCTCTTGCTATTGCCTTTTCTCCAGCTGCTGTAACTTCCAACATTCCAAGCAAAGCACTTGTCCTTGCATCCGCAAAACGAGTATCTTCTTGAGCATCAATGTCTTCTTGAGCTGTTAAAAATAGCTCCATATTATTTTCTATTTCTTTGAAAACACTTTCTCTAAATATTTTAAGTTCGCTTTCACCTCCAAAAATTTCCACCAATGCATTATATTCAATGGTTCCTTTAAATACTTTGAAATATTTGCTAATCCAATCACCATCTTCTCTCCAACTCTGTAACTCGCTTACAAACTGGTCTAGTATCTCTGTTTCTCTCGCATTTCGTTCCATGTTTCTTACTGCCGCGTCTATTCCTCTTTCTCTTATTATGCTTGTCAGTCCTTTAATTATACGTATTCCACTGTCTGACAAAAATTCTCCTTCAGCATATTCTTCAGCTATAGCATCAAATATGCCAATAAGAGGATCTTCTATTTCTCGATTTAAATTACCGTTATCTAATATTGCATCTTTTTTATTAACTTTCTTTTCTTTTGAGCTAGGTTTTCTAAGCTGTCTTATTAAATCTCTTGTTTCATCATTTTCTTCTATATCTTCAATGCTGTAATACTCTCTTACTATCCCTTTGCCACCGCTTCTTCCTGCTCTATCTCTTAACTGTTTCCTTTCATCTTCATTTTGTCTTTCAGCCATGGCGTTAAAAACAAATCCAAATGGTGCATCTACACCAATTGAAACTATATTTGTTGCAAGGACTAAGTAATCTGTATTTTCTTTCAAAAGCTTTATTTTATTCTCTATGTCTTCAGCGCTATCTTTTTCTCCATCTATTATTATTATTTTCTCTTTAGGCATTCCAAGCTGCTTGGCAGCACCTTTTATATCTGTTTCAGCTCTTCTAAGTTCCCCTATACTGCCAAACACTACCATTCCATTCTTATAACCAGTCTCATCGTTGGTTAAAGCAAAAGTAGCTCTCGCCAAGAAAGTATCTCTTATTACAGCTGTTATCCTGTCGTTGTTTTTGCTAAATAGTTTTGGCCTTGCTATTGTAGGTTTTGCTACTGCGCCAGATTCAATTGATTTTATTCCACGTTTAAACACCCTGGACAGTGTTCTATTAAAAAATCCTTCAGGCATAGTTCCTGTATAGCCAGTTACTGCAACAAGTTTTTCCATCCAAGGGACTATTGCGTACCTTCTTCTCACCGTTGTGTCTATACTGTAGTTATCTGCAAAATTATACTTTTTAGGTTCATCAGGTTTGTTTAAACTTTCCAAATATAGTTCTATAGCAGCATGCAAGCCAGTCCATTTAGAAGATTCACTAACTTCACTGGTTTGGGAATTTATTATGTCTATATATGTTCTATTTTGTATTGAAACAGAACTCCAATCAACATTTTCTTGAGCATTATCTACTAGTTCTTGATAATCTTTTTTTAATACATCCCATAAAGCATCTATAGTATTTATATTGTCAAATGTAGTGTTTAGAAGTATTGGAGACATTTTACCTAATATAGTAATAGTTCCTTTTACTTCGAAATTTTCTCCAGCTCTATCTCTCTTTACTTCTAATTCTATCTGCACTTTACTATCTTTGGACTTAAATATTTTCCCTGTCCTGTTACCTGTTGTATATTCTTTTCCATCTTTATATTCTCTTGCAGTTAATGCCCAAGTTACAATTTGTATCCACTCATCGCTTGTAAACTCTGGATCAATATTATTATCATTATCTTTGAAATATTTTTCAACTTTCCTTCTACCTTCTTGTGTTAATTCTGCGGCTCCATTCTTTACTTTATAATCACTTCCTGCTTTTAAGTCTTTTACATAATCGCGAGCTATTTTCTGTAGGTCTAACTGCCCTTTCTTTCTTTCTACTGAACTGCCTTGTACAAAACTTTGATTTAATTCATCTAGGAGAGTATGGGCCTCATCAAATACCCCAATCCTCATCATTGCTTTCTGTCCTACCTTCTTTTCTGTCATAACATTTTCAAAATCCCAAACTAGGGTACTTTTATCTCCACCGACTATAGGCGCATTGGCATATAACCATGTTTTATTTATTTCTTGAAGGGTTCCATTAACTTCTACCATCACTTGTCCTTCAATAGGATTTCCATTTTCATCATATATTGTCACTTTCTCCGTGCTAGGCAATATATGCCCAACTACTATAATGCTTCTCTTATTACCGTTTATTGTTACTTCAGTAAATAACCCGCTACTATTTTGATTTCTGTAACCCACTATTCCTTTGAATACACTTACTATTTCTGGACTATTTAAGAATTTTGCTAATCCTGCTAAATCTCTTGTAGTTAAATTATCTCTAGCAGATGAATATAATATCCCTGCCTTCCTTTCACCACGCCACTCTCTTGCAAGGATTATAGCCATTGCTAGCTTTCCCATATCACTCTTGCCACCACCTGTACCAAGTGTTGCTACTGCTCCCATTTGCGCGACTTCCAAAGCTGCTTTTATCTGACTGTTTGTTTTCTCACTATAATAAGCTGCCTCACCATATTGTTTTGCCTGCATTATCCTAAACTGCTCTATTAACATCTCATCGTCCATACCTGTTTGCCCTGTTCTTACTTTTACACTAAACAATCCTCTTTGCCATATTCTCAGTCTTATAAATCCATCTCTTAGACTTACAAGTACTTCTTCAAGCCAGGGGGAACGATGTATTCTAGCTCTTATTCCTTCAGTTGATGTTGCATATCTATAATGTTCGAGCTCGTGTTCAACGACAGTCTCAAGAAGTTCTCTGTTTATTATTGTCTTACCACTAGCGTCAAAGAATCTATTCCTCAATAATTCAAAATTTATCTTTATAAGGGTTTTTTCTTGACTACTTACACATTTCATCATTTCTCCAGCATCCAAAGCTTCACTATTTACTTGCTCTATAAGATCTGTCAACTTTACATCTCTTTTGTCATCTTCTGTTTCTATTCCTGTATATCCAAGTAAATGTATAGCTTTTTGGCGATCTATGCCTAAAGCTTTCATGAGGAAATCTATCCCTAAATCTGTTGGTAATGTAATTATAATTTTCCTTAACATTCTTGCCTTACTTACATTTTTTTCTTTTCCATCTTCATCAAATATTGTTGTTGCTCCAGTTTCTGTAAGATCAGCAAATACTAGCTCTTGCCTAATATTTGAACCTGTTTCTGTAACTATCTCACGTCCTAAAAAACGAGATTGGATCCATTCGTATATTAATGTCGGTACTACGTATATGCTTGCCAATACTACTAAGCATAGAGGTATCAATGGAAACAAAAACCATAATGTTCCTGCTAGTAAAGTAGCTAGCACTGCTATAAGCACTGAAAGAACTCCTAATGTTACTGACAAACCTATAGATGTCCTAGTTACTACACCCATTGTACTCTTAACAGATTTTGCGCCTGGTACACTGGCCCCTACTTCTTTAAACGCTTTCGTTTCAGAATCATATTTATATTTTTTGATTGCTTGCCCACCTTCTTTCACCTCTAACTCTATGTTATCAGATTCATTTATATCTAAACTTGTCAATTTTACTTCGTTGTTAGGAAGAACAATCCTGCTAAATATTGTATTTATTTCTTCTATTGTCGCGTTACTTTTTAGAAGAGCCTCACTTAATTGTTGACTAAATAATTCTTTATTATCCTGTGCTAGCATGCTCTGAGGTAATACGGCAAGGGCAGAAGATAAAACTCTTCCTTGTTCTTTAGCTATGTTGTAATATGTATTTTCAGCTTCTTTTATACTTCCACTAACATTTGGAGTTATAACTAAGTAGGATATCCCTTCCTTTGCTAACAAATCACTCAATCCTCTAGTATGAAAACCTCCCGTGATAACAACTCCAATTTCTACAGCATCTTTTAACGACTCTATTACTTTTGCTTCGTCACTCAAATTTTCATCATAATTTTTTTCTATTTTCCCAGTGTTTTCTATTAAATCCATATTTTTTAAGAAATACTTATTTCTCTGTAAATTTATTACATAAAATTTATCAGCCTCGTCTTCATACTTTTTGAGCATATTCATCTTAACGTTGTCCACATATTTTACCCACATATCTTTAAACCTTTCTATATTTATCTTGTAGTATTCATAATCATCTGAAGTTATTTTACTGGAAAGATAATCTCTCATATATCTTTCAAAAACGACCATAAAAACTATATCGCGGATTCCTTGGTCATTTGAAAAATTGAAATTTATTTGTCCTCTTAATCTCTCTTCTTCTGTTATCATTTCTAATGGGTTCAATTCTTTCCCCAACTCTATATAACTAAAAAATTTCCAAAGCTCTGGAAAGTTTATTGACAGATCTATATTATTTTCTCTAGACAACTTAACCAGATACGCATAAAGTTTATCTATCTCTTTAAACTCTTTTGTTTTTTCTTCCATCATTTTATATGCATTGTAAGGAAGTGATTCTTTCAATCTCATTACAAGCACTTGAAGTTCCTTTGTCGCTCTATCAAAATCTATTTTCTTTTTTTCTCTTAGCATTCTAAGGTAGATATCTATATTCTTATATTTGTGTAAATCTATCCCTATACTGTCTGTATACTTTTCCATTAACCCGTAATATTTCTCAGCATTCATTCTGCCTGCAATATATTCAGAATACATATATTCCATATTTTTTTGCTTACTGTTATAATACATTGCCTTTAAATCTTGTATATCCTTATGAATACTGTCTAAGATCTCATTTATTTCTCCTTCGTTATTCAATATTTCTCCAAACCTTTTTAAATTATCCAGATATGCCTCTTTATTTTCTAAACCTTTTATTATGTATTTCTTCCCATTTTCTGCTGAATAATATTCAGCACCTGTAAGCATTCCGGTATCCATAATTTTATTTAGTATTTCAGTCTTATTAGATTTATCTTTAATATCAGCTATCCAGCTAGTATCTAAATCACCATATGCTCCTTCCAGATAAATCTTTTTTATTTTGTATGTCTTGTCAAACTCCTCTATTATGTTTTTTATATTTTTTTGTGCTTCAGAATGCATATGTAAATCTTGAATATTTATTATCACTTTGTCACTTGCACTGAAATTCGCCATAGTTATTGTGCCGTATGAATATGGTAACGTAAATTCGCTAAAGATTTGTCTAAATTTATCTCCTTCTCTTATGTTTACCAAAACTTGACCTATAGCATCACCATATACAAAAGACAATAATATTGTGTTTACTATAAACAGAGATATCCATTGATTTAATGAAAACTCTTTTATTTTTATAAATATAATTATCATGCTAAGTTTAGCCATTTTAGATGTTTGAGTTTTCAGTTTCTTTAAAAAGTTTAAAATACACCCCATTACATCCCCCATATCTGGCATTTTTATATCTTCTTACTTATATATAAATAAAAAACTTGGCTTATTACTTAAAGCCAAGTAAAATCATTATTTACAGTAACAGCAGAAGCTGTATCCTCCCCTCTAGGCAATGCTTCTTTTATTATTTTTAAAATATTATTTCCTCTAATTCCTTCTACTATCCTTGTAACTTTTGTATTCTTATTTTTCAATTTAGTATTGATGTTTGAATGTCCATTAACTATAAAGTTTATATATTTTGAAATTCTTAGACATACGTAAACTTCTAAGATTTGCGTGTATGTATCGTTTGAGAAGCTACTCTTTATATATTCTTTATTATTTTTATTTTCATATTTGTGATTGTTTGTTGTTGCTGATAAGTTTTTACTTTTAGTATTTATGTTTTTATCTAGAATTGAAGCCATCTTTATAGCTACCTCAATACTTCTAGCCACCATATTACATAAAATAACTTCTAATTCTATTTTGTTAGAATTATCGAAATGACTTTCTATCGCTGCATAGTTTGACAAATTAACAATATTTACAATAAGGCACAGTGAAAGCAAAAAAGTTGTTATTGTATTTGTTATATTTGCCTGTAAAAAGTAAAGTTGTCTTGAAAACACTATTTTCTCCATATTATAAAAATAGTTATACTAAAGACTTCTTCATTTGCTAAAACAAACTATATAAATTTAAACTGTATCATCAAGAGTTGGAACTTTCCCTCCCCCAAATCCATTTGTTAAATGAGCCATTTCTATAAGACCCATGCCTATCCAAACTTTTATGTCTTTGGCTGTAGGTTCTTCATTTTTAGTAAGCTGTAACACTAATTCTCTCCTCTCATTTTTGAATATAGTTATCTGCGCTTTTCTAGCATCCCATACACCTACTAATTGTCCTTTGTAGTACAAATTCTTACTTATTATTTCGTTATTGAAGCTAATATATAAAGTCTTCCCATCAACATCGTACCATGTGGTTTCTCCATTTGTTCTGTCAAATGTACAAACAAGTTTTGATCCATTCCACATATAATCTTTAATTATTGCACCAGAAGCATTTTTTACATATTGCTGTTTACCATTTTTATAATATGTAGTTTCTCTAACAGATGGATCATAAGAACTTACTAGAACATAATTACCTTTATTATCATGTTCATAACTATATCTTGCAATAACTAGACCCTCTTTATTTTCTGTATATGCCAAGCTTCCTTTTTCATCATAATGTGATATATTTCCATATATATCAATTTTTGATACAAGATTGTTATTATTGTTGTATTTATATATTGTAGTGATATTTCCCTCAAAATCCTCATCATGCTCTGCAAGACCTTGTTTATTAAAAACAGTTTTGCCTTTTGTCATTTCGTCTGTCACATATGATAAATTTTTCCCATATGTATCGTATGTGTATGTTTTTGTTAAGTTTTTATCTTTATCATACTCTTTTATAGTACTCCCCCCAAACCCTGTTTCTTTGTACGATATTACTTCTCCAAATTCATTCTTAACAACTTTTATATTTGTTCCAGATATATTTTCTTCAGTGCTTACAAGATTCCCCTCAGAATCAACAGTTTTTGACATATTGGAAAGACTAAATGTAATTTGTCCATCTTTTGATATATTTACAGCTAAGTTGCCATTAGGAGTATAATATTGTCTATTACCTGTAGCATCTGTCGCCGCAACTGGTCTGTTTGGCAATATACTGACCATCTCATTTGGTTTTGCAAAATCTTTTAAATCTTCAACTGTTCTTCCTTCTGGACCTATGCTGTATGGGTTGTGTGTTTGGGGCAATTGCGCGCCTGTAGATGAAGATATTATTAAACCTAACCCAACAAGAATTAGCTCAATAAAGTAAGTACTACATTTTATAGCACAGTTTTTGATTATATTATCACAAAAGAGGATTTTTAAAAACTTCTTCATAACAAACCTCTTTCCTTCTCTTATACCAAATCAAATTTTATTACACTTATGCGCATTCTCACAGAATTTCCGTCAACTTTTGTATTATCAATTCCTGCAGCAACATCGCTTGTAACAATAATATTTCCAAATACTGTAGCTCTTTTATTTTTATTATTTAACAATTCACTGGTTTTATCTCCAAGCAAAATATAATACAAGTTATTATCTCCTTTTAAGTAAAGCGTTTCATCTTTTGCTTGTTTTATTGTCCCTGTTACTTTAATCATAAAGTCAACACTCGGAGGTTTTTTCCACTCTTTATTACGCTTACCTACTAATGCTGGAACAACTGCTATTAAAACAGCTATAACGGCTACTATGCCAAACACTATCCATTTTTTACTTTTGTTCTTTTTTGGATTCATTACATGCCTCCGCTTATCTGCTGTTGCCAATCTATATTTCTCATATTAAATTAATCCCTTATTTCAATATCATCTATTTCCTCCAGCAGCTAAACGAGCCAAAGCAGCCCATCCATCTTTCCAGTCTTTTAAATAGCCACTGCTATCAAGTGCCCCTGCTGCCTGGAATATACCTCGGTTTGTCTGTGTATTTTTATATACCCATGATCCCTCTTGTTGACTGAGTTTGTTAATTTCTTCAATCATGTCACTAACATTCTCACCTACAGCATACCCTTTATTCCCTGTTGAATCAAGACCAAAACCAATATTTGCCCCATTTTTGGTATTATACACATGCATTGTCATTCTCCCATCCATATCATTTGTGACAACACCGACAACCATTACTTGGGCACCTGTACCAACTGAATCTTTAAAAGTATTAAACATATCCATGTCTTCAACAGTTACATATATCTGCTCCCCTTTTTGAGGATTTAGAACATCTTGAAAACCAGCACCGTCAAACATATTTATTGATTGAGGATTTAATTGTATGTATACCGACTGCCCATTTGCTATCATCTCTCTAGCTTGATCTTCACTTAAAACATTGCCATCAGCATCAACAAAAGCTTGAGCTTGTCCAACAACTGCAGGATCATAATACATAGTTTCAGTCTTTATTAGTTCTCTTTTGCCTGATTCTGTTACTTCCTTGCGGATATTTTTTGTAACGCCATACTTTAAATGATTACCATCTTCATCAACATATTCAAAAGAAAATTTTAAACTTGTATCTACATAGTAATCAAAATATGCATATGTATTAAAATTAACCTCATACTGACCATTATTACTAGCTGCACTACTCAAAGCAATATCATCCCAAGTCAGTCCTTCTGGTAGTACACCACCGCTTAAATTCACCTCCGCACCCCAAGTAGTATGATCAACTTGATGTTCTCTGCCTGCAATCGGCACGCTACTACCACTGGTAACATATCCTGTTTCTTCTGGCTGATCTGTTTTTACTTTACGAGAAGTGCGTCCTGACTGCACCCCAACAGTAATGGGAGATTTCATTTTTGATACACTATCATACATAGATTTTACACTCTTATAAAGTTTATAAGCCTCACTTTCTATTCCATCAACCTCTGGACTGTTATCACTAATTAACGCTTGAAGAACCTCACCAATAGTTGGAGTTCTTCTAAGCGAATTAGTTAATGATAACATTTTTTCATCAAATTCAGCTTTTTGTTCTTCATTTAAGCAAAATGCTCTAAATATATAAATATTCTGGAAATCAGTTGGTCTTAGACTAATTTGTCCAATGTTATGGTCATATAAATAATCTAACAAATTCTGAATATCCGCATCAGATGCTATATTATTAATAAGTTCATAGACATGTTCAAACTGTTTAAACAATAAATCAGGTGTAGCGTCTTGATCCTTCGACTGACCTAAACAAGTACCTCTAGGGGTGTATATGGTCACTTCTACCTGTTTTCCAGATTCGTTATAAGTTCTAACACTTTTTAGGGAACCACCCAAATAGTATTCATATCTTGAAAGTAGTGTTTTACTTCCTTCAGTAGGATTACCATTTCCATCAGGGATAAAATGCCAAACTTCTAGAGGTTTACCATAACCATAGTACGTAATTTTATTTTTTTCATGGTCTATTTCAGCTATTTTCTCTCCATTTTTATCATATTCGTATGTTACTGTCACTGTAGTCGATGAACTTAGCTCATAATCTATCGGAAAAAGGGTGGGATTATTTGGGTTTGGAATTTTTACAATCACATCACACTTGGAAGTAGCTATTTCTCTACCAAAAGCATCCATTTTCGTTACAGTTGCAGTCCATTTTCCTTGCGTTGTACCTGTAGTCTCAGATGTCTCATAGTGGTAAACTATATATTCCTCTAAAGCACCAGTACTGCTATAATGCCATTCTTGTGATAAGTCACCAGCCCAATCAAAAGTATTTTGGGGTTTCCCATCAAGATTTAAAGTACATTTAAGATAACCATATTCATCTTGTACAAAACTAAAACTTGCGTTAAGACCTTCTTTTGCAAATACTGATAAAATCTCATCGCCCATCCCACCAGTACCAGAAACTGGATTTCCCATAATAAATTGGCGCGCGTTTTGTCCAAACCCTACTGATATTAAAAATTCAACTATTGCTTGCTTCTGTTCATCTTTTGTTTTACCTTTTAAAGCTTCATTAATGTCTGTAAATCTAAGTGAAAAATTACTTAGTCTCCAAACGCCACTACCTTCAATATCTTCAGTTATTGTCGCTCTATACCCAGCGCTATCATAGAGGGTAATAGTTCCATCTCTTTCTTGTGTTGCTATCAACTGTCCATTCCTATAATGCAGTACAGACTGTATATTTCCAATTAACAAATTTTTATTCATGTCATTTATTGATAAAATATTAACCGGAGTTGATCCAAAATTCTTGGCTAAGACAGCTTCACGCAATGACCTAGCACTAGAATAAGGATCCTCGCAAAAAGCAATGGCAGAACAGATAATGGTTAACATAAAAACTAGAACGCTTTTAACAAGTATTTTTCTCACGACATCCTCCTCCATTATATCAATACTTGAACATCTATCTTATTATCACAAGTTTTGAAACCTTTTTGCCATCGTCTTTTATCTTCCATAGATAGACACCACTTGCAACGTATTGGCCATTATCATTCTTACCGTCCCAATTAACAGTATTATATCCCTTCTCCCAAAATAATTTTCTAACCAACGCCCCTGAAGAATCATATATATATATATAACCTCCAGAAGCAGGAAGATCATAAAAAACAATCCCACTAGACAACGTTCCTTGACTTTTATTTTTTCCACCTGGTATCCAAGGATTTGGATATGCTTTTGCTGCAATGGACAAAGAATATAAAAAAAATAAAAAGCACAATGAAAACCATAATCTTTTTGCCATTACATTTTCTCCAAAGCTCTTTTGGCCTCTATTTTATCTGGCTTATACATTAAGGCTTTCTTAAATAATAAAGATGCATTTGTAAAATCACCCTTAGTATAGTAAGCCATGCCCTGCTCATAGTATTTTTGCGCAATATTATCTGAAGTCTTTTTATATTCTTCAACAGCCGCAGTGTTTAACGGATTATATTCTTTAGCAATCTTATATTCTTTAAAAGCCCCTTCAAAATTATTCTTAGCGTAAAGTTCAAATCCTTTTCTATAATGTATGTCAGACAAATCTTTACCAATTTCAGATATATATCTTTGTGAGTTTTCAGAATATTCTTTAAACTTATACTTATCGGCAACATCTTTGACCTTTTTAAAATATTCCATTGCTTTTTCATAATTATTTTTATCGTAATAATTTAATGCTTTCTCATAACTATTTTCTAAATCCTTTCTTGCTTCTTCTTGTTTAATAGCAATCTTTTCATTATTTTCATATGAAACAGCATTTTTTACACTACTCTTTGCTTTTGCTAGCAAATCTCTAACATCTGTTCTTGACGGAACTGCAACAAGAACTGCTTCAAAATATCTTATAGAATCTTCGTAATTACCTTTATCAAATAAAGATTTGCCTTTATTGTACAGCTCGGTAACTTTATAAGAAGCAATTTTTGCAAGTTGATTGTCAACATTTGTCATTTCAGATTTTGCTGCACTGTTTTCAGGATCAATATCTAAGATAAACTCAAGAGATTCCTTAGCGTTGACAAGCTCGCCTTCTTTGTAAAATGTATTAAATCTTTTCCACAAATATTCTATTCTCTTCCTATTCGTTTGTCTGTTTTTTTCTACTAATACATCGTACGTATAAGATTCTGTTTTTTCCATGCCGCCTTTAGCAAACAAATTTTCAGGATCCCTAGATAAGACTTTGCCATAGTATTTTCTTGCTTTGACAACATCTCCTTTAGATAAAGCATTATTTGCTTTGTTCATATATTTGCTTACTAAACTTAAGTTATAGGCATCAACTGAAGACAATTCTTCATCAATTTTTATTAAATATTTTTTTGATGCATCATGATCAGGATAAACTGCCAAAATTTCACCAAAATTTTCCCTTGCTTTTATATAATCTTTTCTATGATAAAGATCAACAGCTTTTCTAAAATGCTCTTTTAGATAATAATCATATGCTTTTCTTTCGGAAGAAAAGCTTCCTAAAGCACAGCTTAAATTTATACTATGAGTTCCATCTATATTCTGGCCAGGAGTATAACAATAGTCTATAGTTACCGCTTGAAGAGTTAAAGAGAAGCCCATTCTGAAGTCTGTATCCAAAGATTTTTCAGCAAGTTTTACACCTGCTCTTAAATCTAAGAAATATACTGGTGAGAAAGAAGTTCCAACAGAGAAAAAATTTCCAGAATACATTTGTATATTGTAATCTGCTACTGCTTTTAAATTAAAAAAATCATTTTCTGTATAAGCAGCACCGACTGTTAAAACTTTAGGCAATTCATTACTTTCTCTAATAAATTTCATACTTGTTCCGAAATTTTTATAAGCTAAAGCTAAGGAAAGATTATCAAAACCAGAAAATCTAAAAATTGCACCAACATCTGCAGCAAAAGCTTCAGCGCTGTAGTCTGCAAGTGTTGACTTTAAAACTTTTAAGTTTACACCAAAACCGCCGTACATAAACTCAACTGGTATTTTTTTCATTAAATCGATTGAATAGTTTAAAACTAGCCCTTGGTCATTAGATGTCCCCATATTAATGGAGTTACCTGCATTGTCAAAATAATCTATTTTACCAAAACCAACATACATGCAAGAAATTCCAAAATTTCCAACAGAAGAGGGAAACTGAACACCTAGAAAGTTATATTGAATTGTGTTAAATAACAGAGAGTTGTTTATTGAACCAATAGTCCTGTATGCACCTATTGTTGAAGCTGGATTTAAAACTGCCGATGTTATATCTTCACAAATCAATGCAATACCAGCATCACCCATTGCTGAAGTTGCAGAATTTGGATTATAAGAAAACATCCTTCCTCCAGTTATACCACCATTAGCTATAACTGAACTGTCGGAACCTAATAACACAACTAAAGCCGCAGTCAAAGAAACCAATCTTTTTTCTAACATTTCCATCCTTGTTAAAAAAATAACAACAGACTTCTACAAAGTTAGAACTGCTTTATATATATCCTTTATTTTTTGTTTGGTTCAAACTTGAAACCAATCCCAAAAATTGTCTTAATGTGTTTTCTTCCCCAAGGTTTCAAGGCATTTCTTAGGTTTTTTATATGAGTGTCAATAGTTCTTGTTGTAATTGAAATGTTATATTCAAAAACATTTTCAAGAATAAATTCTCTATTTAGAACAATTCCTGGTTTTTGTAAGAGTAAGAAAAGTAAATCAAACTCTTTAGGTCTTAATTGAATTTTTTTACCATTTAACGAAACTGTTCTTCCTTCTAATGAAATAACAAGTCCATCAGATTCAAGCTTATTTACTGTATCTTTACGTTTTGAGCGTCTTATCAAAGCTTTGACTCTTGCAACGAGTTCTCTATTGCTGAAAGGTTTTACTATATAGTCGTCTGCTCCAGAGTCAAACCCAATAACTTTATTAGTTTCAGTAGACTCTACAGTAAGCATTATTATAGGTGTATTTTTCAAAGTAGGTGTCTGTCTTATCAGTCTGCAGAACTCTATTCCGCCGATTGTGGGCATATTTATGTCTACAATTGCAAGATCCGGTTTGGATTTTAACATTCTTTGATATCCCTCATCGGTATCTTTACACGTAACAACCATATACCCTCCCTCTTCAAGAAGGCCTTTAGCTAAACTTCTTAAATCATCCTCATCGTCAACTACAATAATTTTTGATTCTATCATAAGGACTCCTTATCAATGTCGTATAACTCCTTACCAAAAATCCAGTCTTTCCAGGCTATCTACTCTAAGAACTCTTTTTGCTTATTTAAGCACTTTTTCTTAGAGTTTACCGTATATCTTCTTTCACTGATCTTTATTATAATATCTCCATGTACTAAATTTTTTTGAAAACTGGCAAAGTAAATTTAATTGTTGTGCCTTCTCCTACTTTGCTTTCTGCCCAGATATTTCCTCTATATAAAGACACTATCTCGCTCGCCAAAGACAAACCTAACCCGCTTCCGCTTAACTTTTCAAACTTACTTTTTTTTATCTGATAAAACTTTTCAAAAATTTTCTTTAATAACTCTTTAGATATTCCTACGCCTGTGTCTGATATCCAAACTTCAACAAAGTTATTTCCATGACTGCGCGACAACATAGCTTTTATGGCAACAGTATCTTCTTGCTTAGTAAACTTAAAAGCATTGCTTAAAATACCTGATACAGATAAGCTAACCATACTTTTAGATGCTGCTACTGGAGGAAGAGCTTCACCTATATCAATTATAATTTTTTTCTTCTCCAAGCTTGCAACTGACTTAAACTTACAAATTTCTTCCTCAATAATTTCATCTATATAGCAAAAATCCCCATTACTTTTTACTTTTCCTGCTCTAATATCTACTAAACATAAAACATTGTTTATAAAATACTTAAGCCTCTCAGTTGAATTTTTTATTATGTTCAAGCCTTCTGTTATATCTTGAAAACTGTTCTTATTAGATTTCTCTAATAAGAGATCAGTATACCCTTCTATAGCAGATAAAGGACTCTTGAACTCATGAGAAACGCTTACAAGAAAATCGTCTTTAAAGCGCCTTTCTAAATCTTCAAAGCTTTTAACAACCAATTTATAAACCAAAACAGCTCCGACAATTCCAAGAATAACACAAACAAAAAATGCAAAAAGAATATTTTTTAAAACAAACCAAAAAAAACTTCTTAGACTACCATTATAGAACAAATTTAATTCTTTTTTTCCTATTTCTATTGAATTTTCATCCGTGTTAACAAATGTGCTGAAAAAACCTTCTGCTTCAGTTTGAACGGCTCTGGCAAAAAAAGTTCTACAACCCAACAAAACCGCTGAAGTAATGGTAAGTGCGAATATAAGTGACAAGAACGAAGAGAATAATATAAATTTAATTCTTAGCTTCATTTTATGAATTTTAAACTGCTCCGACAGCAAATTTGAGCCGGAGCAGCAAAAATTGATTATTATTTCTCTTTAGGTTCAAGAGATATTACAACACTACAGTTCAATTTTGTAGCTACAAAATTATACAACCATGCTACAGCAACAGCACCAATAACCATTATAACTGTGTAAAGTACAACAAATATAACCCACGACAATAACTTTGCACCAAAACCAAGCCCTGACGCTAAATCGGTAGGGAAAAAGAAAAATGTAAACAAACCAATAAGAGCTCCTAAAATTGCAAAAACAACAGGCAAGACTCTAAGAACTGAAGCTACTTGGACTTTTTTCACGTCGTAAAGGGACATTTGCTACCTCCTTTATTTTGTTCTACAACCAAGTGCTGATCAACTTGACGTTTAAAATCGTAACAGAATATTTTTTCAAAGTCAAATTTTTGTAAAATTTTATGAGCTTTTATTTTACCAAATATTCTTTCTTCATGTCTTCAAGAGTTTTCGTAGCATAGTCCTTTGCATGTCCTTGAGTCCCAAAATCTTTCATCTTTGAAATTATAAGATTTGTAAGAGCTGTTCTTGCAGGTCCTAAATAATCTCTTGGGTCAAATTTCTCAGGAGTCTCTACAAATACTTTTCTTATTGCTGCTGTAATAGCAAGTCTTCCATCTGTATCAACGTTAATTTTTGAAACGCCAAGTTTAATTGCTTCTTGAAGGCTTGACATAGGAACACCGGTAGCTCCAGGCATTTTCCCACCATATTTATTTACTTCATCAATCAATTCTTTAGGAACTGAAGAAGCTCCATGCAACACAATAGGAATATTGATCAAACCTCTTATTTCTTTTAAAACGTCAAAAGCAAGGTTTGCTGATCCTTTAAATTTATAAGCACCATGAGAAGTTCCTATAGCTATAGCCAAAGAATCAACACCAGTTTCATCTACAAATTTCTTGGCTTCATTTGGAGCAGTCAAATGAATTTTACCAGAACCAACACCGTCTTCAATCCCACCGAGTGTTCCTATTTCTGCTTCAACAGAAACTCCTCTAGCATGCGCATACTCAACAACAGAACGAGTAACTTTTACATTATAATCATACGTAGATGCAGTCTTGCCATCTTCCATTAAAGAACCGTCAATCATAACTGAAGAAAAACCTAAGTCTATTGCTTTTATTGCAGACTCTAAAGAGTTGCCATGATCTAAATGCATAGCAACAGGAATATCAGGATTTTCAATAACAGCTGCTTTCATCAAATATCCCAAATAAGTAAAATTGGAATACTTCAAAGCGCCTCTACTGGCCTGAATAATTACAGGAGACTGAGTCTCTTTTGCAGCAGCCATAATAGCTTGGATCTGCTCCATATTATTGACATTGTATGCGCCGACTCCATAGCCTTTTTTTCTTGCTTCTTCCAAAATCTGTTTTGCTGGTACCAATGCCATGTGAACCTCCTATTTTTTCTTTATCCTCTTCTTATTATTTTTCTTAGACGCGCCATCTTCATAAACTCCCATATTTCTAAATCTTAAATATCTTTCTTGAACAACTTTTTTTGGATTCATTCCTTTATATGTCTTGAGATATTTACTTAAAGCTGTCTTTATATTTGCAGCTGTTTTCTCATGATTATAATGTGCGCCGCCTAGAGGCTCTTTTATTATATCATCAATAACTTTTAACTTGAGCAAATCTTTTGAGGTAAGTTTTAAAGCATTAGCGGCTTCCACAGCTTTTGAGCCATCTCTAAAAAGAATTGCCGCACAACCTTCTGGAGATATAACAGAATAATAAGAATTTTCCAGACATAACACTTTATTTGAAACACCTATACCCAAAGCTCCTCCAGAGCCACCTTCACCAATAACAACTGTTATAATAGGAACTTTTATATTAGACATTTCTCTTAGATTTCTTGCTATAGCCTCTGCCTGCCCTCTTTCTTCAGCAGCAATTCCAGGATAAGCTCCTGGAGTATCTATAAACGTTATTATAGGACGATTAAACTTTTCAGCAAGTTTCATTATTCTTATAGCCTTTCTGTACCCTTCCGGATGAGCCATACCGAAATTTCTGTCTAGATTTTCTTCAAGACTTCTACCTTTTTGATGCCCTATTACAGCTACAGGGAGATCGTCAATTTCAGCAATTCCACATAAAATGGCAGGGTCATCTCCAAAATACCTATCGCCATGAAGTTCAATAAAATTTTCAAAAATAAGCTTTATATATTCTTGTGAATATGGTCTTTGCGGGTGTCTAGCAATTTGTATCCGTTGCCATGAGGAAAGCGACCCATAAATTTTTTGTTTTAATTCGCAACTTGTTTGTTCAAGATCTTCAATCTGTTGCGATAAATCTATATTTTGCTCCTGAGCAGATCTTTTTAATTCTTCAACTCTCTTATCAATTTCTACTATAGGCTGTTCAAAATCAAAAGTTATATCCATTTATCCTCTTTCTTTAAGACTATACAGAAACACCTAAACTAAAATTTACCTAAATAACTTACCTTTAACACTCTCTCATTTGAAATTCTTCCAAAACTACCTTTACCACCACAATCTCTTACAATACACTCCAAATCTACATATTCCGTCAAAGCAACTCTTAGACCACAGTTAAGTCTCGCATCAGGCAAGTAGCTTACATTGTCATACTCAAGCATAAAAGATACATATTCTTTGTATAGAGGTACTGTTATATTTGAAAACCAATAAACTCTTGGTGTAGAAAAATTATTTATGTTAATACCTAAATTAAACATTAAACCTTCAACGAAAAATTCCCTGCCGGTAACAAAGTATAATCCTCTACATTTTTGATCAAATCCACCATCACAATCTCTATTGATAAAAGTTCCCTGACCATCATAGCCTAAGGCAAAGCTGGGCAGAACCATATTTCCTTCATAAAGTCTAAGTTTTACATGGAGTGCTGGAACAGAAGCCTTTATGTTTTCATCACCTATGAATTTATCTAACTCCCAAGATATCCCCAAATCAAAAGGATTAAAAACGCCAAAATTAAGTTCTGAAGTTACGTTACCGTAAGAAAAGTATTTGAAATTGGCACTGTAGGAACCATAGCTCAATATACCTGCATTAGGTGTATCTATTACGTAAGTTTTGTTAGCATAAAGAAAAGAAAAACAAAATAAAATTGTTGCAAGCGATCCTAATATCTTTTTTAACATTCATCTCTCCTGTCAACATATTTAATTATATAACTTTACAATATCCAAAATCAATTTTATAACTTGCAAATACTAACAGTTAGTTACAATGTTTAGAATATTACTTGCAACTTGATATGGAGTTAAACCGTCAGTATTAAAAGCATAATCACAGTCTGCATATATTTCTTTTCTTAATTCTAAAAGTCTCTTTATTTCATCTAAAGGATTTTTTTGTTTTAAGAGAGGCCTCGTTGAATCAGTTTTGATTCTTTCATATATTGTTTCTGGTGAAGCATAAAGATTTACTATTATCCCTTTACTCCTTAAAATCTTGATATTTAAAGGATTGAGAACAACTCCGCCTCCGCAAGATATTACAGAAGAATCACATTGAGATAAAGTTTTTACAATGTCTGATTCCATATGTCTAAACTCTTTTTCACCAAACTTTTCAAAAATTGCGTTTATTGAAAGACCTGTCTTTTTTTCTATCAAAACATCGGTATCAAAAAATTCTTTTAGCAGTTTTTCAGAAAGAATCTTTCCTGTAACAGACTTACCAACACTCATAAAACCAGTCAACACTAAGTTCATTATAAGGAGTCCATAATAGTCTAAATAGCCTCTATCCTTTCTTTATAATTGTTAATGCTTTTTTTAATATCTTCTATACAATCCCCTCCAAACTTTTCTACAAAAGTTTTAGCAAGCTCTATTGCAACAACAGCCTCAGCAACAACGCCCGCTGCAGGAACTGCACAAACATCGCTTCTTACAGCTTCAGCTTTTGCCAACTGCTTTGTCTTTAGATTTACTGAAGTGAGCGAGTTTACAAGCGAAGGGATAGGTTTCATTGTGCAGGTTATAATTATAGGCTCGCCATTGCTCATTCCACCTTCTATACCACCAGCTCTGTTAGTTTCTCTATAAAAACCTTTTGATTTATTATAAAAAATCTCATCATGAGCTTTTGATCCAAAAAGTTCAGCAAGTTTAACACCTTCTCCAAACTCAACAGCTTTCATAGCCTGAATAGAAATTAACGCTTGTGCAAGCCGCCCGTCAAGTTTTAAGTCATGTTGAGTGTGGCTTCCAAGACCAACTGGGACATTTCTAGCTACAACTATAATTTTACCTCCAAGAGTATCTCCTTTTGAATAAGCCTCATCTATAAGATCTTTCATCTTTTTTTCAGCTTCACTATCTGGACATCTCAGTTCAGATGCCTCAACACTATTCCAAAAAAAATTTTCATCAATTGAAATATTTTTTACTGCAATGCTTCCAATTTGAGAAGTATAAGACATAACGCTTATATCAAACTCTTTCAAGAAAGCTTTACAAACTGCTCCTACCGCTACTCTTGCAGCAGTTTCTCTAGCAGATGCTCTTTCAAGAATATCTCTAAAATCTTTTAATCCGTATTTCATAAGACCAGGCAGATCTGCATGCCCAGGGCGAGGCATTAAAAGAGGATCGTTCTCATGATCTTCTAAAACAGGGGACATTATATCTGTCCAATTCTTAAAATCTCTATTGAGAATAAGCATGGCTATTGGAGAACCCAAAACTCTCAAATGGCGAATACCTGACAAGATTTTCACTTTATCAGTTTCTATCTTCATTCTTTCACCTCTGCCATATCCTTTTTGTCTTCTGGCAAGGTCTAAATCTATACTGTTAACATCTATAATAAAACCTGTGGGAATCCCTTCAACAATTGCTACTAAAGCTTCCCCGTGGGATTCTCCAGCAGTAGTAAACTTAATCATGATTTTCTCCGTACCAAGTCAATACTTAATTGTTATATGTGTTTAATATTTAACTTCAACCAAGTCATCTGATATACATTTTCTAAAATTATCGGAAATATTATTTAAATCCAGTATATCAACACTATATTTTATATCGCTTTCCATAAAAACATTTTTCAATTTACATATTACATCAAAGTAGTCTAATTTACTGCCGTCAGCACTTTTTAATGCTAAGTCAATATCAGAAGTTTCTTTAGTCATACCTTGTACACGAGATCCAAAAATGTATACTTTAATACCAGATTTTCCTAAATGTACTTTAAGAATATCTTTTATCATACATACATACTTTGATTTCAAATCTATCGATCTATTTTTCATTTGCACTGACCAAATTATGCAACAAATTTTTTACATCTTTTATAAAATCATTTGATAATTCATATACAAGCTCAGAAGCCGCTTGACTATACATATGAGATGTTTTATTACGAGCTTCATGATATTTAAACCAAGAATCCGGAGCGTCTAACAATCCGTTTTCAAATGCTTCTCTAAACAGTTGTTTTTTTGGAACCGTTGTATCTATTTGATTGTTAAGCTCTAAATATCTTTGTATGTATTTCCAACTAAGTTCGTAAGTAAACTCAAAGTTTTGTACAACTCCTGCACGAATGGTATCTTTTATATACTCCTGTGCCTTATCTTTAGTATCTTCAGCTGCTTTTATCGCATTTTCAAAAGATTTTATGGCTTTTTCTAAATTGCTTATATCAATTTCAGCTATAGTCATATTATCCCCACTATAATTTTTATTAAAATATATTACTTTGTATTGTTTATCAATGCAAATTTTATCTAAACAACCAATCCAAAATATTGTTCTGTTTTATTCCATTATGAGATACTGTAGGTTCAAAATCCATAGTTAAAAGATATTTTGAATTATGATCTGGTATCGCTTCTAAAGAAGCTAGTTCTCTTTCCAAAACATTCTTATCGCGAACAGTCTCAGAAACTTGATAGTATCGCGTACCGTCAAGCCCTTCTGTCATAAAGTCAACTTCAAGGATTTTCACATTTCTCCCGTTATAAGTATCTACTTTACCGATATGTACATTATATACGCGTCTAACCAAACTCTAAATAAACTATATTTTCAATAATATGGCCAGAATCTGTCTTTTATCCCCTTTAAATTGCGATGCATACGGGAATGAACTCTCAAGTTAGATAACGTCTGAAAAAGATCAAACTTATTTTCATTTTCAAATACACAACAGTATTCTCTAAAAGATAGCGGCATAATATGTATTTTAATATATCTACCAACAAGTAATGTAGCCCATTGCCCAGATTGCATTCTTGAATTTAAACCTGTGTAAGATATAAATCATAAAAAATATATTGTCAATTTAAGTCGTACAGATAAAGAAATATCCGAGATGAGAGATAGGGTATCAGAAAAACTTTATCCAGTCTTTAACTAAAGAAGAAAAAGAAGTTTTTAATATTGAACATACACTAATACGCATTAATGATGTAGTCCTGTCATTGTCAAACATACAATATCAATTACCTCTTCTATATTTTTGAACTTCTTCTAATGATATTCCTGTAATTATGATATTCCTGTAATTTCTGCAATATCTTCTAAAGACATTCCTTTCTTCAATAGCTTAAACACTATTTCTTTTTTCCCTTCTTTTTTCCCAATGGCAATTCCTTTAGCAATTCCTTCTTCCTTAGCGTTTGCTTCTCTACTCCTTTGATCATTTTGTGCCTTTATATGCGCATTATAATTAGCTCTGAACTCATCATTCAGGCTCAACACTTTCAATTCTTCCAACGCTTCCTCTACCTCAGGCACTCTCTTCACAAATTCCTCCGGTATTAACTCCGGATTCTTTAAAAAATACATCCACACTGAAAACATGTCATTTAATGTTGCTTTCTTTACATCTATCTTTGGTAGTTCTATAATAAAAATACGTGTCTTTTCACTCGCTATTGCTATTTCATCATATGGATTTGCTTTAAACATATATACTGCCTCATGCGTGTGATGCTGTCTAGTAGTTTCATGGTAGTCTGTAAACCAAATCGATATTATATCGGGATGCGTATCATAAGACTCTCCTTCATCTAGCTCTTCTTTCATCATTCTTGACTGATAATATACCGCTCTATTTACTAAATTCCCATCTCTATAGCACTGAATCTCTATGTCTACTAATGTTCCCTTATCCGTTACTCCTTCTATATCTAATGTCGCTGATTTCCCTCTCTCCCTTCTTTTCTTGTGTTCTGCATTTACCAACCTAATACTACTTATCAGTGGCTTTCCTTTCAAAATCGCGTTCAGCAAGCACACCAATAC
>JAITJN010000048.1 GCA_031278895.1 Candidatus Endomicrobiellum guadaloupense
AATCATAAGTTAGTAACATTATTCCTTCTTTATATGTGTTAGAAAATCTTCTAAAATATACTCTTTTTTTAGTCCTAAATCAAATTAATGTAGAATATCACACACGCCAAACGCATGAAGAATATATACTAAGAGTCGAAAAAGGATGTGTGAAAGAAATGGAAGGATCATTAAGATTTATAGATAGAATAGAAGAGAGAAGGCAAGAATGGAAAGTAGAGCATAAGTTGAAAGATATATAGTGGGTATATAGTAGTTGTTTTACTAACAGAGTTAACTGCAAATTCAACTTGCATTTGACTTAAAAACGAGTATTTGTATAAAATAACTACTTGGAAATATTGTTTTGTGCTGTATCTGCGTTACATTCTCTTCTTTGCTCATGCGAACATAAAAGTGGAGAGTGCTGATATATAATCGGTATAAAATTTGATAATATATCTTTTATTATCAGGACTGTAATTTACATTGTTTGAATTAAACTCTTGGTAAAAGATAAAAATAAAGGAGTAGCAGGTGAAAAAAATAGGTATTGTTTGTACAATGGGTCCAGCTATACGAACCCTTGAGATTTTGAAAAATTTAGCAGAAAGCGGTATGACAATAGTGAGACTTAATTTTTCACATGGAACCTTTGCAGAGTATGAAAAAGATATTGCATTAGTAAGAACTTTAAATGAGCAGTATAAAAAAGACATTAAAATCCTTGCAGACTTAGAAGGACACAGAATAAGAGTTGGCAAAATTGAAGGCGGAAAAGTAGAGTTAAAGAAAGGGCAGCAGCTTATTCTTACCAATAAAGATGTAGTAGGAAACAATGAGAAGATTTCAATAGACTATCTAAACCCTCTTACAGATATTACAAAAGATCTTACGATTTTTATAGATGACGGTAACCTTGTATTAAAAGTTTTATCTTCAAAAGAAGATGAACTTGTTACTGAAGTTCAGATGGATTATGTTTTAAAAACACATAAAGGTGTAAATATTCCAGATGCAAAATTAAGATTTAAGTCTTTGGAAGATAAAGATCGCAAAGGAATGCTTTTTGCTTTAGGACAAAAAGTTGATTATATAGCAAACTCTTTTGTTAGAGATGCTGCTGACATGCAGCCTATAATAGATATAATAGAAGAACAAAATTCTAAATGTAAACTTGTAGCTAAAATTGAAGATATGTCAGGAGTCAATAATATTGATGAAATTCTTGATGTTGTTGACGGCATAATGGTTGCAAGAGGAGACATGGGAGTATCTCTTCCTGTTTTCTCAGTACCTATAATGCAAAAATATATAATAAAAAAAGTCAAATCACGTGGCAATAAATTTGTAATTACAGCTACGCAGATGTTGGAAAGTATGATTAAAAATCCTGTTCCTACAAGAGCAGAAGTCAGTGATGTAGCAAATGCGGTTTTGGATGGAACAGATTACACAATGCTTTCAGCAGAAACATCAGTGGGACATTATCCAGAAAAAGCTGTTGCTATGATGGGAAATGTTATAAAGTATACATTAGAAAATAAATCAAAGATATCTTAAATCTTTTGTATTTTTATAGCAGTTAGTGCCGTTGTAATATTAGTTTTTGCTAATTTTTCGCCAGGGCGATTATATCGGGAGAAAAAAATGGAGATTATTTATGCGCTGATAGCTGCAAGTGCGACTATGGCAGGTGCTTTAATAGTTTTAACATTTCATAAATGGTCTGAGAGAAATTCTTTTCTAATAATAAACTTTGCGGCTGGCGTTATGCTTACCCTTGCTTTTGCCCATTTGATACCAGAGGGATTAGAATTGAACAAAAATACAATGATCTATGTTTTAATTGGATTTTTGCTCATGTTTTTTTTGCAGTTTGTTGTGTTTTTCCATCCATGCCACGATCACGAATGTCACACTCATACACATGTAGCTTCAGTTGCAGGTTTGTCGCTGCACTCAATTATTGATGGGCTTATGATAGCTATTGGATTTGAAGCCAATGCAGGACTAGGAATTCTTACAACTCTTGCAATTTTACTCCACAAACTTCCAGATGGAATAACTATTTCAGGTATTTTGCTTCATAAAGGTGCTTCCAAAAATAAAATAGTTATGTTCTCTGTCCTTACGGCGTTATTTACGCCACTAGGGACAATTCTAGGACTTTGTTTATTTAAAGAGATGTCTTTGCATGCTCTTGGTGCGTTTTTAGGGATAACTGCAGGCTCTTTTATTTTCCTTTCAGCTTCAGATTTGATACCAGAAACTCATAAGTCAAAAGATAAAATTACATCGCTAATGTTGTTTGCCGGTGTTTTTGTTGTTCTTGCTGCAGAACACATAATAGGGAATTAGGTATACATTTATAGGCAATTTTGGGAGAGTCTTAACAAAAAATGAATGAAATAAAAAAGTTTCCTTATACAGATATTTTAGGGTGGTCTGTATCAAGATATGATAGATTTTCAAACTGTAAGCGTCAATATTTTTATGATTATTACGCAAAGTACGATAAAGAAATTCCTTTAGAAAAAATTACATTTTTAAAAAGTTTAACTTCAAAAGCTTTAGAAACCGGAAATATCGTTCATGATGTTATAAGAGACATGCTTCAAAGATTTCAAAAAAGCTCAGACCATATAAACAAAGATAAGTTTTTTAAATATGTATTTAATATGACTGCAAAATATTGTGGCGAGAAAACTTTTTTTGAACATTATTATAATGGAGATTTAATTTCTATTGAAGAAATATATTCTAAAGTTAAAGGAATATTGGAAAATTTCTTAGGCAGTTATCGTTTTTCTTGGATAGAAAAAAATGCAGTTCCACAAAGCAAGGATTGGGTTATAGAGCCTTCTGGCTTTGGAGAAACAAGAATAAATGAGTACAAAGCTTTTTGCAAAGTTGACTTTTTGTTTCCTGTCGGAGATAAAATATACATTATGGATTGGAAGACCGGCAAGGCAGATGATGCAAAACATTCAAAGCAGTTGACAGGATATTCTCTTTGGGCAAATTATCATTTTGGGGAAAAAGTTTCTGATATTGTTCCAATGGTTGTATATGTATACCCTCAATATAAAGAAAAAAATGTAAAAATTAACGACTTATCTATATCTGAGTTTGCAAATACTGTAGAATCTGAAACAAAAGATATGTATGAATATTTAGTAAATATTGAAAGGAATATTCCTAAAGATAAAAAAGAATTTCCTGTTGCAGGTAACATATTTTTTTGTAAATACTGTAGCTATAAAGAAATTTGTCGCGGAAGTAAATTTTAATAAATTTGCATCTTAGCGAGATTTAAATGGAATTTTTTGCCAGCAATTATACTTACATAAATTTTCTTTCCGCATGGGCATACTTATTCCTTTCTTTAACATTTGTTGTTAGCCAAAGATCAAAAATAAACAAGATATCATATACTGGGTTTGTTGTATTTGCTATTTGCCAGGCAATAGTTAAATTTATTGATACATTTTTATGTGGCAAAGATATATCATTAAATAATTTTGCATACATTACACACACTTCATTTACATACATCTCATATATATCATTATTAATTGGTTCTGTATCGGCATACTCAAAGTTTGCAAGGATTAAGTTTTTAAAATACTATACTGTTCTTTTAATTATTATTTCTTTATCTGGATATTGTTTTCTTGGAGAAGTAGGTTCCGAAGCTCTTATGTTTCTATGTTTTTTTATAACATCTTCGGTTTTTGTTTTACTTACAGAATATCATTATTATCATTTAATTTATGATGATAAAATAAAATTAGCGCTAATGATATGTTTTTCTATATTTTTTGTTTTGAGTATGTGCTTTTTAGAACTCCTCCATCTTTTAAAGATTGATACTGTAGCTATTTTTGCAATAATGCAAATGGTTGTAGCGTGTTCATTATTTGTAATTTCAAATTTAATCTTCAAATATTTTAAAGTATTGCGAGAGAAAAAAGTAAAAATATATGACTATGTTCCTTTTTATTGGAAACATATACCTTTAGCGTCAATATTATTTTTGATATTTACTTCTGGATTCTTTTTTTTAAATTATCTTGAGATAACTTCAAAAAATGAAGTTATAGAGGTTGTAGATTCAATTACTTCTGATTTAATTGAACTGTCTAATATTACTTTTAAAAAAATAGATCAGCTATCTAAGACTGTATCCAGATCTCCATCTTTAAAAGAATATTTGTATCACCCTTCTCCTGATTTAATCCCTAATATTGCTAGAATGCTAAACGCATACAAAGATAGTTTTGGTGTTTCCTTAGTATGTGTTTTAGACATGCAGATGGAAATTGTTTTTTATTCTAATTATCCAGATATGGATTTCTCAAAAAAGAAAAATATATACAATGAAAATATAAAATTCTTTGAACATTTAAACGTATGGATCAAAGAAGGTTCTATTGAAGATAAGAGTTATATAAGTAATGGTACTTTTTATTATTCTTCGTTAATTGACAGCAGAAGATATGGTAAAGTTGGAATTGTATTTATAAAAGATTCTGTGCTTAATATAGTTAAAAAACTAAACGAATTTGAAAATGTTTTTATAATAAATTCTCATGGGGAAGTTTTGATGTCAGGAGAAGAAAATGCAAGGATTAGAAAATTATGGGATCCTTCTGGATCTTTTGGCAAAAAAAGATCGTTGTTCTTAGCTGAAGTAAAAGATAAAGATATTATTTCAATAAATAATGAACAATTCTATGTATCAAGAAAATCACTAGGAAGAGAAGATTGGTCTATACTAAAACTAGCACCATTAGGTGCTATAAACCAATCCAAAAGTCTAGGATATTTAGTAACAAGTGCTTTGACTATTATAGTACTGTTAATATTTTATTCTATAAATCAGTCAAATAAAATTTTAGGTTTAGCGTTGTTGCATCAAGATATTTTAGATTCTGCAAGATCTATAATTATAATTTCAACGGATTTACACGGTAAAATAGTGGTTTATGGGAAAGGTTCTGGCGAAATAATCGGTTATAGTATTGAAGATCTTAATAAAGTAGAGTTTTTTGAAACAATATTTTTCAATAAAAATAAAGAACCTATAACATTCAATGAAGCTGTAAGTCTAGGTATAAAAGATGGTGTTGAATGGCTTTGTCGAAGGAAAGATGGAAAATATATAAATATTCTTATATATATTGCTCCTCAGTTATCTATTTCAGGAAAGATTATTGGGTATATTTTTTCAGGAGTAGACATAACAAATACTAAAAATGCTGAACTCAATTTTAAAGAACAGTTCCAATTTTTACAGTATTTGATGGATAATATTCCCCTGCCAGTTTACTATAAAGATAGTGATATGCGTTTAATAGGGTGCAATAGAGCATTTGAATCGTTAGTGTCGCACTCAAAAGGTGAAATCATTGGAAATTCAACAGAAGGGCTAATTTCTGATCAAAAAGCTGACCTGTTTGAAATGAAGACTGATTTGCAGATATCAAAAGATATGGAGTCTATATCTTACGAACTTCCTGTATTCTTCAAAGATAAAGGAACATTAAATTTAATTTTTTATAAAGCTGCATATAAAAATCTTGCAGGAAGATTTTCAGGAATAATAGGAGTTCTGTTAGATGTTACTAAAGAGAGGCAAATGCAAATTGAAAAAGAAAGACTTCAATTTAAATTAATACAACAAAACAAGTTGGCTTCTCTTGGTGAACTTGCTGGAAGTATATCTCATGAATTGAATAATCCTTTAAGTATTATAGTGGGTTTTTCTCAAGTTTTATCTAGAAATAAAAGTTTAGATGAAGAAACAGCAAAAGGAATTAAAAACATATATGATGCAGCATTGAGAAGCCAAAAAATAATCAGGAATATGCTTGAATTTTCTAGAACGGACATACTAAAATTTCAGAAAATAGATCTAAATAATGTTATAGAATCAACTTTGCTTATAATTGAAAAAGATTTAATTAAAGACGGAGTAGAAGTTACCAAAGACTTTTTGAATAAATCTGTTTTGGTTCAATCAAATGCAATGCAAATGCAGCAAGTAATATTGAATATACTATTAAATGCAAAAGATGCTATGCCTAATGGAGGTAAACTGACAATAAAAACTAAAACTGTGCAAGACGCTTATATATTAAGTATTTCTGATACAGGGTTAGGTATTGAGCCGCAGATTCTTTGTAAAATATTTGATCCATTTTTCACGACAAAAGAAATTGGAAAAGGTACTGGACTTGGTCTCTCAATTTGTTACGGTATAGTAAAAAATTTAAAAGGGGAAATATCGGTTGAAAGCGTTGTAGGAAAAGGAACGACTTTCTATATAAAATTTCCGATAGCAATATAGATATGAACGTTTTTTTATATGTTTTTTTTGGAATTATTTTAGGGGCAGCTCTTGTTTTGTATAAGTATATAGCAGCGGTAAGAGATAATGCCGTTAAAGGCCAGAGAATAAATGATTTAGAAGAAAATATAAAAAAACAGTCAGGAATAAACGATGTTTTAAAAACAGAATTTGAAAATATTGCATCAAGAGTATTAGAAGAAAAAAATACAAAAATTACAGATTTAAATAAAAACTCTTTTGAAAATGTGATCGCTCCTTTTAAAATAAAAATTGACGAATTTAAAAACAAAGTTGAGAATCTTCAAATATATGAAGCTGAAAAAATGTCAGTATTGCAGAAAGAACTAGAAAAATTGGTTAATCTCAACAGACAAGTAAGTCAAGAAGCTAATAATCTTGCGGTAGCGTTAAAAGGCGAAAATAAATTGCAAGGTATATGGGGAGAACTTACTTTAAAAAGAATTTTTGAGTTTGCAGGCATGCTAGAAGGTGTACATTACACGTCTCAACAACAATTCAAGGAAGAAGACGGTAAAAAAATTCCTGACTATACAATTATTTTGCCAGCAGGAAAGCATATAGTTGTTGACGCAAAAACCTCACTAGGAGCTTACGAGAAATATTATAACTCTCAAAATGAAAGTGATAAAAAGATTTATTTAAAGGAACATTCTCTAAGTTTAAAAAAACATGTTGACGAACTTGCAAAAAAAGAATATACAGATTTACATGGGCTTAACCAGCCAGAATATATTTTAATGTTTGTTCCTTTAGAAGGTGCAGTTTCTTTGGCAGTGTTGGATAGATCTGATTTAGTTGGATATGGATTTAAGAAAAATATTATAATAGTTACACCTTCAACATTACTAACTACTTTAAAAACAGTTGAATATATTTGGCGCCAGGAAAACCAGAGAAAAAATGTTCTTGAAATAGCAAAAGTCGGAGGAAATTTATATGATAAATTTGTAACCTTTGCTGAGACTTTGCTTGAAGCAAACAAGAAAATATCTGAAGCAAAAGATAAAACTGAAGAAGCTATAAAAAGACTTTCCTCTACAGATAAAAAAGGAGAGAGTCTAATAGCGCGAGCTCAAAAATTAAAAGAACTCGGATCTCCAACAAAAAAAGAAATGCCTAAAGAACTTATAATTGATTGACTACTTATGTAACTTGAGGATAAAATGAACGCGTCCAAACCAATATTGTATAAAAGCGAATTAGAAAAAAAAGCTTTAGAACTATCAAAAGTTCTTTTAGAAAAGAATATAGATATTTTTTTTGATGATAAATCTTTTAAAGATTACCTTGTTAAACTTGTTGTTAAAACAAAAGGGATAACAAAAGGCAGGGTATGTATATATTATAAACCCACAAAAGACACATATTCTTTTAAAAGACAAATAAAAGATGAACAAATAGATTTAATTATAGATTCTGTATGGAATAAAATAAATGATTCACAGACTTATACAGCTGACAGCGGTATTTATGAAGCTTTTGTAGATGGGTCATACATTAATTCAACTACAGGGTATGGCGCTGTTATCTATTTAGGAGATGAAATAAAAGCAGAACTTTCAGGGACGATCCCAAGCACTCAGTTTAGACAATTCGGAGGGGAACTAAAATCTGTTATTGAGACTTTAAAATGGTGTGATGAGAATGATGTAAAAAAAATAAGAATTAATTACGACTACAATGGAATAGAAAAATTTGCATTAGGAAAATGGAAAGCAGGAAATGAACTTTCAAAAGAGTATGTAGAAGTTACTCGCAAGACAGATGTTGAAATTGAATGGAGATATATAAAAAGCCATACGGGAAATATAAAAAATGATATGGCAGATTTGCTGGCAAAACATGCGGCAAGTAAATAGTAATTTATATAAGTAGGTGCCAATATTTTTTAAGGAGGTATTACATGTCAAACTTGAAAAACGCGTTTTATGCGAGTGTTGGGTTAGTCTTAAAAAGTAAGGATAAGATTGAAGCTGCAGCAAAAAAGTTTGTTAAAGACAACAAAATTGAAGCTGTAGAAGGTAAAAAGTTTATAGATAAAACTGTTAAACATGTAGAATCTGCGAAAAAAGACTTAACAAAAAAATTCAATGAAGCTGTAAAAACTACAGTTGATAAGATGGGTCTTATAACACGTAAAGAAGTAAAGTATTTAAAAGATGAACTGATCCATTTAAAAAAGAAATTAAGTAGATCTAATAGTAATTTTTCTTCCAAATCCAAAGAAATTAAAAGGAAGAAAAAATAAAGGCTATTTCTAAAAAGTCTTTGGTATAGAGACAATGGTCGGAGACTTTTTAAAAATTTATATATAAAATTATTGTTTATTTTTCTTCTATTGCTTGGGAGTTCATTTGTGAGGCTGCAGCAAGAAGACTTTGATTTTCTAAATCATCAAGGAGTAAAGAAGTTAAAGCTTTTGCTACTTCAGCTTCTTCAAATGCAATTTGTGAAACTCCAGCTTGTTTTAAATTTTCTTTATAGTCTAAGAAACGAGCTCTAGCTAGTATTATTGTTTTATGATTTAAAGATGAAGCAAGCGTTGCTGTTTCCAATGTTGAAGTTAAAGACGGAGTCGTGATAATTAAGTAATTTGCATTTTTTATCCCAGAAGCAAATAGAATTTCTTTTTGTGAAGAATCTCCATATATGGCAGAAAGTCCTTGAGCTGTCAAACTATTTATTGTGTCTATATTTATATCAACAATAATAGATTTTACATTTTGTTCTTTTAAAGCTTGCACAACTTGTTTCCCTGTTGGACCGTAGCCAACAACTATTGCATTTTTCTGTGCTTTAAAGTCTTCTACTGGGAGAATGTTTTGTACAAATTGTTTATTTTTATCGCCTCTCCTTGCAACATTAAAGTTTAAAATATTCCATAATGTTCGCTTTGATTTCAAATAGTTTTCGAGTGATGGTATTTTTGAAAATAGTGAAGGATTTAACGTTATTGAAATAATTGAGCATACTACTATTGCATTATAAACTTCGTTTCCTGCAAGATTTAAACGTTTTGCTTCCTGAGCAAGTATAAAAGAAAATTCTCCTACTTGAGCAAGTCCTGCTGCAACTGTAAGTGAAGTTTTTGGAGAATAACCAAGTACGGAAACTGTAATCAATGCGGTTAATGGTTTTATAAGTAAAACTATTATAAGACATATGAGAATAAGAGCAGGGTATTCAATTAGAAATTTGAAATCAAAAAGCATTCCTACAGCAAGGAAAAACAAAACTGCAAAGGCATCTCTAAGAGGAAGAATGTCAGCACCTGCTTGATGGCTTAGTTTACTCTTTCCAACAACCATTCCACCTAAGAAAGCTCCTAAAGCAAATGACGCTTGAAATACAAAAGCAGCAAGTACCGCAGTAGCGAAAGCTATCACAAGCACAGCAAGGGTAAATAACTCTTGAGAACGTGTTTTTACAATTTTTGATAAAATCCAAGGAACAATTTTTCCACCACCTTTCATTACAATAACCCATAACAATGCTATTCGTAGTAAGGCTATGCTTATTGCTTTTAATATATTAATGCTTCCAGATGTTGTGTCTGAATCGGATAATATTAGAGAAAGACTTGGAAGAACGACAAGAATTAGTACAGTTAAAATATCTTCTACTACAAGCCAACCAACTGCAACATGTCCATGTATTGTATTTACAGTATCGCTATCTTCTAAAACTCTTAAAAGTACAACTGTGCTGGCAACTGCTAATCCGAATCCTAATATCAATGCAGACTGTAGGTTAAGCCCCAATTTTAAAGTCAAAAATGTAGTAAAGACGGTTGCAATTGTGCTTTGTATTATAGCACCTGGGAGAGCTACTCCTTTTACTGACATCAGGTCATCAAGCTTAAAATGTAGTCCAACACCAAACATTAAAAGAATAACTCCAGCTTCAGAAAGCTGAAACACCAAAGTAGTATCTGCAATAAAGCCTGGTGAAGATGGCCCTATAAGAAAGCCAGCCAACAGATACCCAACTATAGAAGAAAGACCAAGTTTTTGTGTTATAAACCCAAAAGTTAACGCAAGGCCAAATCCTATAGCCATAATTTCAAGTAATTTATATTCGTGCATTAAAATCCGCCTACTTTTATGATGTGATATTATATAACATAAAAATATTATTTCAAATGGTTTTTATATAGAATATTTTCTAGTTTGATATAATAGTTTGGCTTGAGTAAACTTTGACTGCAAGGTGATAGACTTGGATAATATTCATGTAGTCAACTGAAGTTAGAATAGGAAGCCTTGCACCTTTAAGCGTGGGGAGTCCACTGATTGCAAAGAGGTATTATAAAGACAGGAGAGTAGAAATGGTGAAAACTAAAAATTTAGATAAAACAGTTTTTGATAACACTGAAGATATCAGCATGGCTGATTTAATGAAAGGTTATGATGATACAAATACTATTGAGTCAGGCAAAGAACTTGATGGAGTTATTATGGAAGAGAACTCAGATGGGTTTATGGTTGATTTAGGTATAAAATCTGAAGGCATGATTCCTAAGAAAGAATTTGAAGAAGGTAAAATTCCACAAGAGCTTAAAGTAGGAGCAAAAGTAAGGGTAAAAGTTATAAACACGATTGGTCGTCCTATTTTATCTTATAGAGTTATTCTTGAAAAAGATAAATTTGATAATCTTCAAAAAGCATTTAATAACGGTAATTATATTTCCGGAACAATTTTAAAAGATATAAAATGCGGTTTTATTGTTGATATAGGTGGAGTAAATGCATTCCTTCCTATTTCTCATGTTGATATTAACTTTGTAAAAGATGCAAAAGTTTATATAGCTAAGACATATGAGTTTGTAATTACAGAGCTTGATATAAAAAAGAGAAATATTGTTATTTCTCGCAGAAAAATCCTTGAAGATGAAAAGAATATAGTTCGCGAATCAGCACTTTCTTCTATTGCAGAAAGTCAAATTCTTGATGGTACAGTTTCAAGAATTACAAATTTTGGCGCTTTTGTAGATATTGGAGGTATAGACGGTTTATTACATATTGGGGAGTTGGCATGGTATAAGGTTAAGAAGGTTGAAGATTTATTACATGTTGGCCAAAAAATAAAAGTTCAGATAATAAAATTTGATAAAGCTAATGGAAAAATTTCTTTAAGTATAAAAAATTTAGTTGCAAATCCTTGGGATTGTGCAGCAGAGCGGTTTCCTGTAGGATTAATTATAAAGGGAAAAGTTACATCAATCATGGAGTATGGTGTTTTTGTAGAGCTTGAACCAGGTATAGAAGGATTGCTTCATTCTTCTGAATATGCATGGAACGATAGCGAAGCAGCATTAAAAAGAGAAGTAAAAAAAGAGCAAGAGATAGAAGTAAAAATTATAAGTGTTGATAAAGAAAATAAGAAAATTGCTTTATCTGTTAAACAGACTCTTCCAAATCCTTGGGACGAAGTATCTAGACATTATATTCCTGGTACTGTTGTTAAAGGGATAGTACAAAATATAATGCCATTTGGCGCTTTTGTAAAATTGCCTGAAGGAATAGAAGGGCTTGTTCATATAAGTGATTTTTCATGGACTCAGAAAATAAACCATCCAGAAAATGTTTTAAAAAAAGGAGATGAAGTTGAAGTTGTTGTTATGGGAATAAATCCTCAAAATGAAAGAATTTCTCTTTCATTAAAGCATGTCACTCAAGATCCTTATAAGAAATATAAGACTGGGAATGTCGTTAAAGGTAACGTTGTAAGAATTACGAACTTTGGCGCTTTTGTAGAGCTTGAACCTGGAATTGAAGCATCTATAAAAAATAGCGAAGCGTCTTCTTTAAAATTTAAAAACCCGCAAGTTTTTGTTGAAGGTGAAGAATTAGAGGCTAAAATAATAAAAATTGATTCCACTAAAAGAAAAATAGAAGTGTCTGTTAAAAAACTTGAGGTTGATAGAGAAAAAGAGCTTGTTAAACAATTTGCAATCCAAAATGACAAACCAACTTTAGGTGAGTTGTTGTCAGAAGAATAATAAATTTTAAAACCTGAGTTTATCTGTTAGAGAAAGAAAGGAAGAATTGAGAGTCAAAAGTAGGTAATGGGGGAATCTTTTTTGGAAAAATAGGACAAAAAGACTACTTTTGAATGAAGAAAAAATGAGCGCCTTTTTGAGAAACCCAGGTGACAATACTTCTCTTCCATTAAATTATTTATCTTGAGGTGATTGTTGTTTGTTTGATGTTTTTAACATTTCGTTTGTAGGAGAATTACTTGTTTGGAAAGTATTTTGTTCATTTTTATCCTTTAAAGCTTCTCTTGTATATACACATCTAGGGTTCCAAAGAAGCCAATTACCTATATTATTATCATAACAAGCCTGTATTTGTTCTTTTACTTCGTTTGGACCATATTTGTATCCAAGACTAAAATCCTGTAGCCATGGACGCAATTTTTCAGGATGTATTCTCTTAATAGCTCCTTCAATAGAATTATATACAACTTTATAAGGTTCTTTGTTTGGATCTGTTATGCCATAAGTCCACTTTGCATAATGTGAAGGATAAACCATAGGACTTACATAATCAACTTGTTCTGTCATTTCAACTATTTTTTGACCTATCCCCATATCATCTGTAGCTGTTGTTGTAAGTCCAAAAACATCAATAGATATTTTTGCTCCTTTAGGGTTTATACGTCTTTTTGCATCTTTTAAAAAACCAACCAATGCTTTTGATGCTTCTGTGGCAGAATGAGGCTTACTATATCTACAATTTTTTGTGTTGCCATCAGAAGGAAATCTTATGTAATCAAACTGAATTTCATCAAAGCCTATATCAATTGCTCTTTCTGCAATTTTTAAATTATAATCCCAAGTTTCTTTATTATATGGGTCAAGCCAAGCTGCTCCTTTTCGATCTGTCCAAATAGTCCCATCAGGATTTTTAACTGAAAGAGAAGGTATTTTCCTAGAAATAGTATTGTCTCTAAAAACCACTATTCTTGCAATAGTGTAAATACCCTTTTCTTTTAGAAGAGAAATATACTTTTCAAGATCAGGAATCGCTGCGACATAAGCTTTGTTTAAGTCTACTTCTTTTACACCTTTTATATAAACTTGCCCTTCATATTCTTTTATGTTTATGACCGCAGCGTTTAACTCTGTAGTGTCAAAAAGTTCAAGAGCTAATTTCCTGTGTTTTTCTGACCCGCTTACCCAAGCTGAAAGATGTATCCCTCGTATATATCTCCCTTTGTCAGATTTTACAGAATCTAATTTAATAGTTGAGCTTGAGTTTCCATAAGACGACAAAAAAAAAATCAACAACAATACTGCAGATGTTAAAAATTTAAATTTGAATTTTTTCATAATTTGATAATTATAATGAAATAGATACTTCGTGTCAAACAAATAGACGTGTGATATGCTACATTAATTTGATTTAAGACTAAAAAAAGAGTATATTTTAGAAGATTCGCTAATAGTGATTGCTAACAGTGATAAAGAAGGAATAATGCTACTAACTGATGATTGACAGGTTTTTTGTAGAAAGAGAGCGCGGGAACTATAATTTTGTCAAAGAGCCGTGTATTGTCTAAAATGGAATATTGAGAGGGAAAAAAGAAATGACAATGCCCTTTATCTCTCTCTTTCTTAAGTGGGGTGATCTATTTGAATTTCTACTCGTAATTGCGAATTTTTTTGATTATCTGGTTTATTTTGGCATTAAAATAAGGATCAGAGTTCATCTTTTCTTTAATTTTGTTGCAGGCATGCATAACTGTAGAATGGTCTCTCCCGCCAAAAGCGTCACCTATAGCATTTGTTGAAAATTCATCGCTAAGCGTTCTTGCAAGGAACATAGCTATCTGTCTAGGGAGAGCTATTGCATCTGTTCTACGTTTAGACTTCATATCTCTTAAATCAATATTAAAATCATCAGCAACAGCTTTTTGAATACTTTCTATTGTTATTCTTGTAGATTCGTCTGTTTTAATAATATCCCTAAGCATTTTTTGTACGGAGTCAACAGTAAGAGGGGTTCCGGTAAATAAAGAAAATGCTGTTATTCTTAAAAGAGATCCTTCTAACTGCCTTATGTTAGATTTAACTTGAGTTGCTATATGTAAAACAACATCGTCAGGTACATAAATCTTTTCTTCTTCTGCTTTTTTGCGCAAAATAGCAATTCTTGTCTCTAAATCAGGCTGTTGAATATCTGCTATAATGCCCCACTCAAATCTTGAAATAAGTCTGTCTTCTACACCTTCAAGCTCTTTTGGAGGACGGTCAGAAGAGATAACAAGCTGCTTTTTTGCATTGAAAAGATTGTTAAACATATGGAAAAATTCTTCTTGAGAACTTTCTTTTCCCATCAAAAATTGAATATCATCTATTAGCAAACAATCTAAACTTCTATATTTATTTTTAAATGACGAAACTTTATCAAAACGAATAGATTCAATAAACTCAGTAACAAACTTTTCACATGTTACGTAAAGTACTCTAGAATTTGGCATAGTTTGTTTAATGTGGTTTCCTATAGCGTGAAGCAAATGTGTTTTTCCAAGTCCAACGCCGCTGTAAAGGAATAAAGGATTAAACTGCTTGCCAGGATTTTTGGCCACAGCTTCAGCACAACCATGTGCAAATCTGTTTGATGCGCCAATAACAAAACCTGAAAATATGTATTTAGGGTTTATTTGATCTTTTTGCAAAGCAGCAATAGAAGTGTCTATATGTACGGGAATATCTTCAGTTTTTTTTATTATTGAAGATATATCTTGTTGAGGTTTCAACTCCAAAACTATTCGTTGTCCGCAAGAAGCAGACAAAATACTTTCAATATTTTTTAATTGGTTGTTTTCTATCCATTGTGAAAAATATACATTAGGGACTTCTAAAGCTAAAGTATTATTTTCAAACTCTAAAGGTTTAAGTGGAGAAATCCATAAATTGTAGGTCTCTGGTGGAATAGATGTTTTTAAGTTATCAACAACTTTTTGCCATAAGTCTGAAGCTGAAAAGCTCATGTTATCCCCAAGTTATCCACAATTGTGGATAAAATAATTAACAAATAAAAAAAGTGGTACTTTATGAAATGAAAAAAACTAAATTTCTGCACGACAAATTCTATATTTTTTGATTTCCTTTGTCAAACTTAAAAAAGCAGAAACAGAAAGCTTATCCGGACGTAAAAGTACATTTAATCCACAAGTTTCTATAATCTTAGAAGCATCATTTTTTGGTATGTTACAAAAAGAACTAAGAGAATTCAAAATTGTTTTTCTTCGCATACTAAAAGCATGTTTTACAAAATCAAAAAAGACATCATCAGGATATTCAGATTTTTTGTTCTTAAGTTTTATAACTGAAGAAACTACTTTTGGCGGCGGATTAAAACATTTTGGCGAAACATCAAAAAGTATTTCCGCGTCAGCATAATAAGATGTAAATATTGAGATATATCCATAATCTTTGCTTCCATGCTTTGCTGCTAAGCGGGCTATAACCTCTTTTTGAAGCATAAACACAGCTGTAGTCCAGTTTTGTAAAGGAAGTATCCTTTGAATTATTGCTGTACCTACGTTATAAGGGAGATTAGATATAAATTTACGTTCAATATCATCTATATCGTATTTCAAAAAATCTTTATTTATCAATTCAACATTTGTAATATTATGAAAAGAAAAGTAATGGCGTAATTGTTGAAAGAGCGTTCCATCTATCTCAATGGCAGTGAGATTATTCACTTTAGGGTGTATAAGCTTTGTTAAAATACCATTTCCTGGACCAATTTCTAAAACATTATCTTTTGAGTCTAAGTTAGCTGCTTTTATAATATTGATGGCTATATTATTATCTATTAAAAAGTTCTGCCCATGTTTTTGACGCATTTTTGGTTTATTTTCCTATGCAAAAGGTTGAAAAGATTGTGTCTAAAATATCTTGTTTAACATTTATACCTAAAATTTCGTTGAGAGCGTCTTTAGCGCTTATCGCTTCAAAACAAGCAATTTCGTCGGCATCTTTTGCTTCTAGCGCATTTCTGGTTCTTGTTAAAGCATCTAAAGCATTTTGTAGCAAACTATAATGACGAGAGGTTATCATTAAGTAATCATTTTGTGTTTCGGTTGCGCCAGCGATCTTTGCAATTTTATCTAATAAATCAGGTATTCCTATTTCAGTTTTTGCGGAAATCTTTACAGTATCTAAGAAAAAATTTTTAAAGATGTCATCTTTAAAAGCTAAGGGGACAGACAAATCTGACTTATTTAAAACAGCTATTATTGATGTTTTTATTTCTGATTGTTTTAAGAAATCAAATATTCTTAAGTCATTTTTATCTAATTTAGAAGAAGAATCAAAAATCCAAAGCAAAATGTCTGCTTTTCTAATAGTTTCTTTAGTACGCTCTTGCCCCATAAGTTCTATAGAAGTATCCGTATGATCTCTTACACCAGCGGTGTCTATTATTGTGAGAGGAATACCTTTACAGTCTATAGTTTCTTCAATTGTATCTGTAGTTGTTCCTGCAATATTTGTGACAATAGCCCTATTTCTACCAAGAATTGCATTTAAAAGGGAGGATTTGCCTGCGTTTGGTTTTCCTATAATTGCAACTTTTACACCATTTTGTAAAATTTTGCTTGTTTTATAAGAATCTAAAAGACTTTTAATGTCTTGAATGTAAGAATTAAGTCTATCAATTTTTTCTTTTCTGGACAAAAACATAATATCTTCTTGCGGGTGGTCTAAATTTACTTCCATAAAAGCTATCAAATTTATAATATTGTCTTTTATAGTTTCAACTTTTGAAGAAAACATTCCAGAAACATTGTTTAACGCTGCTTTTGCAGATGTTATAGTTTTGCTTGTTATCAAATTACAGACTGCTTCTGCCTCTGCAAGATCTTTTTTCCCGTTTAAGAAAGCCCTGTAAGTAAATTCCCCGCCTTCTGCAGGACGCACGCCGGACTTATATAATAGATTTAAAACTTCATCTATTATTATAGGGTTGCCATGTAGAGAAATTTCTACTAAATTTTCCCCTGTATATGTATGCGGAGCTTTAAAAAAAGTACAAATAACTTCATCTACTTTTTCAGTTCCGTCAACAATATATCCATATTTTATCTGCTTTTTGTCTGAGGACTTTGTTTGAAAGAGGTTGTTTATAATTTCAAAAGCATTTTCTCCAGATAAACGAACAAGCGCAATAGCGGACTTGCCTACTGCGGTTGCTAGTGCTGCAATAGTGTCATTTTTCAGATAGTTCATAATTAAAGTCGTTACTTAAAGAAAGAGTGTACTTATTAGTACAATTAAAGTAATAATATATATAGGAAGCAATCTTAAAGTCATTGCTTTAAAAGTTTTTTTATTAAAAATTTCATAAAGAGCAAAAGGTATAAGCGCTATAACAGCATAGAATGAAATTAACAATGCTACTAAATATAGAATAGTTGATATTGCTATAAAGTGTACAGCTTGGTTGTGTTTTAACCCGTGTGCATCTCGCATAGTGTAAATAAGTACAGATACTAAGGCAATAAGTAAAGCAAACAAAGACCAAAAAGAGAACCTAACAACAAATCCGCAGATTAAACCTAAAGCAAAAACTATCAATGTTTGTAAACTAAACTTGTGCATACCTCCCTCCGTGGTCATGGTTTTTTGCTTGGCTGTTTCCTATTTAGTGATGGCAACAACCACCGCAACATTTATGTTTATGCTTAGTAGCTGTAGGGCATGAGGCTATAGAAGAACAGCTTGCCTCAGAAGACATTGCTGCAAAACTTGAAAACTGTTTTGACACATTTTTATAATTGCATCTAGGACACTCAACAGTTTCCTCGCCAAAAACTAAAGTTTCAAACTTTGTATTACATTTATTACATATAAATTCAAATATCGGCATAAGTGTATCCTCTATTTATTATCTTCTAAATGTTGCGCGATTGCCATATCCACGGCGATGTTCGTTTCCTTGCTCTGAAGTGTTTCTTGCTTTTGCAAGCTCTACAGAAACTCTCTTGCCTTTTATATTGCTTGAATGTAAAGCATTGATTACTTCATCTGCGTGCTCGCTTGGCACTTCAACAAAAGAAAATGATTCTAAAATTTTAATGTTTCCTACCATATTGCCGTTTATTCCAGTTTCCCCAGCTATAGCGCCGACAAAATCCCCAGCTCTTACATTATCTTTTTTCCCTATATTTATAAAGAGCCTTACCATTGCGCGGTTTCTAGCGCCAGTGTCTGCATAACGGTCAGCTGCATTTGCAAAAATATCTGTTTGCTGTTCGTGTGTTTTTTTTTCAAAAGCAAAAATCATTTTTAAAAGCGCTGCAGCTACATCTAAAGATGTAGTTTCATCAGATATTAAAGATTCTATCATTTGTGAATATTTTTCTAAATCTTTTTCTTTCAAAACTTCTTTTACTTTATCAAGCATAAGAGCTGTTTTGGTGTTTTCAACATCTGTAAGTGAAGGAACTTTTGTTCTTTTAATCGTTACTTTTGTATATTTTTGAATGTCTCTTAATTTATAAATATCTTTTCCAGAAACAAAACTGTAAGCTTTTCCTGTTCTTCCTGCTCTTCCTGTTCTTCCTATTCTGTGGACATAATCTTCATCATCTTTAGGGACATCAAAATTAAAAACCATGTCAACATCATCAACATCTATTCCTCTTCCTGCAACGTCTGTAGCTGTAAGTATTTCTATAGATCCACTTCTAAACTTAGCCATAACTCTATCTCTTTGGGTTTGGTTCATATCTCCATGGAGAGCGTCTGCACAATAGCTTCTTGCCTGTAAAGAAGAAGTAACTTCATCAACTCTTCTTTTTGTATTGCAAAAAACAATGGAAAGCTTTGGATCATACATGTCCAAACATCTTGTAAGAGCTTCAAGTTTTTGATGTTCTCTTAAATCAAAATAATATTGCTCAATTAGAGGAACAGTCAATTTTTCACTTACAACTTTTATAATTTCAGGATTTTTCTGATATTTTTTTGTCAGAAACATAAATTCTTTCGGCATGGTAGCTGAGAAGAATACAGTTTGTCTTTCTTGAGGCATGCTTTTTAATATCAATTCAATATCATCTCTAAAACCCATATTAAGCATTTCATCAGCTTCATCTAAAACAGCTATAACAGCATCTTCAAGTTTTAAAGTTTTGCGTTCCAAATGGTCTATAACTCTTCCAGGTGTTCCTATAACAATTTGCGCTTCTTTAGAAAGAGCTTGCATTTGCCTTTGTATAGGCTGTCCGCCATAAACTGGTACTATGTTAATACTTCGTTTATATTTTGAAAAAAGTTTCAACTCTTCTGAGACCTGTATTGCAAGCTCTCTGGTTGGGCATAGTATTAGTGCTTGAACTTTTTTATTTTTTGAATCAATTTTTTCCAAAACAGGAATACCAAAAGCTGCAGTTTTTCCTGTACCTGTCTGTGCTTGCCCTATAATGTCTAACCCTGCCATTACTTTAGGAATAGCAAGGCTTTGTATTGGGGTGGCTTCTTCAAAGCCTAAGTCTGAAACGGCTTTAATTATCTCGTCAGATAAATTTAATTCTGTAAATTTTAATGTTGTCATTTTCTACAATTCCTTTTGGAGCAAAGTCTCTGTTTAATTCTAACTTTGCTTCCTTCTTTTTTCTTCCTTCAGAAATATTCCACTTAAATCGATAAATTCAGGTGAAGATCGCTGCATTTGTTATTTTCAACATGTATTACATGCAATCACAAATCTCTACGCAAAACTGTATTGTATTAAATCCAATTTTTTCGAAACAGACAGGAGAAAAAGCAAAGTCATGCAGTAATTGTATTTGCATCGTTTGCAAACAGTTTAGTTAGTCTGCTTCAATACTCTTTCTACTTCCGCTAAATCTGTATCTGTAGCTGTACATCCATCTTTTGTAAGTGGTACAAAGTGTATAGCTATTTTCTTATCTTTCAACATTTTAAAAGCTTGATCCCCTTCAAAAAAGCAAGCAATTCCAACTATAGCTTCAGGATTTTGTTCTTTTACAATTTTCTCTATAGTCCTTCCACCCTTTACTACATATAAAGCTTTGTAACCTAATTCCTTTACAAGCTTGCTGATAATATTTATTTTGCACCCACCACACTGAGAGCAGATATAGTACCCGCCTTTATCAATAGCGCAACACATAGGAATATTTCTCATGCAGTGAGGAGCAAGAACAATGCGTTTATTAAACGGAACCAAGGCAAACTTATCTGCTTGAAGTTTGTTCTGCTTGTCTGTAAAGGTTTTATAGGTGTGTTCTTTGCTTTTTACAGGAAACTTGCACCCTTTCATAGGATATATATTAGCATAAAGTTTATACTAATATCAAAATCTGTATTAGGTTAAGATTATATGTATGTTAAAGGCATGGATACAATACCTTCCATTAGCGGTATAGGAGTATCTATCAAACATATAACAGCTCCAAGGCCTATATTTTTTTTAAAAGATTTTAAAATATTAAAGTTTTTTGTATCATTTTTTGTTGGGTTAGCACTACGCTTAATTTCAATAGGGTAAAGGACTCCATTTTTTTCTATAATTAAGTCTATTTCTTTTTGATTCTTATCTCTATAGAAATAAATTTTTGGCTGTTTACCGTTATGCCAATAACTTTTTAGTATTTCAGATATTACATATGTTTCTAACATTGCTCCATTCATTGCGCCGCTTTCCAAAACTTTTACGTTATCCCAACCAGTTAAATAGCATGCAAGACCAGTATCAAGGAAATAAAGTTTAGGGGTTTTTATTGTCCGTATGGTAATATTATTTGAATATGGTTGCAATAGAAAAATTAGTCCAGATGTTTCTAAAATAGATATCCAAGACTTTGCAGTATTTACACTTATCCCAATATCGCTAGCAATATCACTGTAATTTAATACTTGCCCAGTTCTTGCTGCTACTACTCTTAAGAATTTCAAAAAATTATGTTCCTGAGCAACATTAACAAGAGTTCTAACATCTTTTTCGAGATATGTACTTACATAAGAATCATAAAATAATTCCCAGTCCATTTTAGCTTCTGTAAGTAGGCGAGGATAAGAGCCTTTCCAAATTAACTTGTATATTTCCTCTAAACTTAAAGCAGAAGTTTTTTTTCTCAGTTCAAACGAAGGCAAAAAAGGCAAACATTCAGAGTGCATGTTTTTCTCGCTCTGAGATAACCCTTGCAAGTTTAATATTGCAATACGACCTGCTAAACTTTCAGTAATATTTTTCATTAGATGAAACATTTGTGATCCAGTTAACCAAAATAATCCATTTTTCTTCTCTTTGTCTATAAGAATTTTAATGTAAAATAATAATTCTGGTGCATACTGAACTTCATCTATCAAAATAGGGGGTTTATATGTTTTAAAAAATAAAGAAGGGTCTGTTTTTGCAAGAGATCTAATGCGAGGATCGTCAAGAGAGACATATTCTCTATTTTTAGATAGGCAATGTTCAAAAATAGTTGTTTTCCCTACTTGTCGTGGACCATTTATAAGTACAGCAGGAAAAGTATTAGATGCATTTTCAACAATTTTTGAGAGAGTTCTTTTATAATACATTTGCCCTCCTATTGTACAGAGCTTGTTTGTACTTCTATTAGCCATTATATAATTATCTGGACAAATTTGCAATGCCATTGCAAATTTGTCCTTTTCATTAGCTGTTTTACAAAATCAGAAAACTCTCTACTTTTTGTATAAGTATAAGTTAGTTTAAAGTTGACTTTGCTAATTTTATTAAATATGATTGCAAAAAAGGTATAAGAATGGAAAAACTTATAAATAGACCGGAATACTTAAATAAGTTGAAATCTTTGCAGGAACACACTGACCTTGTAAAAATTATCACAGGGGCGCGTAGGTGTGGCAAATCAAAACTACTTATCATGTTTCAGTCAGACTTGCAGATGTATAGTAATGTAACGGAAGCCCAAATCGTAAATATAAATCTTGAAGATCCATTGCAGACAAAGAAAATAGGACTGACTCTCAACAAAGAAAAAGTGCTTGTCGATTATAGCAAAATGATTGATTTTGTTCTTGCTAAGCTCAATCCGGATAAAATGAACTATGTTTTTATAGATGAAATACAACTGTTGCAAGATTGGCAACAAGTAGCAAATGGTTTGCGATTGTGCAAAAATGTAGATGTCTATCTAACCGGCTCCAATGCATATATGTTTTCAAGCGATTTGGCGAATTCCTTTGGCGGGCGATATGTTGAAATAAAAATGCAGCCATTTTCATTCAAGGAGTATTACTCTGCGTATTTGGAAAAAGTAAAATTTAAAGCTGCAGAAAATCACAAGGAAATTTTATATAAGTATGATTTGCAAAAAATATATTCAACATATATTAGCGAAAGCGGTTTCCCGCAGACAACAGAATTTTTTGGTAATCGGCAACTTATTAACGATTATCTGATGGATACTGTTTATCTAAATACTATACAAAAGGATATTGTGCACAGATTCAATACATCTGATACAGGAAAACTTGACGCTGTTGTAAGGTTTCTATTTGATAATATCGGTCAAGAAACGTCCATACGCACCATAGAGCGAAGCTTAAAAGCAGCAGGGTATAGCGTATCAATTCCCACGATAAACAATTACATACAAGGACTGCTTGACAGCTATCTATTGTATAAATGCGATAGATATGATATAAAGGGCAAGCAATTGTTAGACTCAAACTCCAAGTATTATGCGGTAGATATAGGATTGCGAAGTGCCTTGCTCGGGAGTGACGATTCAGATATGGGAAGTTGTTTGGAAAATGTAGTTTATCTTGAATTGTTGCGACGCGGATATCGGGTTTCAGTTGGAAAAGTAAAAACAAAAGTTGTAAAAACAGACGCTAAGAGCCAAAAGAAAACAATAGAGGTGGACTTTATAGCCCAGAAACCTGGACATGAACCGGAATATTATCAAGTTTCCTTGTTTGCTCTAGAACAGGAAACATTAAAGCGCGAATTGGCACCTTTAGAAGAAATAGATGATAATTATCCAAAATTCTTGCTATCAATGGATTATGGCAGTGGAACAAATAAAGGGATCAAACGCCTGAATGTTTTAGAATGGTTGATAGGTAGCGAACAATAAAAATAACCTCTATCTAATACCCAGACGACAAAACAATTTACGTTTGGGATTATTACACATTCAAATACCTTAACAAGATTTTAATAATTGTAAAGGTTAATTGCTTATCAGTTTGAAACAATACATCCGTTTCTTGATGGAAATGGAAGAATAGGAAGACTGCTTATTACTCTATACCTTTATGAAAAAGGTTTTCTAAAAACGCCTTGTTTATATATAAGTTTATTTTTCAAAAAGCATCGCTCTTTGTATTATGAATACTTAAACGCTTTAAAGGATAAAATTTGATATAAAACTTGAAAAAAATGTATAATTACTAGTATTAATTGTAATAAAGAAAAGTTACACATATATAACAAATGAGACTGGAGTAACAATTAAATAAATCAGATAAAAGAAAAATTATGAGAAGTATGAACGTAGTGAAGTAAGGTTGCTAGCAATAGCTTTTGGTGACAATTGACAATAAAGAAATATGGTGTAGATTCCAATAAGATACAAATAAAAAGGAAAAATATGAAAGGAATAATTTTAGCAGGAGGAACTGGCTGTAGATTATATCCTGCAACATTAGCAGTATCAAAACAGTTAATCCCGATTTATGACAAACCTATGATTTATTACCCATTATCGGTGCTTATGTTAGCCGAAATAAGGGATATATTACTTATTTCTACGCCAAAAGATTTGCCGATTTATAGACAGTTGCTTGGAGATGGTTCAAGATTTGGAGTAAGATTAAGTTTTGTAGAGCAAGCAAGACCAGAAGGTCTTGCGCAAGCTTTTCTTATTGGTAAAGATTTTATAGGGAAAGAAAATGTTTGCCTTATTTTAGGAGATAATATTTTTTATGGTAATGGACTAAAGGGATTTTTGTCTAAAGCTTCAAATCTTAAAGAGGGTGCAGAAATTTTTGCTTTTCCTATTAGAAATCCTCAAAATTTTGGAATAATTGAAGTTGATGTTAATAACAAAGCTATATCAATAGAAGAGAAACCTAAAAATCCAAAATCAAATCTGGCTGTTGCAGGTCTTTACTTTTATGATAATGAAGTTGTTAAAATAGCCAAAAATTTGAACCCATCTGCTAGGGGGGAATTAGAAATAACAGATATTAATAGGTGTTATTTAGAAAATAAACGTTTAGTAGTAAACATTGTTGGTCGTGGTATTGCCTGGCTTGATACTGGTACACATGACGATTTAATAAAAGCGTCCGTATTTGTTGAAGCTGTTGAGAATAGACAGGGACTTAAAATAGCATGTCTGGAAGAAATAGGGTTTAAAAATGGCTGGATTACAAAAGACGACCTCATTCTTTCAGGTAGAAGGATGCAAGATACCGACTATGGTAGGTATATACTAAGCTTGGAAAGTCCTTATGTAAAAATATTTTGAGAGTTTTGGAAATATGTATTTAAAAACTATACTAATAACAGGTGGGGCAGGGTTTATAGGGAGTAATTTTGTGTCGTATTTTTTGAAAAAATATTCTAAATATAGAGTATTAAATTTGGATAAGCTTACATATGCAGGAAGCTTAAACAATCTAAAAGAAATTAAAAATAAGTCTAATTATATTTTTATAAAAGGTGACATTTGCGATGCAAAGCTTATAAATAAGATATTTAAAAAATATAATGTAGAGGGAATTATACATTTTGCCGCAGAATCTCATGTTGATAATTCAATTTCAGACCCATTTCCTTTTATCAAAACAAACGTAGAAGGAACTTTTACATTACTTGAGACTGCGAGAAATTATTGGCAAGAAGAGCCGTTTAAGTACAAGAAAAAATATAAAGATTGTAGATTTCATCATATTTCTACTGATGAGGTCTATGGCTCTTTAGGGAATAAGGGTATGTTTAAGGAGACTACGCCATATGCTCCAAACTCTCCATACTCTGCTTCAAAAGCGTCAAGTGATTTTCTTGTTAGAGCATATCATCATACATATGGTTTAAATGTTACTACAAGTAATTGTTCAAATAATTATGGACCAAAACAACATTTTGAAAAGTTAATACCAACCATAATAAGAAAAGCATTCAATAAAGAGCCTATCCCAATATATGGCGACGGCCAAAATATGCGAGATTGGCTTTATGTTTTGGACCATTGCAAGGGTATAGACTTAGTTTTTCATAAAGGGAAATCAGGAGAAACGTATAATATTGGTGGAAGAAACGAAAGAAACAATTTAGAAATAGTAAACATTATTTGTGAAATTTTAGACAAAGTAAAGTCGTTAAAAGATGAAAGCTATAAAGAATTTATAACTTTTGTTAAAGATCGTCCTGGACACGACAGAAGATATGCTATAGATGCATCAAAAATAGAAAAAGAGCTTGGCTGGAAAGCACAAGAAACATTCAATGCAGGTATTAAAAAGACAATAAAGTGGTATTTAAATAATATTTATGAAAATGAAAGATAATAATACTCCATTAGTGACTGTAGTTTGTCTAACATACAATCATGAAAAATTTATAAAACAGGCATTAGATGGCTTTATTATGCAGAAAACATCCTTCCCATTTGAGGTTATTGTTCATGATGATGCATCATCTGATGGGACTGCAGATATTGTACGTGAATATGAGAAAAAATATCAAAATATCATAAAACCTATATATCAAACTGAGAATCAATTGCAAAATGAAGAAAAGTCTATATTAAGAGATATTTTTGCTAAAATCAAAAGCAAGTATGTCGCTTTATGTGAAGGAGATGATTATTGGATAGACCCAGAAAAACTTCAAAAACAAGTTGACTTTTTAGAAAAACATAAAGATTGTGCACTTTGTTTTCATGCTACAAAAGTTATATATGAAAATGGCGAAAAATTGCTAAAAATATCTCCGTCAAAAAAGCAAAGATTAGGTAAATATATCTTAACATTAAAAGATTTTTTAAAAACAGGAAATATTATAGAAACTAGTTCTGTTATGTATCGTTGGCGTTTTATAGATGAAGATATAACAAAATTTTTGCCATTAAATATAAATCCTTGCGATTATATTATTCATTTATTGCATGCCCAAAAAGGGAATATCGGGTACATAGATAAAGAGATGTCTATTTATTGCAAACATTCACAGAGTATTTGGTTTAATTTTGATAAAGAAGAGCATTCTCTCAAATATGGAATTTCAAGAATGAATTTCTATAAATTTTTGTCAGAAAAATTTTATAATAATTCAACTGAATATACTAGAAATACAGAGTTACCTATTTTTATTAAGTTAATTTTTATTTTTGCAAAAAATAAACGATATGATTTATTAGACAAGCTTTTTGAAAAATTCCCTACATACTTAAAAATGCTTGATTTAAGTGACTATAAAGAAATTTATGAAAATTATTCTTTGCCTAACAAAATAAGAAATATAAAAAAACAAAGACTAACTTATTTCGTTTTATTTATAGTTACAGCTACTATTGCATTATCACTTTTTGGATATTTAATTATATGAAGACAATATTTATTACTCAACCGTTGTTACCAAAGAAAGAGGACATGTTTGCTCAAATAGAGGAAATTTTTGCTTCCAAGCATCTTACAAATATGGGTGCAAAGCATAATCTTTTGGAACAAAAACTCAAAGAAGTGCTGAAAGTCCCGCATTTACAGGTTTTTAATAATGGGACTACAGCGTTACTTATAGCTTTAAAAAGTTTGAAGTTGCCATTTCATAGTGAAGTTATAACAACTCCATTCACTTTTGCTGCAACACCTTATAGTATTTCTTGGAATGGGTTAAACCCTGTTTTTTGCGATATAGAGCAAAATACTATGACAATAGATGCTGATAAAATAGAAAGTCTTATTACTAAAAAGACATCGGCAATTTTGGCGGTACATGTATATGGTTTTCCATGCAATGTAGTAAAAATAGAAAAGATGGCAAAAAAGTATGATTTAAAAGTTATTTATGATGCTGCCCATGCGTTTACAACCGAAATAGATGGTAAAGGAATAGGGACTTTTGGCGATATTACAATGTTTTCTTTTCATGCAACAAAACTTTTTAATACAATAGAAGGAGGAGCGCTTACTTTTAATAGCAAACTTTTGGAGAGAGAAATTTGTAGTCTTAGAAATTTTGGGAGAATAGATGAGAGTGCTGTTGAAGATATAGGTCTAAATGGCAAACTTAATGAATTTCAAGCTGCTTTTGGCTTATTAAATTTAGAAATTTTTGAAAAAGAAAAACAAAAAAGGGCAAAATTAAAAGATTTTTATGATAAAAATCTTTCAAAAATTAAAGGTATAAGAATCCCTCAAATGCCAGGGAATGTAACAAATTCATATCAGTGTTATCCAATAGTTATAGAAGATGATTATGCAATTAATAGAGATGAATTGTATGAGAAGTTTAGAAAAAACAACATTATGGTCAGGAAATATTTTTATCCTGCTTGCTCAGATTATGAATGCTACAAAGATTTGGCGTCTTCTAAACATGAAAATTTACCTGTAACAAATGATATTAAAAATAGAGTTTTGTGTTTGCCTTTTTATGGAGAATTAAGTTTAGAAGACACAAAAGATATTTTTAAAATATTAGTTTAATGATGGTGATGATAATCTTCTAAAAAATAAAGAAAAGGACGACTCTATGTCGTTAAAAGAGCAAGGGTATTATTTTACATCCGAATCAGTAACAGAAGGACATCCCGATAAAGTATGTGATATAGTGTCAGACACGATATTAGATGAGATATTAAAACAAGATGAAAAAG
>JAITJN010000049.1 GCA_031278895.1 Candidatus Endomicrobiellum guadaloupense
AAAAGAACTAAAAACTTGTTGAGTTTTAAAAGCATTTTCTCTCCATTTGTTCATTATAAATTTTGCTTGAAGCTCTACATAAATTCTACAAAAATTCTAAATGAGAATGCAATATAATGTAAGGAGTAAATCTTTTTTTCGTTACTCTTTTAACTTCGTATGCAAAAGTTCAACCACATATGTTTGGATATTTTACAGGAACTAGCGCAGCTTTAAGACTTTTGATATAATGCTAATATGTATGAATAAAAAAAGTGTTTATTTTATTGGATTTTTTTTGTTATTTTTAAATTTGACTTGTTTTGGATTGGAAAGCAAATATATAGTTTTTTTTGCAGAAACAGTTGATATCTCAAACGCAGTATTAGATAAAATATACTTATCATCACGTTTTTGTATTGTTGTACCTCATGACTGTACCTCTTTAATATCTGAAAATTTAGAAGAATTTGTTTCAGTTGGTAAAATTGAGCTTGCGGCATCGTTCACACCTGAGCCTGATTTGACTGTTCTTGCAAAATTTTCAAATGCAGACTCTAAGAAAAAATATAAATATAATAGGAATAATATTTTTGAAAACTATATTTTGGATAATTTATCATCATTTGTTGCTAATACCAATAAAGAAAATTTTGGAATATTTTTAAATTCAGCAAAAATGGCACACGATATTATTTATTATTTTGCAGATAGAGGTTTATCTTGGGTTAACGCTGATAATATAGAAGGGAATACTTATGGCGCGTATTATGTTGATGGTATTATAGTTTTTTCTTTATATAAAAATTTCCCTTATAGCCAACAGGAAGTTGTAAAATGGCTTGAGTCTAAACGTGAGAATATAGTACCTGTTTTACTTACAAAAAAACATTTGCAAAATGTTAAACTTATGGAGTATATAATAGGTCTTTTTGACAGCAGCAGGGATATAAAGCCTGCGACACCTTTATATATTGTCAAAACTAAAAATGATATTTTGCAAAAAAAAGATATATCCTTCGAAAAAATTTCTTTAACCACAAATATTTCTGAAAAACTTCACTCAGCGGCGCAAGCTATTAACAATTATTCAGATTCCTCTTCTTGCAGTGAAACTGTATATTCAAACGTGCAAAACGAATTTGTTTATTTGTGCGGACGAGATGTATTAGAAGAGGTATCTTCAAATAGTACTTCTGGGAAGATAGTTTTTGACGCAGCATATAATAATATTTTCCGTCTTTTGGGACTTCAAACAATAAATATCAAAGATAGTGACAAAAAAATAGCAGCAGAAAGTGTTGGTAGTCAAAAAACAACAGCAGCTGTTTCAAACAGACAAACTTCAGTTGAAATTATTTCAGAGGGAGTTTCAATACGTAACGAAGGGTTATTAAGACTTGTTAAAATTTTACCAAAAGAAGAAGGTATAAAAATAAGCTTATTTTTTAATGGTAACTACTGGAATGATGAAGTTTCTTTTGTAGATTTTTATATAGACTTAAACGGGATTTCTGGAATGGGAGGCTCATCTTTTATCCCGGGAGTAAGCGGATTTTTAATTGCTGATTCTGGTTGGGAGTATGCATTGAGGATATATAAAGATAAAGCAGTATTATATAAATATTCTGTTGATGGCGCGTCAATCATTTATAATCTTGTTCTAAATGGAACTTCAGTGGTAATACCAAGTAAATATATAAGAGGAAACCCTGCTAAGTGGGGCTTTCAAGCTATAGTTGTTTCTGAAAGTGAAGGGAAGAAAATCATACTTGACTTTTTAAACCAAAGTCCAAAGACAAAAAGTGAAATACTTTCTGCCAAACCATTCCAAGCTCCATTAGTAAGGCATTAAATTTTTAATGTAGCTGTTGAAACGCGGTACTAATTTTGTATAATGTCTCCAATACTTTGCTTTACGGGCTGTTATACGTAAGGCTAAACCCTTAGGCGCAAGCTTTGGGGAAGTTCCAAAAAGGAGGTGTAAAAGATGAATTACGAAAGCACATTTATTGTTTCCCCTGAACTTCCTACCGACAGAGTAGAAGAACTCACCGCAAAAGTAGTAAAAACAATTGAAGCTGCAAAGGGAACCATTAAAACTGTTCAACAGCTTGGAAAGAAAAAGCTTGCTTATCCTATTAACAAATTCCGTGAAGGAAGTTATGTTTATATGGAGCTTAGCGGTGAAGGTTCTATGGTTGCTTCACTTGAAGGCTTTTTCAGATTTAATGACTCAGTTATAAGATTTCTTACTGTACAAGTTGAGAAGAAAAAAGTTTTAGCAAAGCCTACAGCAAACCCAGAGCAGTCCGCAGAGAATCCGGTGATGGAGGTAAAAAATGATGCAACAGAATAGTCTCCGCTTACCAGAACAAAATACTGTCATGATGATAGGCAGACTTACAAGAGATCCTGAGTTACGACGTACCGGAACGGGTAAAGCTGTTTGTTCTTTTGACATAGCCATAAGCAGGAGAATGAAAGATCCTGTAACAGGCGAATGGAAAGATGCTGATCCTACGTTTGTACCTATTATTGTTTGGGGAGAACAAGCTGAAAGATGTGGTGAACGTTTAAAAAAAGGTGTCCCTGTTCATATTGAAGGCAGACTTCAAACCAACAAATGGGAAGGAAACGACGGGACAAAAAGAAGTCGTTTAGAAGTTATAGCTTTGCGGGTTCAAATCCTTTCTGTAGCAAGACAAGACAATACTGCTATAGGTGCAAAGCCTACTGATAGTACTAATACGTCGTCCGATCAGCACGATGGTATCGGTGGAAATGACGATGAAGATATACCGTTTTAAACGGTTGGAGGAAAAAATATGGCATTTATAAAAAAGCCTGCAGGGCAGTCAAGATCTCAAGGATCGCAAGGTGAAGGTCAAGGACGTCATGGGGTAAAGTTTAGAAAGGGTGGCCCAATCAGAAGAAAAATTTGTCGTTTTTGTGCTGATAAAGTAGAAATAGATTACAAAAATATAAGTTTGTTGCGTGCATTTGTAACTGAAAGAGGTAAAATTCTCTCAGGACGTATAACTGGTACATGCGCTAAACATCAAAGAGAACTTGACACAGCTATTAAGAGAGCAAGAATGTTAGCTCTTTTGCCTTTTACGTCAAACTAATTCATGTATGAAGTGGATAGTGGATTTGGATATGTTGTGGAGGAAAAAATGAAAGTTATATTAAGATCTGACATTACTAATGTCGGACGCCAAGGAGAAGTTAAAGAAGTTTCGCCAGGATTTGCAAGGAATTATCTTGTTCCGCAAAATCTTGCAATGGAAGCTACCCCTGCAAATCTCAAGATTTGGGAAAGAGAAAGAGTAAAACTTGAGAAACAGAGAGAAGAGATAATTGCAGCGGCAAAAGAAATTGCTTCTAAAATAGAAGCATCTGAATTTAGCGTTAAAGTTAAAATTGGCGAAAATGGTAAGATTTTTGGTTCTGTAACGCCTGCAAATATTTCAAAGATTTTTGAAGAGAAGGGGTTTAAACTTAATAAGCGTGACATTCTTCTTTCAGAAAATATAAAAGAACTTGGAAATTATGAAGTAAATGTAAGACTTCACCCTGAAGTTGTTGTAAAAGCAAAACTTGCAGTAAAAAGCGAAAAAGAGTAATATTTAAACATAATCAAAATCGGTCGGCAGAGCTTTTAGTTTTGCTGATCGCGTTTTGAATCAGCAAGATTTTACATAAACGGCATTTTAATGGCAAATAATATAATAGAGAAGGTTCCACCTCAAGCTATAGATGTAGAAATGGCAGTCTTGGGCGCAATGCTTATAGAAAAAGAGGCCATTTTGAAAGTTATAGATATAATAAATGATGGCGATTTTTATAAAGAAATACACAGACAAATCTTTTTAGCAATTTGGAGTCTATACATTGAAAATCAACCAGTAGACTTGTTTACCGTAGCAGAGGTTTTGAAAAAAAATGGATTGTTTTCTGAAGTCGGCGGAGCAAGTTATCTTACAAATTTAATAAACTCTGTCCAAACTGCAGCTAACGTTGAGCCTTATGCTTATATAATAAGGGATAAATCAATAGCTAGACAACTTATAAATACAGGATCAGAAATAGTTACTGATGCTTTTAATGAGCAAAACTCTCCTGAGGAAATATTAGATAAATCACAGGCGGCTTTATTTAATATTTCACAGAGAAAAAGCAAGAAAGGTTTTTCAAGTGTTTCTAAGCTTGTCATGCCTATGCTCCAAAAACTTGAAAAATTGCATTCCAATCCAAAAGATATTTCTGGTCTTGCAACCGGATTTGCAGATTTAGATGCAAAAACTGCAGGTCTTCATCCGTCTGAACTTATAATTGTAGCTGCTCGTCCGTCTATGGGTAAAACAGCTTTTGCTTTAAACATTGCCGAGCATGTGGCAGTAGATCAAAAAAAACCTGTTGCTATCTTTTCTCTTGAAATGAAACAAGATGCTTTAATGTTAAGATTTTTAGCTTCTTTAGCAAGGGTTAATGCAGGAAAACTTAGAAATGGTCATTATAGCAGTTCTGATTGGCCAGGACTTACTGATGCCGCTAGAAAAATTGAAGAAGCTCCAATTTTTATTGATGATGATTCTGACATAAGTGTTACTGAATTAAGAGCAAGAGCAAGAAAGCTTGCTACAGAACTTAAAGCTAAGGGAATACCGTTATCTTTAGTTATTATAGATTATATTCAGTTTATACGAGCATCAGGGCGGAAGTTTGAGTCGCGTCAACAAGAAGTTTCTGAAATTTCAAGATCTCTTAAAGCTCTAGCTAAAGATTTGAATATTCCTGTAATAGTGCTTTCTCAGTTATCAAGAAGGACTGAAGATAGAGGAAGAAAAGATAGTAGACCTCATCTTTCAGACTTAAGAGATTCTGGAGCTATTGAACAAGATGCAGATGTAGTTGCTATGCTTTATAGAGAAGGATATTATAATAGAGAAGATCCAGATTTACAGAAAAAAGCTACTTTAATAATAGGTAAACAGAGAAATGGACCTACGGGAGATATCAATTTAATCTTTGAAGGCGAATACACTAAGTTCTCTGATGAATCCAAACTACAGGATAATTATCAATGAAAAGACAACCACCCCCTGCGGTGCTAGCTGTGACATGTAAAAGACCCAAAGTATTTTTTAGACAAACCTGGATAGAAATTGACAAAAGTGATTTTCACTTTAATCTAAAAAAAATCAAAGAATATCTTGCTAAAGACACAAAAATTATGGCTGTTATCAAAGCCAATGCTTATGGACACGGAGGAGTAGCTCTTGCGAAAGAAGCTCAATTTGCTGGACTACAATGGCTTGCTGTTTCTTCTCTTGAGGAAGGAATACAGTTTAGAGAATCAGGAATTAAATCAAATATTTTAATTCTAGGGAATATTTTCCCTCTTGAAAATTTTCAAATTGCTATAGCTCATTGCCTTACACCAACAATCTCTACAGTTACAGAATTTACTGCATTAGAAACTTTAGCTATAAATCTAAATAAAAAAATAAATTTTCATTTACAAATAGATACAGGTATGGGAAGAATAGGTATATTGCCAGAAGCAGTTCATCATCTTTTACAAAAGATAGCTCAAACTCAAGAGGTGTGTATGACAGGTATGTATACGCATTTTGCTGTTGCTGATATAGACCCTCTCTTTACAAAAATGCAGCTTGATATTTTTACAAAAATAGTTAAATTTGCAAAAGTAAATTTAGGATTAAAATTTATTGCTCATTCAGCAAATTCTACAGCATTATTTAAATATAAAAAATCTCACTTAGATATGGTGCGTCCGGGATTAAGTCTTTATGGACTTAACCATTTCAAGTATTCTGATAGATTCTTAAAACTAAGGCCGGTCTTATCTTGGAAGACAAAAATAACCTTCCTAAAGAAAGTTCAATCTGGTTTTTGTGTAAGCTATGGAAGAACTTTTGTTACAAATAAAACTTCTGTTATAGCTACTATACCTGTTGGATATGCAGATGGACTTAATAGACTTTTGTCAAATAGAGGCGATGTTTTGGTTGGTGGTAAGCGTTGCCCTATTGCAGGAAGAATTACAATGGATATGACTATGATAGATGTAACTGATGTAAAAGGAGTATCTCTTGGCGATGAAGTTGTTATTATAGGGACCCAAGGAACAGAACAAATAAGAGCAGATGAGCTTGCAAAGCTTCAAGATACAATAAATTATGAGGTCACATGTTCAATATCTTCACATGTTCCTAGGATTGTGGTTTAAATACTATGATTAAAGCAAGTGTAAGAAAAATCATGGAGTTTGAACGTTTTACTGAGAAACTAAAAAATACATCTTTTGCGTCAATAGAAGGTTTAGGCAAAGCTACTAAAATGGCGCAAGAAACAATCAAAGATATATTTAAAGGTTTTGTTTCATGGAAAACCACTGTCATGCAGATGGTAGAAGTTGGTTGGAGTTCTTTCCCGATAATATTGATTACGTCTTTTTTTATGGGCATGGTCTTAGCTCTTCAGGTAGGTTCTGCGACAAGCAATATATTCAATGAGCCTGTATATGTTGGCACGATAACAAGTTTTTCTATGGCTATAGAATTAGGACCGGTTATTACAGCTATAGTTGTAACAGGAAGAGTCGGTGCTGCAATTACAGCTGAAATCGGTTCAATGAAAGTTACTGAGCAGCTAGATGCTTTATATACGCTTGGTACAAATCCTGCAAGATACCTTGCTGTACCAAGATTTTTAGCATGTTTCTTTATGGTTCCGATACTTACTGTTATTGCAAACATAGTTGGTATATATGGTGCTATGATTCTTGCAACTAATACTTGGGATATTTCTTCAAATGCATTTTGGAGCGAAGCTTTAGATTTTATAAGTATTCGCACTTTCCTTCATGGATTTATAAAATCTTTTTTCTTTGCATTAATTATTGTAATAGTAGCTTGCCATAAGGGATTCAATGCTAATGGTGGAGCTGAAGGTGTCGGTAAAGCAACAACAAGTTCTGTTATGACGTCAATGGTATTTATCCTCATCTCAGATTATTTTTTGACGGCTTTGCTAGTATCTTTAAGAATAAAATAGTTTATAAATAATAGTACTTTATATATGATAAAAGTTAATAATATTTACAAAAAATTTGGTAGTAACATAGTCTTGAACGGTGTAAATTTAGACGTTCACGCAGGAGAAGTATTGGTTATTATAGGTTTTTCAGGTGTTGGCAAGAGCATCTTGTTAAAGAATATTATAGGTCTTGTAAAGCCTGATTCTGGCTTTATTGAAATTGATGGTATTGATATAACAAAATGTTCTTTAGAGAAGCTTCACGAAACACGTAAAAAAATAGGATATGTATTTCAGGAAGTAGCTCTTTTTGATTCTTTAAATATTTTTGAAAACGTAGCTTTCGGTTTAAGAAATCTTACAACTCTTAACGAAAATGAGATAAAACAAAGAGTAACGCAGTGTCTTGCGATGGTTGGACTTAAAAATGTTGAACATTTAAATCCGTCAAACCTTTCTGGCGGAATGAAAAAAAGAGTAGGCCTTGCAAGAGCTATAGCTTATCAACCAGAGTATATTTTATACGATGAGCCTACCACTGGTCTTGACCCAATAATGTCTGATGTTATAAGTGATCTTATAATAAATTTAAAAAAACATTTGCATATTACATCTATAGTTGTAACACACGATATGAATTCAGCATATAAAATAGCTGATAGAATAATGATGCTTTATGGAGGGAATATTATTTTTAGCGGTACTCCATATGAAGTCCGCAATACTAAAAACGAGTATGTAAAACAATTTGTGAGAGGTTCAAGTCAAGGACCTATACTTATAGAAAGAATATTTGAAATGGAAAGGATATGAGAGATCAATTAAAGTTAGGAATTTTTGTATTTTTGGGAATTATGGCTATATCTGTTTCTATAATAGCAGTAGGTCCATTTTCTTTAAAAAGGACTTACAGCGTTTACGCTAAATTTTACAATATGTCAGGAGTTACAAAAAAAGCTAAAGTTAAAATAGCAGGTGTTGATGTAGGCGCTCTTAGAGCAGTTTCTTTAGAAGATTCCAAAGCTAAGCTTAAGTTGTCAATAGATAAGAATGTAAAGTTGTACAGAAATGGTGTTGCCAAAATTGTTTCTATGGGTGCTATAGGAACAAAATATATTGAAATTATTCCGGGAGATTTGAACTCAGGAGAATTAAAAGATGGGGATTATATTTTTACTGAAGCATCTTCAAGTTTAGAAGTAATGCTAAAGAATATTTCAACAAGAGTAGATAAAGCAATGAATAATGAACAATATGGCGATATGATGGAAAACCTTGCAAACGCTATATACTCTTTGAAAGATGTTATACAAAACCTTGATTCAGAAAATAAAAATGTTTCTGAGATAATAAATAATTTGAATAAATTTTCACGAGATGTTGCTGCTATTTCTTCAGAAAATAGAGAAGATTTAAGGACTGTAGTAGTACAAATTAGAAATATTTCAGAAAAACTTGATTCTTTGATAGAGCGTATATCTAACGGAAATGGTATGGTTTCTACACTTATAAACGATGAGCAAATAAGCAAAGATTTAAAAGAGACATTTGCTTCTGCTAAAGAAACAGTTAAAGGATTAAAAAACACTATAGGCAGATATAATAAACTTCAGTTAAGTTGGGATTATACTGGAAGATATAATATGAAGGACAAAAAGTTCAGAAGTGATGTTGGCATAAGTATAATGCCAAATCATAATAAATTCTATTATGTTGGAGTTTCTAATGTGGCAGATCATTCTACAGTAGAGAATTCTGAAAAAGATAATATAAATAAGCTTGATGCATTGCTTGGCTTTAGAGCTGAAAAATCTGAAGTATATGGTGGTGTTATTAGAGGAAAAGCAGGGGTTGGTTTTGGATACTCTTTCCTTGATCCTATTTGGGAAGAATTCAGAAGAATTACAGCCCATTTGAATGTATATAACTTTGGAAGAGAAAAGCAGGGTCCTGTAGTTGATGCTGGCGTAAGAGTTGGCATTACGAAATGGATTTATGCAGGGATTGCTCTTGAAGATGCCACTTATAAAACAGCCGTTACACCTTATATAAAACTTGAAATTGACGATAAAGATTTGGCTGCATTGCTTGGTATTATAAGTATTGCAGCATTTACTGCAAAATAAAGAGTTTTATGAAAAAACAAAAAACTAAATTTTTATGCCAACAATGTGGATATGAGTCTTCTCAATGGCTTGGCAAATGTCCATCTTGCAGAGCTTGGAATAGCTTTACTGAAGAGAAATTTTCTGTATCTTCTAAAAGTTCTTCCAATGTAAGACAATTGACAGGATTTTCTTCTGAAATTTTAAAACTGAACAAAATTCCAGTTGAAAACTTTTCCAGATATAAAACCAATATATCCGAATTTGACAATATGATAGGCGGTGGCGTAGTACAAGGTTCTCTGGTACTGCTTGGAGGTGCGCCAGGCATTGGAAAATCTACATTGATGCTTCATATTTCAGGATCTTTGAGTGAACAGGGTACTGTTCTTTATATATCAGGTGAAGAGTCTCTGTCACAGGTTAAATCTAGAGCTGAGCGTCTCAAAGTAAAGGAAGACAATATATTTTTAGCTTCTGAAACAAACCTTCAAAATATTATAGATGCTGTAAACAAAATATCACCACAATTTCTAATAATAGATTCAATACAAACGACATATCATCCAGAACTTACAAGTGCCCCAGGTACTGTTGGACAAGTAAGGGAAACTGCTGCGGAACTTCTAAGAATAGCAAAATCTAAGGATATCACTGTATTTATTTTAGGGCATGTTACAAAAGATGGAGATTTAGCAGGTCCTAGAGTTTTAGAACATATAGTAGATACTGTCTTATACTTTGAAAATGAACGTCAACATACTTACAGAATTTTAAGAGCTTATAAAAATAGATTTGGCCCTACAAGCGAAATAGGAATTTTTGAAATGTATTCTGAAGGATTAAGGGAAGTTTCTAACCCATCTTTAATTTTTTTAGGAGAACGTGCGGCTAATGCACCGGGTAATGTTGTAACAGTTACTATGGAGGGTACACGACCTATACTGTTAGAAGTGCAAGCATTAACGTCGCGTACTTCTTTTGGGATGCCACGAAGGATGGTTTCAGGCTATGATGCCAATCGTATAATAATACTTATAGCTGTTTTAGAAAAAAGGATAGGCATGCCTCTTCAAATGCAAGATGTTTTTGTAAACATTGCAGGCGGTGTTAAGATTAAAGAAACTTCTGTGGACTTGGCTGTTGCTTGTGCTATAGCTTCAGCAAATTCTAATTTTATATGTCAAAAAAGTATTGTTATTTTTGGTGAGATTGGCCTTTCTGGAGAACTTCGCTCTGTAGCATTGTCTGCAGAGCGTTTATATGAAGCTGAAAAACATGGATTTAAAAAAGCTGTTATACCAAAAGGCAATTTGCAAAGCTTATCTTATAAAGGTAAAATAGAAATATCCACAGCAGAAACATTGGAGCAGGTAATTAAGGTAATAAGAAATTAATCCAACTTTATCGGAGGACAAATGTTTACTAAAAACAAAATGATTTCTGTTACAGTTTGTTTTTTATTACTTTTATCTTTTAATTTGAATGCCACAAGTGACAAAACTGGAAAAGAATCGTCGTTATTGGGATACCAAGGCGGCGATTCTTCTTATATTCCAGTACAGGGAGATAAAATAACTCCGACCGATTACTCAGATATTAATAATTGGCTTGCTCTCCCTAAAAAAGAAGAATTGAAAAAAAAAGTAGATGTATTTTTTATATATCCTACTGCTTGGAAAGCAAATGGAGGATATCCTCTGTGTGATATAGATAACAAAGAAATGAGAGAAGGCGCCAACCATTGTTTAAAATTTCAGGGATCAGCTTTTGAAACATGTGGCAATATTTTTACTCCTTATTACAGGCAGCTAGATGCTTCTTATGCTATAAAACTTGGAATTCTTAAATCAGTTGTTTATTTTCGAGGACTTCCAAAGACAGATATAATTGCTGCTTTTGATTACTATATTAAAAATTTGAATGATGAGAGACCTTTCATTTTAGCTGGACATTCTCAAGGTTCAATTATGATATTCGAAATCTTAGCTGATTATATGAAAGCAAACCCAAAAGTTTATAAGAGAATGATAGCTGCTTATGCAATCGGAGTTCCATTAGGTAAAAAATATTTTACCAGATATCCTCATGTTAAGCCTGCCAAGAATTCTAAGGATTTAGGAGTAGTTATATGCTATAACACAGAGGCTCCAATAATAGAGGGAATAAACCCTTTTGCACTCCCGGACAATGCTGCTGTTATTATTAACCCTCTTTCATGGAAAACTACTGAAGATTATGCTTCAAAGGAAGAAAATCTAGGCTCATTGTACATTGATAATGGAAAAGTAAAAAAATATGAGCATATTGCAGATGCTAAGATAAATTATAAGAAAGGCGTTGTTATTTGTTCTACAGTAAATCGTGAAAAATGGAGTTCTCAAAAAACTTTAAGATCATCATTCCCATTAGGTGTTTTCCATGAAAATGATATTAGTTTATACTATTATAATCTTCGCCAAAATGCTCAAGATAGATGTGAGGAATACTTTAAATTAAATTCAAAATAAATATCACCATGGCAGCATTTTTTTCCACCAAAGTTGATGTTTTGGCTCTAAAACTTTTACTTTTATACTGCCTTTTGTTTTTGCTAAACCAACTATAGAAGTTGTGTAAGTTAAATATATTTCAAAATTGTTATCTTTATGTAAGACTTTCTTTACAATCGCAGGGATTGGGCATATTTTGCCACCATCGATTCCCCCAATCAAATGAGCAATATAATGTGTTAAATCTCTTTCATCAGTTATTATTGATAATACAGTATCGCCTTCAGCAATTTTTTTTACATACTTCCCATTATTATCTTCAAGAACTTTAACATCAAGTTTTACAAATCCCAGATCGTAATCCGAAGATGATATTAAATTTTGGTTCAAGTTATAATCTGGAAGTTTTTTGAATTGACTTAAATTTAATTCCTCTTTCTCAATTTCTATATAAACATCGTTTGGCTGAAAAAAAGTTTTTAATATTGAAGAGATGTTCTCTGGAGAAATAATAATAAGTTCTTTTAAGGATTTTTGAATATAAGTTTTTAGTTTCTCTTCGGTTTCTTTTGTATATGCTTCCATAGCCCCTGAGTTTAGACGGGCTGAGAAAATAGCTTTTTCATAAGAGAACCAATCTATATTTGTGTTAATTTCATAAATAGTCGGGTTGCAAGAAAATGTTACGCTAAAACGTGCAATTTCTGATGTTTTTATGTTTACAGCTATATGTATAAGGCCGTATATATTTTTTTTTGAGAATATTATTTTCATTTTGAACGTTGTAATAAATTTTAAAATAACCCCTATTGTTGTAATGGCTCTCTCAAAATTATTATTTGAAAGCTCAAGGGCAAGCTCTGCTTCAGAACGCTTGCAACCAGTTTCTTCCATTAAAAGTTGAAAATACTCTTTTTCTGTCATAAATTTATTTATATCCTAAGATTTAAATTTAACCTACTTGCGCGGATGTGTTTTTTTATATATTTTTTTTAAACTTTCTATAGTGACATGCGTATATATCTGTGTTGTAGAAAGATTTTTGTGCCCTAACATTTCCTGAACGCTTCTTATATCGCATCCTCTATCTAAAATATGCGTAGCAAATGTATGCCTTAAAGTATGAGGACTTGCTTTCTTTACAATACCTGCTTGTATAAACAATTTATGTAATATTCGCCTTGCTGTTCTTTGGTCTAGTCTTTTAGCATGTTCATTTAAAAACATAGGCGACTTTACATCATATGGAAGATCTACCTCACGACGTTCTTTTATATAGTTCATCACTGCTTCAATGCATTTAGCTCCTGCTGGAACAATTCTTTCTTTGTTGCCTTTTCCAAATACGGTAACAGTATTTGCTATAAAGTCTATACTTTTTATATCTAAGCTCGTTAACTCTTGTATTCTAATCCCACATGAATAAAGAAGTTCAATCATGGCTTTATCGCGAAGTTTTATATTTTCTAAATTTAAAAGTTGTTGCATTTCCGTTTCTGTCAAAAATAAAGGCATCTTCTTATCTTTCTTTATACCAGACATATTTTGTACTGGGCTTTGCTGTATAACATTATTTATTATTAGAAATTTGAAAAAAGTACGCAGTGTTGTAAATTTTCTAGCAAGTGTAGCTTTGCTTAATTCGTTATCTCGTATTTTTTCAAAAAAAACACGAATATCGTATTTATCAGCATTTGATAAAAGTAGATTTTTGTTTTCTAGAAATAGTGCAAAGTCATACATATCTCTTGTATAAGCTCTTAAAGTATGTTCTGAGAAATTTTTCTCGCCTTTAAGATATTTTACAAAAGAATCTATTTGCTCTCTGTTTTCTTCTTTGGCGTTTTCTTTGATTTCGCAATTGTTTTTTCTTTCGGAGCTTTTGGTATCCATTGTAAATTCCTACATTTTGGGAATGCCGAACAAGTAAGGAAAGGACCTCTCTTACCTATTCTTTTAAGCATTTCAGAACCGCATTTATCACATTTTATGCCAGTATGCTGTGGAGCAGGCTTGATTACAGGGTTACCATTTTTATCTATATTATAATTATATGTGGTTTTACATTCTTCATTTTTGCATACAAGATATTGTTTACCTCTAAAACCAACTTTTTTAAGCAAGATGCTTCCACATTTATCACATTTTATGTCAGTTTCTTGAGGGCATTCTATTTTTTTGCCGTCTTTCCCCAAAGATAGTGTAGTTTTACATTCAGGGTACCCTAAACAGCCTAAAAATTGGCCATTTCGTGAATCTCTTATTGCCATGGGTCTACCGCAGTTTGGACAAATTTCATCACTCATTTGAGGTTGTATTTTTTGTCTTTGAAGATTTTTCTCAGCTTCTGACAAATGTTTATCAAATGGTATATAGAAAGCTTTTAAAACATTTTGCCATTGTGCTTTATCTTCAGCTATATCATCAAGTTTTTCTTCAACATTTGCAGTAAATTCAACATTTACTATGTTGCTGAAATGGTTTTTTAAAACATCGTTTACTACAATACCAAGATTTGTTGGAATAAACTTTTTACCGTCAAGACGTACATATACTCTATCTAGAATAGTTTTAATTGTAGGAGCATATGTTGATGGTCTTCCTATGCCATGTTCTTCTAATGCTTTAATCAAACTTGCCTCATTATAACGAGGAGACGGCTCTGTAAAATGCTGTTGCGGTATTATTTGTAAAAGATTTAAAAGTTCATTTTCTGTAAGTGGCGGAAGTTTTGAGTCTTTTTCATCATCGTCTATATTATATACTTTCATAAATCCATCAAAAATAAGAGAGCTGCCAGAGGCTCTAAACATATAATCTTTTGCTGAAATTTCTGCTGTTATAATGTTATATAGAGCGTCACTCATCTGACTTGCAGTAAATCTTTTCCATATTAAATCGTAAAGTTTAAATTCTTCTGGAGTCAAATATTGTTTTATTTCTGACGGTATTCTTTTTGGAGAAGTTGGTCTTATAGCTTCATGAGCTTCTTGTGCATTTTTAGATTTTGTTTTATATATTCTTATTGTTCTTGGAATAAACTTTTTACCGTAAGAAGCTTCTATAAATTTCACTGATTCGCTTTGAACACTTTTTGCTATGTTTAAGGAATCAGTTCTCATATATGTTATAAGACCTACTTCTGAACTTCCTCCAATATGTATGCCTTCATAAAGTTTTTGAGCTATTGCCATTGTTCTTGAAGGGGAAAATCCCAAACGTCTTGAGGCATCTTGCTGTAAAGTAGATGTGGTATATGGTGCGTAAGGAGAACGCTTGCGTTGTTTTGACTCAACAGTATGTACTATATACTTTGCTTCTTTAAGATCACTTAATATTGAATCAGTTTCTTCTTTTGTTTTTATCGATAGCTTTTCAAACTTTACTTCGCCTTTTGATGCAAGTGTTGCTTTAAAAGACCAACCCTCTTTATTTAATTTTGCAAGTTCAGCTTCTATACTCCAATATTCAACAGGGATAAATTTTTTAATCTCTTCTTCTCTGTCGCATATTATCATTACAGCTACAGACTGTACTCTGCCTGCTGAAAGCCCTATCTTTATCTTTTTCCATAAAAGAGGGGAGATCTTATATCCAACAAGTCTATCTAAAACTCTTCGTGCTTGCTGACTGTTTACAAGACCCATATCCAAACTTCTTGGATGTTTTACAGCATCTAATATAGCTTCAGGTGTAATTTCATGGAATGTTATTCTTGAAATTTTTGAATCAGGAAGTTTTAAAGCCTCTTTCAAGTGCCATGCAATGGCTTCTCCCTCGCGGTCAAAATCGGTTGCAAGATAAACTACGTCAGCTTTATCTGCTTCTTTTTTCAAGGCTGCTATAACTTTTTTTGCCTTAGGCATGTTTGTATAAGTTGGCTCAAAATTATTTTCTACATCTATTCCAAGTTTGCTTTTAGGTAAATCTCTTATATGTCCGTAAGAACTTTTAACTTCAAAATCTTTTCCCAAAATTTTTGATATAGTTTTTTCTTTTGCTGGCGACTCAACTATCACTAAATATTTAGACATTAGTTTGCTCCTTTATACTTATGAGCATTTTGTAATACTCAAACATCTTTAATACTTCCTTATATATATCTGTCCGGGCGTATTTTTTATAAGCCCGGTTATTTCCAGTCTCAAAAGAGGTGTTGCTATTTCTGAAATATTAATGCTTAACTTTTCAGCAATTACGTCACTTGGAAGACCGTCACTCTCATTTTCTATTAAATTAAGTATCGCTAAATCAAGTTTTTCTAAGGCACTTATATTTCTTTGAGCTTTTATTTCTTTTTTGGGAATCCAATCAAGTTGATCGCTCATATTTTTTGGGCTTAGGGCCATATAAGCTCCATTTTGTATAAGCTCATTTGTTCCTTTTGATACATTTGAATAGATGCTTCCAGGAACAGCAAAAACATCTTTCCCATATTCTGCGCAAAATCTTGCTGTTATGGTAGCTCCGCTTCCAATTCCAGCTTCACTAAGCAATGTAGCTCTTGAAAATCCAGCTATAATTCTATTTCTTCTTGGGAAAGTTCCTTTATCAGGCAGTCGGTTTAAAGGAAATTCGCTTATAACTGCTCCATTCTGTGAAATTAGTTCTTGTAATTCTTTATTTTCATGAGGATAATTTACAAGAAGTCCATTGCCAAGCACAGCTATAGTTCTCGATTTATTTTCTAAGGCGGAAATATGCGCTAAAGTATCAACGCCTCTTGCAAGCCCTGAAACTATAGTTATTTCTTTCTGAGCAAAATAAGATGCAAATTCTGAAGTTACAGTTTTGCCATAATTACTTATCTTTCTAGATCCAACTATTGATATTGAATCAAAATCTTTATCTAAAATACTACCTTTTATATATAAAACAAGAGGTTTGGCAGGTAGTTCTTTTAGAGACTTTGGATAATTTTTACTATTATATAGCATAATAGAAATATTATTTTTCTCGGCAACTTCAAGTTCTCTCTCAGCTTTTTTTGAAGTTTTAGCATTAAGAATAGACTCGGAAAGAACACTCCCTATACCATCAACAGACATAAGATCTTTCTTCTCTACTTTAAGTATAGACTCTGCATCACCAAATGTGTCAAGCAGTCTAAAAAATCTTATAGATCCAATATCAGCTGATAAAATAAGTCTAAATAAAGACAACTCTTTTTCATTCATAAGGAAATAATTTTAAAAAATCACATATAAGAAGTCAATCTAAAGTGTATGATATATTTACATTTTTTTGCAAAAAAGCTCAAAAGATTTTTGTGACATGTAAAATTAAAAGCGATAGATTTATGTATCAATGAGAGTAAGTATAATTAGATTCTCTTAGAAGAGTATTTACAGAAAAATCTTAAATATTAAAATGTTGTATAATACAATATAATATAATTAATCAAATTAATAATTTTTATCTTAAACAGGATGGTACAGATAAATGGGAAATGAAAAATCTTTAGATACTCTAAGACACTCTGCAGCTCATATAATGGCTGCTGCTGTAACGGAACTTTTTTCAGGCACTAAAGTTGCTATAGGACCTTCTATTGAAGACGGTTTTTATTATGATTTTGACAGATCAGAACCTTTTACTACTGAAGACCTAGCAAAAATAGAAGATAAGATGAAAGAAATAGTAAAAGAAAATCATCCCTTTGTGTGTTCTTTAATGCCAAAAGAAGAGGCTGTTAAAGAATTTGAATCTAAAGGAGAGAGGTACAAAGTTGAAATTGTTTCGCAAATTCCAGACGATAATGTAAGCGTATATAAGTCAGGAGCTTTTACCGATTTGTGTAAAGGGCCTCATATTAAATCTACTGGGGAACTGAAATATTTTAAACTGCTTTCAGTAGCAGGAGCCTATTGGCGAGGGGATTCTTCGAAAGAGCAACTTCAGAGAATTTATGGTACAGCTTTCCTTACAAAAAAAGATTTAGATGATTATTTAAATAAAATTGAAGAGGCAAAAAAAAGAGACCATAGAAAACTCGGTAAAGATTTGGATTTGTTTAGCATTAACGATGCTGTTGGTGGTGGCCTTGTTTTATGGCACCCAAAAGGCGCTCTTTTAAGAAATATTATTGAGACATATTGGAAAAATTTTCACCTAGAAAATGGTTATGATTTGCTTGTGACTCCACATATTGCAAGCGAAGAACTCTTTAAAATAAGTGGTCATTTGCAAACCTATTTAGAAAATATGTATGCGCCAATGGAAATTGAAGGAAACCCTTACCGTGTAAAACCGATGAATTGTCCCATGCATTTAATGGTGTATAAGACAAAACTTCATTCTTACAGAGAACTTCCTATAAGATATGCTGAACTCGGGACTGTTTATAGATTTGAAAAATCAGGTGTTTTGCATGGACTTTTAAGAGTAAGAGGTTTTACACAGGACGATGGCCATGTTATTGTTTCTCCTGAGCAGCTTGAAGAGGAAATACTTAGAGTTTTCAATATGACTATAGATTGTCTCAAAACTTTTGGTTTTAATGATCACAAAATTTATCTAGCTACAAGGCCAGAAAATAAATATGTTGGCGAAATATCTGATTGGGGAAAAGCACAAAAATCTATAGAAAATGCTCTCAAAAAGACTGGATATGAATATGAGATTGATGAAGGAGGAGGTGCTTTTTATGGACCTAAAATAGATATAAAAATAAAAGATGCTATAGGAAGATTGTGGCAGTGTTCTACTATACAGTTTGATTTTAACTTGCCTGAAAGATTTGATATTTCCTATATAGATTCTTCCGGAAAGAAAGCAAGACCTTACATGATACACAGAGCTTTAATGGGCTCTTTAGAAAGATTTATCGGCGTTCTTTTAGAGCATTATGCTGGAGCATTGCCTCTGTGGCTTTCTCCTGTTCAAGTTGTAATAGCTAATATAAATGAAGATCAGTATGAAGGCTGCAAAGAGTTAGTACAAACTTTAAAGAAAAATGCTATAAGAGCAATTTTTGACGATAGAAATGAAAAAATTGGCCATAAAATAAGAGAAAATGCAATCCAGAAGATTCCTTATATAGCAGTTGTTGGAAATAAAGAAAAAGAAGCAAACTCAGTTGCAGTAAGAGCCAGAGGCAATAAAGATTTAGGTGTTATGACCATTGATAATTTTATTGCTCTTATAAAAGAAAAAAATGTTCCAGGAATAAATGAAATCTAACGTTGTGTTGTTACTATAGCAACATTTATAAACTTAAAGTGGGTGATTTAGTGAAACATATAGATGAATCAAAAATAAATTCTTTATTGAATTTAAATATTTCACGTCAAGAAATAGACAGTATTCTAAAAAAGACAAAACTTTTAAAGAGGCTTAGTCTTGAAGAGTCTGCAAAACTTTTGTCTGTTAAAGATGCGTCTTTACTAGAAAAGATTTATGGCGCGGCCAAACATGTTAAAAATGCGATATATGGCAAGCGTGTGGTAATGTTTGTTCCTTTATACATAAGTAATCTTTGTGCTAACAGTTGTGTGTATTGTGGTTTTGCATCAAATAATAAGCATACAGTAAGAAAAAAACTTTCTATTCAAGAGATAAAACAAGAGACAGAAATACTCCTTAAAAGAGGGCATAAGCGCATTTTGATGCTTGCAGGCGAAATGGCTTCTTCAAAAGAAAATATAGATTATTATGTTGATGCTGTAAAAGCTATTTATAATACAGAATATAAAGGCAATAAAATAAAAAGAGTAAATGTTAATGTTGCGCCTTTAAGTATTGAACAGTTTAAAATGTTAAAACAGTCTGGTATAGGTACTTATCAGATATTCCAAGAAACTTACCACGATGCTACTTATAGAAAACTTCATATTGCAGGTGCAAAAACAGATCCTGACAATCGTCTAAACGCTGTTGACAATGCTTTTAAAGCTGGTGTTGATGATGTTGGTATAGGGCCTTTACTTGGTCTTTACGATTATCGCTTTGAAATTCTTGCAATGTTAATGCATATAGAATATTTAGAAAAAACTTATGGCGTTGGGCCTCATACAATTTCAGTCCCTCGTGTAGAGCCAGCTCCTGGCTCTGTATATGCAGATAACCCTGAATATCCTATCTCTGAAGAAGATTTCAAAAAGTTAGTTGCTGTTATTAGAATTTCTGTCCCTTATACTGGAATAATAATGTCTACAAGAGAAACTGCGCAGCTTAGAGATACGCTTGTAAATTTAGGGGTTTCTCAAATAAGTGCAGAATCAAAAGTTACACCTGGCGGATATGAAGATTCTTCGCAGCATAATGACAAACTTGAAAGGCAGTTTAGTCTTAACGACCAACGTACGTTAAATCAAATAGTACAATCTTTATTGTCGCAGGGATTAATACCAAGTTTTTGTGCAGCATGTTATCGCAAAAATAGAACAGGGGAGTATTTTATGGATTTAGCAAAACCAGGCACTATAAAGCATATGTGCGACATTAATGCTTTAGTAACTCTAAAGGAATATCTTGAAGATTTTGCAACTCCTGAAGTTAAAACTTTGGGGTATAAACTTATTGATGAACATAAAAGTAAACTTGATAATACTAGTATAAAAATTTTAGAAAAGCTTTTTACAAACATAGATAACGGTATAAGAGACGAATATATATAGTTGAAAATATCAATCACATATAGGAAAAGGAGTAAAAGGGAAGTCCTTTCCCTGTTATTTATTGTCACGCCAGCTTGTCCACAAAGAAAAAAGAAATAACGACACGACCTGCCCCACTAACATCCCTTTTCCCTATTAACTTAAAAACAAATTTCGTGCACTAATAAAAGCAGCAGTTTGTGAGCAAACACTTAAACAAAATAGTATTTAGTAAAACTATCCTATATTTTGTTTCACGTGAAACTTATAATTATTTTTGATCCTGTTTTGAAAGAAATTCTTTCGCAAGGTCTAAATAAGATTGGGTTCCTCTTCCGTTTGGATCGTATAATATAACAGGCTTACCAAAACTTGGTGCTTCAGCAAGTTTTATTGTCCTTGGAATTTTTGTTTCATAAACCTTATCATTAAAAAATTTTTTTACTTCATCAACAACTTGCCCGGCAAGATTAGTCCTTGTATCAAACATTGTAAAAAGAACGCCCTCTAAATCTAATTTATATTCCTGCATTAGAGCAAAAATGGTTTTAGATAACTGCCCAAGCCCTTCTAGAGCAAAAAATTCGCATTGCATTGGTATCAAAACTGTATCAGCAGCAATCAAAGAATTTATAGTTAACAATCCTAAGGATGGTGGGCAATCTATAATTATGTACTTGTACACCTTTTGAAATTTTTCCATGGACAGTCTTAATCTTTTTTCCCTGTTTTTTAAGGTGACTAAGTCTATTTCTGCACCACTAAGGTCGGTAGTAGAAGGGGCAACGTCAAGCCAATCCATTTCGGTGTCTTGCAAGATGTCTTCAAGGGAAACATCATCAATTAAAACATCATACAAAGTTTTTTCTAAAGCATTTTTATTAACACCAAGTCCGCTTGTAGAGTTGCTTTGCGGGTCCATATCAATCAACAAACATTCCTGTCCGAGACTTGCCAAACTTGCTGATAAATTGATTGCCGTCGTCGTTTTTCCGACACCACCTTTTTGGTTGGCTATTGCAATTACTTTACTCATTTAACGCTCTCCATGGTATCTCGGCTGTTTCACGTGAAACAAGATTATACTATTTTAAGAAGTTATATCAAAATATCTGTAGGTAGAATATCACAAATAGAAGTGGAACACATTCCTTTCAGGGAAGCAAAATTTCTGAGGGTTCTAATCGGGATATATTCAATTTACCACAAAATAGCAGCAAAGCGGGCAATAAAAGAGTTACAGAAAGCAGAGAGACAAAGCGAAATAAGTCAAGAGGCCAAATACCGTAAAAACGTCATAGAGCATTAGCAATGATTTGGTCTAGGTTCAAAATTAGCTGCATCATGGAATAAGCAGTGCAACGGTGTATAATTGGCAGAAGAGATACCGAGGAAATGGGATATTGGCCTTTAACAAATGGTGACAACGGCCGTATAAAAAGAGGTATAGCAAAGTGCCGTTGAAGGTAAAGAGTTTATATTCAGATAACGCAAAGCTAACACGCGAGTTCGTAAAGCATGCAAGTTGAGAAGTTGATCAGTTCTGTGATAAAGAGGGTTTTGAGTACAATAGGGGGAATAATAAAGAGTTAACAGAAGAAGGAAGAATTGAAAGCGCCAACTTTGTTTCAATGCCAGAAACGACAAAACTAAAGAAATGAAAAAAAAATCAAAGATAAAACGCGGCGTAAAGTGATAGAAGCAAAGATCCTT
>JAITJN010000050.1 GCA_031278895.1 Candidatus Endomicrobiellum guadaloupense
CTTTTTCATCTTGTTTTAATATCTCATCTAATATCGTGTCTGACACTATATCACATACTTTATCGGGATGTCCTTCTGTTACTGATTCGGATGTAAAATAATACCCTTGCTCTTTTAACATTTTTATCTTTTTTCCTTTTTATTCTAGCATAAGGATTCCATAATTATAGAATCATATAACGATACACCTGCAGGAATTAAAGTATTTGAACTTAAAACGCTATTTATTAGTTCTGCGCCTATCCCTACCGTTGAGTTCCCCCAGATTATAGTTCTATCTATAACTGTATTCTTTCCTATTCTAACATTCCTGGAAATTACTGAATATGGTTTTATTATAGAGTTTTCTTTTATACTAACATTGTCAGATATAAAACATGGCCCTTCTATTCTAACACTTTTATCAATCTTTGCAGAAACAGATATGTATTTACCGTTATTATTTATTAACCCCAAGTTAAGTTTAAGGCTTCCATCTAAAGCGTCAAAAACCCCTCTTTTATATTCAAATATATTTCCTATATCTGTCCAATATTCATCCATCAAATATCCAAAAATCTTTTTTCCTTTCTTCATTAAAAGCGGAAATAAATCCATGCTAAAATCAAAGAAAGTATCTTTTGGAATATAGTTAAAAATTTCTGGCTCAAATACATATATTCCTGTATTTACCTCATCGTTGAAAACATCTCTCCAAGAGGGCTTTTCAACAAACTTCTTTATTTCTCCACTTTTATTTGTTATAGCTATTCCATATTCAAAACGAGAACTTATTTTCTTTAGTGCTATTGTAGCTAAAGATTTCTTTTTCTTATGAAATTCTATTACTTTTTTTAGATTAATATCGCTTAATCCATCTCCAGACATTACAACAAATGTATCGTCAAAAAAATTTTCTTTTTTCTTTATAGCTCCCGCTGTCCCTAAAAGTGTTTTTTCTTTAGAAAACTCAAGATTTATATCAGGCTTATTTTTTTCAAAGTAATCTGTTATAACATTCGATATATAATATGTATTTACGCAAGCATCAGTAAAACCATGTTTCCAAAGATTTGAGAAAGTATGGTATAAGGCTGGTTTATCCAAAACAGGGATCATTGGTTTGGGAATATTTGCCGTCAAAGGTCTAAGCCTTGTCCCTAGCCCTGCAGCTAAAACAAATGCTTTCATTTATATTCTCTCTTTAAAATAGTCAATAGTTAATTTTATTCCTTGCTCCATATTAACTTTAGGAGTCCAAGATAAAACAGTTTTTGCCTTATTTATATTTAAGAAACTTTTAAATAACTCTCCATCTCTTTTTGGTTTATGTACTGCCTTTTTCTTGTAACCAATAGACTTACTTATTATTTTAACAAGTTCGTTTACTGAAACCGCTTTTCCTGTTCCTATATTTATAACTTGATTTTTACCTTTTGTTAAAGATTTTATGTTTGCATTTACTACATCTCCAGCATAAACATAATCTCGCATTTGTTTGCCGTCGCCAAAAATTAGGAGTTCTTCGTTTTTAAGCATTCTTCCTGCAAAAATAGCAACGACGCCAGCTTCTCCATATAGGTCTTGTCTTGGCCCATATACATTGCCATATCTTAGAATTGTATAATCTAAACCATGTACAACAGAATAAAAATTTATATAATTTTCAACAGAATTCTTTGCTATTGCATATGGAGATAATGGATTTGTTTTAGCGTCTTCTTTAGGTGCCAAAGACTTGCATTCTCCATAAACTGAACCGCCAGAAGATGCAAATATAATTTTTTTTACTTTATTTTCAACGCATGCATTTAATACATTTATAGAACCCAATATATTAACCTGCGCGTCAAAAAATGGATCTTCAACAGATTTTCTTACGTCTATTTGGGCAGCATGATGTATTACAATTTGAGGCTTTTCTTTCTTAAATACTTCGTCAACTTCTTTTTTATTATAAATGTCTGCTTTATAAAATATAGCCTTTTTATTTACGTTCTCTTTTTTCCCTAAAGATAGATTATCAAAAACAATAACATCATGCTCTTTTGCTAACAAAGCGTCTGCTATATTTGACCCTATAAATCCTGCTCCACCTGTTATTAGGATTTTCATATTGAGTCCTATTTCTTTGAAAATTTCCCGGATTTTTCCTTTACTATATCTTCTTTTTTATCCTTTTCTTTTGGTTGGTTACTCGCCTCGCCAAAAGCCTTTGCTCTTATTTTTGATTCTATTTCGTCTGCTATTTGCGTATTATTAGATAAATATACTTTAACATTATCTCTCCCCTGACCTAGTCTCTCTCCGTTATAGCTAAAAAATGCTCCTGATTTTTCTATTATCCCGTCGTTTACACCCATATCTATAAGATATCCAAATCTATCTACACCTTGTCCAAACATTATTTCAAATTCAGCCTGTTTAAACGGCGCTGCAACCTTGTTTTTTACAACTTTTACTCTTACTCTGTTTCCTAAAATATCATCACCTTTTTTAACAGATTCTACTCTTCTTATATCAAGCCTTACAGAAGAATAAAATTTAAGAGCAAGTCCTCCAGGAGTAGTTTCAGGGTTTCCCCACATTACGCCTATTTTTTGTCTAAGCTGATTTATAAATATAATTGACGTTTTTGACTTAGAAATATTTGAAGTAAGTTTTCTCAAAGCTTGGCTCATAAGCCTTGCCTGTAAACCTACAAAAGAATCTCCCATCTCGCCTTCAATTTCAGCTTTAGGGACAAGAGCTGCCACTGAGTCAACAACTATAATATCAACTGCTCCTGAACGTATAAGTTTATCTGCAATTTCTAACCCTTGCTCTCCAGAATCTGGCTGTGATATCAAAAGATTGTCTATGTCTACACCTAATTTTTGAGCATATTCAGGGTCCATAGCATGTTCAGCGTCAATATATGCTGCAATGCCGCCAAGCTTTTGAGTTTCTGCAACCATACACAAAGCTAAAGTAGTTTTTCCTGAAGATTCAGGACCGTAAATTTCAATTATTCTTCCTCTGGGAATTCCACCAATACCTATAGCTACATCTAAAGGAAGCGCGCCTGTTGGTATAAAGTCAACTTTTTCTCTTGAGTGTTTCTCGCCAAGTCTCATTATTGCTTCTTTACCAAAATCTTTTTCTATTTGCGAAAGAGCTAAATCCAATGCTTTAAGTTTTTCGTCTTTTGCCATCCTCTTCCCCCCTAAGTTCTGTCAATTATATAAAAAACATATTTTGAGATTCTATCATTTTGTAACATTTATTAAAAACTGATGTATACGTATCATTGCAAGCGTATCTTGAGCGCAATATTTAAGCAAATTATTTTTAGTCTCTTTTATTTTTTCATCATCGTATAGACCCATTGCCATAAATGCAAAAGCTGCTGAAGCTTCACCTCCTTCACCAATGTCTAAACTGTCGTAATTCATATCAGGTATTAAGACAGGAAGAATTTTCTTTATAGATGTTCTGCCGTGAAAGTTTATATCGTAATAATTATTTCTTATTATAAGTTCCAAATCTATAATTCTTTCAATTATTTTGTTAAGGTTCTCTGACAAGTCAGGGAAAAGTAAAGCCAATTTAGAAATTATAATGCGTTCAGCATCTGCATAAGTTATTATGCTACCAACTTCATCTAAATACTTTATCAATTTCTCTGCAATATCTTTACTGCAGTCTCTTGTTTGATCTGCAATATGCTCATAATGTTTTAAAATATTTCCATTAATGTCTGCTTTATCCAAAGAAAACTGCGTTAAAATTTGCGTATGTGGCGCTATATTTGGGTATAAAGGCATTATTGTAGTTACAGACTCAAAATCAAGATAGTAAGACGGCTGTTTTATATTTTCTAGCTCTGTCTTTAAATTATCCGACACATAACGAGTATTTGTAAGAACACAATTTTTGACTATTTTCTGGCGTTTAGTAAGTTCAAAATCATCAGGAACTTTATCAATAGTGTCAGCGCCAATTGCTATAAGCTTGTCCATTTGCAATATGGAAAGTCTAGGTAAATCAAATATATGTTTCTCAACACCTTTTCCTATACAAATATCAAAAACAGGACACTTTTTACAGAATCTTTTTAAAATTGGCTGTGGCATATTATCAGAATTCAAAGCTTCAAAAGCTGTATTAGAAATATTTGAAAACTCTTGAACTTTTAGTTCAACTTTGTTAGTACAATCTGTTTCAGTAAAAAGTTTTGAATAGTCCATATCGAGTCTGTAATCATTAGATAAATGCAAAATGCTTGCCTTACTTACTTTTATCCCAAGTTTTGACAAAACCATTACATTAAAAGAAATATCGTTTGTGTATTTAACTTTATATCTGCTTCCAGATTTAACTTCAAACAAATGCCAAGCATTGTCCTCAAGCTTTTTCAATATATTATATTTTGCATAAAAACCATCTGCAACAAAATGCATGTCATAAATAACTTTAGTTACTTTTAAATCTAAAAGTAACTCTTTACAGCAAACATCAGCTTTTTCAAGTTTAAGCTCTTTTCCACTTACAGCGTCAGGAAATAACTTGAGTGCTTCTTTGTGTATATTTTTTCCTTCTAAAGTCAAAAGGTTATTGTTAAGTCCAGAAAATTTTGGAAGCAGATTTCTTTTTGTCTTCCATCCTAAAGTAGGACAATTCAAATAATTAAGAAAAATAGTTTTATTTATATATTCCATAAATCAATTCTTATAAAGCGACTCTCTTGCATTCTTTAAGTTTACCAATACTGAATAAGGAACTTTTATCTTTCCCATAACAGGCTTTTCTTTTTTAAATGGGCCATGACAATCAGAACCACCAGTTGCAATAAGGTTAAATTCCTTAGACATATCAATAAATTTCTTTACAGCACTCTCAGAATGTTTTATGTGCCAAGCTTCTATTCCCATAAGACCACAATCAACAAGAGATTTAAATAAATCAATATCGCTGTAGTGCACATAATATGGATGTGCCATAACAGGAATACCACCAGAATCCAAAATAAGTTTTATAGCATCTTTTGCATAAATTGAGGATTTTGGAACATATGCAGGCTTATCTTTTGATAAGTACCGTTGAAATGCTTCTTGCTTGAACACTTCCTACAAATCTTTCTTCAATTAAAGCTTTTGCAAAGTGCAAACGTCCTATTGCTACTTTGCCAATATTGCTAATAAAATCCACATTTTTTAGTTCTACGCCGCTTTCTTGGAGTTTATCAAATATTTTTATAGCTCTATCATATCTTGCTTGTTTGAAAACATTTAAAGTTTTCTTTAAATGTTCAGACTTATAGTCTATAAAGTAGCCCAAGATATGCATCTCACTTTTCCCAGACTCTGGCTCAACATCGCAAGAAAGTTCAATTCCAGGAATAATTTCAATGTCTTTGTACAAAGCAAAGCTAAAAGCCTCATCTATAGCATCTATAGAATCGTGATCTGTTATGCTTATTGCAGACAAATTCATTTTTAACGCATATTCAACTACTTCTTTTGGAGTAAAAATTCCATCGGAAAAAGATGTATGTATATGCATGTCTATATTAAGAATTATTTATATCATTTATATCGCTATTCATCAAAGTAATTCTGACGATAATGCGGCAAGAGAACTTCTCTCGCTTTTTGAGAACGTTACGTGGCCAAATATCTCTTGTCCTTTAAATCTCTCAACAAGATAAGTAAGTCCATTTGAAGAGGCATCAAGATATGGATTGTCAATCTGATACGGATCTCCAGTCAAAACTATCTTAGTCCTGTTACCAGCTCTTGACGTAATAGTTTTTATCTCGTGAGGGGTTAAATTCTGCGCATCGTCAATAATAATATATTGCTGTGGAAGAGAACGTCCTCTTATATACGTCAAAGAATCAATCTCTATCTGACCAGAATCAAAAAGATAGTCTATTTTTTCTTCGGCTTTTAAACCGTCATTGCGCCCTTTGTCCATCAAAAATTCAAAATTGTCATTTATAGCGCCCATCCAAGCGCCAAGCTTTTCTTCTTTAGTACCTGGTAAAAACCCAATATCTCTGCCCATAGGGATTATTGGTCTTGCTATATAAAGTTTACGAAAATATCTTTCTTCTTTCATCCGCATCTCCCTAAGTTTTTGGTATTATGTTATTATACTAAATAATTAAGTAGCTTTGTATTTTTAAGTTTATACTTGCCGATTAAGGCGCTACGCTTAAAATATCTCTAGGGCATAACAATCCAGATAGTACATGGCAAGATTTTACTTTATTTATCCTATCCCTTATTTTCACAACTTTTTTACAACTAAAGCTTAGTTTAGTAAAAAATATTCATACAATAAGGTAATATAGTGCTTAGCAGAATAATCTATCTGTGACAAAAGTTTCTTAAAATTAATATGTATTTCCTTTTCATTAAAAATTTTTGATTGTATATATAAGAAATGAGGGGAAAGCAATATGATATCAAAGTTAACAAAGTGGATTAAGTTATTATCAGATGCTCCAAGTCCTATAAAGAATGAGCAAAAAGTATCAAATAAGTACAAGCATTGGCGTATTAGAATGTTCTTGAGTATGTACATTGGTTATTTGATGTATTATTTCGTACGAAAAAATATCCCTTATGTAGGCTCCTTTTTTATTGATGATCTTCATCTTACAAAGCTTGAGTTTGGTATTATAGGGTCATCAATGGCTGTAACTTACGGTATAGGTAAATTTATAAGTGGTCTTGCAGTTGATAAATGTAACATTAAATTTTTCTTAGCTTTTGGCCTCATAGGTTCTTCAGTAATAAATCTTTTCTTCGCATATCTTCCAACTTTACCACTTTTAGCATTTTTCTGGGGATTAAATGGTGCCTTTCAATCAATGGGTTTTACTCCTTGTGCAAAAGGACTAGTTCACTGGTTCTCACAAAATGAGAGGGGAACTATATGGACTCTACATAGTTCTTCTAAAATGGCAGGTATTACCGGCATAGGTTTCTTAGCTACCTTTTTTATAGCAACTGGCCATTGGAAAGCAGTTTTCTATGCACCAGGAATTCTAGGACTAATAGTTGGTGTTGCATTGTTATTTGTAATGACTGACAAACCAGAATGTGTTGGATTACCTAAAATAGAAGATTTTCGTAATGACCGTACATTGGTAAAAGTAGAAGAAAAAAGCAATCTTTCTCATTGGCAAATTTTAAGTAAATATATCTTTAAAAATTATTACTTATGGCTTGTTTCTATAGCAGCAATGTCTTTATACTTTGTACGTTTTACATCTTTAGATTGGTCCACAATATTTATGAAAGAAAGAGGTATACCTCCAGCAACGGCAGCCTCGCTTTTAATATCTATGCCAATAATTGGTGTCTTTGGTGGTATATCTGCAGGATACTTGGCTGACAAAGCATTTAAAGGCCGTTGCGTACCGATAAGTATAATATATTTGGTATTTCTAGTTGCAAGCTTATGGGCAATGTATACGTTTGTTTCAGTAACAACTCCTTGGTGGGTAATTGCATTCATTTTAGCTGCAGTTGGTTTCTTTATAGAAGGGCCTCAAAGCGTTGCAATGGGAGCGCTCATTGGCCGTCTTTCTCCAAAAGAATCTATTGGTGCTGCTATAGGTTTTGTTGGAATATTTGAATACATAGGAACATTCTTTGCCGGTGTGATAGCTGCAATGATTATTACAGAATATAGTTGGAAAGGTCTTTTTACAGGATGTTATCTATCAACAGTACTAACCCTAATGCTTCTTGCTTTTATATGGAAGAAAGATAGCCTTATCTCAAAATATGATTAAATCTCTTTATCCTTTTAAATTTACTCCTATTCTAAAGGAAACAGTTTGGGGTGGAACTAAATTAAAAAGTTGTTATAATAAACAAACAGATTCGTCATCAATTGGCGAGTCTTGGGAGTTAAGCTGTGTTAAGGGGAATATTTCTATAATTTCCAATGGTAAACTTGCAGGTACATCGTTAAGTGAAATCCTTAAAACAAATTCTGTTGAGATATTAGGCAAAAATGTTTTAGAAAAGTTTGGTAACGAATTCCCGCTTTTAGTTAAATTTATTGATGCTAAAGAAAATTTATCTGTACAAGTACATCCTAATGACGCTCTTGCAAAAAAGCGTCACGGCAGTTTTGGTAAAACTGAAATGTGGCATGTCTTGCAAAATGATTCAGATGCAAAATTGGTTTTGGGATTTAACAAAGAGTTGGATAAAGAAGAATACATTAGAAGAGCTAAAAATAACACGATAGAAGATGTCCTTAACTATCAATCAGTTGCCCCAAATGAAGGATTTCTAATTCCGGCTGGTCTTGTTCATGCAATTGGTGCAGGAATAATACTAATTGAAGTTCAACAAACTTCAGATCTAACATATCGCATCTATGACTACAATCGTAAAGACAAAAATGGTAATTGTAGAAAATTACATGTACAGGAGTCAGTTGATGCGATTGATTTCTCAGCAAAAGCTGTCACTGTGTCAAATACGGAAAACAAGGTTGGGGTGAAGACTGTAGCGGAATGTAAGTATTTCAATGTTCAAGCAGTAGATTTAAGTTTGATAAAGAAATATAATACAGAAATCTTAAAACAAATTGATTCTTTCGTCATTTTAATATGTTTTGATGGACATGCTACTTTGAAATACAATCACGCAATAGAAGAAATAATTAAAGGCGATACTGTTTTGTTGCCAGCAGTCTTGAAAAATACTGTTTTATTAACTGGAGATGCTAAGTTTCTGGAAGTATATATTCAGTAAAATGCAGGCAAAAATAAAATTCAAGAAGGCACTTTGCGATGAGAAAACTTATAGCGAAAATTTTAGCTTTGGCTATAGTTTTTGCCTTAATTTCTCCTTCACAAATACTTGCACAGACTGTTGCAAAATCTATAGACATAGTGCAAGATCTTAATATAAAAATTTCTGGTGGAGGTACATTTGTCTTCCAAGGAACGCCTAAAGACAATGTAGGAAAGTCTGAAGATGGATCAAATACCGCAGTATATGTATTTGATTTAAGATTAGAGAAGATTCTTGAAAATAATGGAAAAGTGGTTGTTCGTTTTAAAGGTGGTAATGGAAATGGATTATCTAAAAACGTCAAGACATATGCAAACGTTAACGCAGTAACTGACCCTACGTTTAACGGAGAACTTGAACGTGCAAAAGTCACAGATTTATACTATCAACAATTATGTTTAGACAACAAACTAACTATAAGTTTTGGTAAACTAGATTTCGTTTCAAATTTTACTGGAAATAGATACTCAAAAGATAAAAATGCTCAATTTATTACAAGTATTTTTAGCGGAGATAAAATACTTGAAGCTCCTGCGCAGAGAGTAGCTTTAAATTTAAGCTATGTATTATCAAATATGTTTGATTTATCTTATGGCTATTATTCAACAAAAACAGAACACATTGATTTAGATGGAATAAACGCTTTACAAATTACCTATAAACTTTCAAAAAAAGGCAACTACAAGCTTTATATTTGGGGAAATAATACCCTTCACTATTCTTGTAACGATTTAAGTAAAAAGTCAGGAACTTATGGATTTGGCATAAGTGCTGATTATGAAGTAAGTAAACTCATCGGTGTATTTGGAAGATTTTCTTGGAAAGATCCTTCCGTGACTACGTATGATACAAAAAAAAGTAAATATATGACAACTCCAACGTTATCTTGGGATTTAGGATTGCAACTTCAAGGTTGTGCATGGTCAAGAGGAAGCGATACAATTGGTTTTGGAGTAGGTCAAATGTATGACTTGCATAACTATTCAAACATAAATGTAACTTACAAAAATGGAGCAGAAACTGAGGTTGAATTCTATTATAGAATTGGTGTAAATAAATATCTCGGTATCACATCAGCTGTACAATACTTTATAAATCCTAGTGGTGGAAACGTAGATCTTCAAAATAATGTATTTGTAGCAGGAATAAGAACAAGATTCGATTTTTAATATTTAAGCTGAATTAAAGATATTCCCATCTCCATCCATAGAACAATTCTTGGATGGAGATTTTTTATTTCATAACTTTTCAAAAATCTCACAATTCACCTAAATCAATTCATTTCTGAGAATTAACCTATAAGTAAAGAGAAAGATTCTTACTTAAGTAGAAGTATAAGGGAGGTCTTATGAAACTCTTATATTCGTTGATTCTAGTAAGTGCCTTTACATGCTTTGGTATATGTGCTAAAGCGCAAGCTTATAACAGTTCTCTAGAAAAGCTCATTGGAATACGCGGTCTTGAAGGGGCTGAAGAATTACTCACTGATCCTTCTTATTACAATGGTATTTTCGATAAATACGAACTCCTCTACAATGCAGCAATGGCAGCTAAAGCAGCATATTTCAGTAAACATAACATGGTAACAGAACCCAGCGAAATACCTACCTTGCTTGGTGCAAATAAATACAAAACTATTATTGCTCCAAACTCTTGGCTTTTCGGACTATATACAAGTAGTTATGAAGAAAAAGGACTTGCATATACAACAGAAATAAATGGTGAAGAAACTCTAGTTTTATCTTTTAGAGGAACATCAAATTTTAATGAGTCGGTTAGTGATGCTAACTTTTTTGGTAAAAGAGTAACCATTGGTAAGCTAACTCTTGATGTACATGCTGGGATTTATAATATTTTCCGAGATATTGAAAACCAAATACACGATTTAATTGAAAATTTTATGACAAAAGGAACTGTAAAAAGAATACTTATAACTGGGCATAGCTTAGGTGGAGGTATAGCAAGTATAGTAGCCCCTTATGTAAAACAATCTTCTAATCTTCCTGTTGATTTAATTACATTTGAAGCACCTAAAGTATTTAGTAAAGATAGTGCAGATACAGTTAAAAAAAGTTTAGGTTCAAATAGTATAATCATAATTGCAGATGAGAAGGATATTGTCACAAAAGTTGGGTACGGTGGATGGACTGGTGGTGATCTTGGCAAAGCTCAAACTGATTGGAGCATAATTGATGGAAACAGCATATTGTCATACCATAGCATTGACAGAGTTGTTGGAAACCTAGCACTTCAGGGACGTCTTATGATTGAAAAGAGACTTGATAAATTAAAAACATCCGCTGAACTGAAAAGAGATTTTGCAATTAGAACATTGAATAGAGAAAATGATGTTTTGAGATCCATTGATGAGGGTTTAATCGTATTAGAAAATAAATTAGCAACGGCAAAAAATAACTTAGCATTTCTAACTGATCAGAATAAAGTTATAGATACCCAAAGAAAAGTTGACGAATTACAAAATAAGTATCAACAACTGGAAAATAGACGCAACAGAGTATATGCACGTTTTGAACAAGACCAGATTGATGCAGAACATAGAATAGACTTAATTAACACTAAAAAGAAAGAACTTACGGCAATAGATATTGATGAACTTTTTATCTCAAAGACAAGTGAAAAAGGTCAAGAGGATTCATGGTTTAAAGCGCTTTTCAAATCAATTCTTTCTAATATAGACAGTTCTGTAGAAGATCTCTTACAGTACAAATGAACATCCGCACAGCAAGCTGCTAGGCATAGGGTTAACTATCAAGCTTAGTAAGCCAATCTGCTAAGTCTTTTACCCCCGAGAATGTGGTAACGTAATTTATGAGGTTGTACTTGATGAGAATCTTGGCCTGAGTTTGTAACAATTCTAAAACCGTTTGAACAATACTGTTTTCCAAGCTCTGAAATCTTCATTTGTATACGGCCTAAAAGGAATGTATGTGATGAGTCGACCGTATTAAACTATCTATATTCATGGTTGGTTCAACAATGATATGTACAGGGAATTCTGGATCGTTACACAAAAAAACTATCATGTCAACGTCTTTATACAATAAGGCTCCTAAGCTAAAACCTGTTTCAGCTAAATTACAAATAGATTCTCCACCAAGAATATGATAGTGCAAATGAAAAACTGTTTGATGAGCATCACTTCCTGTATTAGTAACTACTCTAAAACCATTAGGACATATTTCTCGACCTATATTTGCAATTTCAACCTGCATCTCACCTAATAAGAATGCATCACTTGGAGAAACTTCAGATAAATTCTTTATATGTTTTTTAGGTATGCATAAAATATAAACTGCAGGTTTAGTATTTATATCTTTAAAGATAAGTATGGAATCAGTCTCTTTATAAATTTTATTTTTACTAATTATATCTATCTGACAAAAAATGCAGTTTTTTTGATTATGAGGCTGGTTGTCATAATTACGATAAACGTTGTTGTTTTTACAACTTGAAACAAATAAAAACAATAAAATTATAAAAAATGAACGTGTTATAAAAGTAAAGTTACTATACATATAAAAACCCTTTTCGCAACATATGGCTTATAGTAAGTATAATCATATACACATATGTACTGGAAGGTTAATGTGAAATACTTTAGAATTAACTCTTTTTATTTTTTAATGCAGCTGCAATTAACCCTTTAAATAAAGGATGCGGTTTCATAGGCCTTGAACCAAACTCAGGGTGAAACTGTACACCTATAAAAAATGGATGATTCTTTATCTCTACAATTTCTGGCAAAACTCCTTTATGATATGCGGTTACATGAAGACCTGCTTTTTCCAAAGCTTCTACAAATTCAGGATTCATTTCATATCTATGTCTATGGCGCTCTTCTATTTCATGAGATTTATATAAACTATGAGCTAAAGTATTTTTCTTAATTTCAGATTTATAATTACCAAGCCTCATTGTACCACCTCTGTACTTAACATTTTTTTGTTCCTCAAGAATTTTAATTACAGGGTGTTTTGTAGACTCATCAAATTCGGTTGAATTGGCATCTTTAAGCTTTGCCAAATTTCTTGATACTTCTATAACGCTGCACTGCATGCCAAGGCATATGCCTAGAAATGGGATTTTGTTTTCTCTCGCGTAACTTATAGCTTTTATTTTCCCTTCTATGCCTCTATTCCCAAATCCGCCAGGAACTAATATAGCATCATATTCTTTTAACTTTTTTATTAAATCTTTATCTTCAGCAGCAAGATAATCTATTTTTGATTTTACTTTTAAATCTGCAGCTGCAATATTTAAAGACTCGTCAATAGATTTATAAGCATCTTTTAAATCTGCATATTTTCCAACAACAGCTACTTTAACAGTCTTTGAAAACTTACTAAAAGACTTTATCTTTGAAAACCAAGCTTTGTCAAATTTCTTTTTAGACTTCATCTCCAACTTTTCCATAACAAGAGAATCAACTTTCTGCTTATAAAGTGCTTCTGGTATGTAATAAATTGATGGTGCATCCATAACCTCTACAACACAATCTTGTCTGACATTGCAAAATAAAGCTATTTTTCTTTTTAAAGATTCGTCAAGATGATACTCTGTCCTACATATAATCATATCAGGAGAAATACCTATTTCTCTTAACTTATTAACAGAATGTTGCGTAGGCTTTGTTTTAAGTTCGTGCGCACCTGCAATATATGGAACAAGCGTAACATGTATGCTGAAAATATCTTCTTTTTTGTTTTCAAGTTGGAATTGTCTTGCGGCTTCCATAAAAGGAAGACCTTCAATATCGCCAACAGTCCCACCTATTTCAATAATAGAAATATCGCACTCATTTTTTAAAGCAGCAAAACGTTTTTTTATTTCGTCTGTTATATGTGGTATAACTTGTACCGTAGCGCCGTCATAATTGCCCTTTCTTTCTCTATTTATCACCGTGCGGTAAATATCTCCAGCTGTATTTGTATTTGTTTTGCTTGTATAAACATCTAAAAATCTCTCATATGTTCCTAAATCCAAGTCAGACTCAGCACCGTCTATTGTTACAAAAACTTCCCCATGCTGATACGGGTTCATAGTACCTGGGTCTACGTTTATATACGGGTCAAATTTAAGCATGCTAACTTTAAAGCCTTGAAGCTGTAAGAGTTTCCCTATGCTGGCTCCGGAAATGCCCTTTCCTAACGAACTCACAACTCCACCCGTAATAAAAATGTACTTTGCCATTTTAACAGTCTTCCTTATATGTATCCTTTGAAATCTTCGTAGGGTATTTTCCAGTAAAACAAGCAGTGCAGAATACTTTATCTTTTTTGGCTGCAAAAGAACAAGCTTTTACAAGATTATCTAAACTTAAAAATGTTAGACTTTCTACACCTAAATATTTTCTCATTTCTTCAACAGAACTTCTAGCAGCTATTAAATGATCTTTTGTTGGCGTATCTATTCCATAATAGCAAGAACCTATTATTGGCGGACAAGACAAGACAAAGTGAATCTTCTTTGCGCCTGCATCTTTTAAAACGCCAAGAAGTCTCCTTGATGTTGTCCCTCTTACGATAGAATCATCAATAAGAATAATATCCTTGCCGTTTACAACTTCTTTTATTGGCCTTAATTTAAGTCTTGCAGTAACATCTCTTAAATTTTGAGAAGGTTTTATAAAAGACCTTCCCACATAATGGTTTCTTACAAAACCATTTTCAAAAAGTATATTTGAAGCTCTTGCAAAGCCTAATGCAGCATAATAACCTGTATCTGGAACAGGCATTACGATATCTGCCTTTATACCTTTCATTTGCTCAGCAAGAAACTCTCCCGTCTTTACTCTAACTTCTTTTATAGTTTTACCAAACATTATGCTGTCAGGCCTTGAAAAGTAAACCTGCTCAAAAATACATGTATGTTGTTGTTTAGACTTTTTATAAAAAAATGATTTTTTTATTTGTCCATTTTCTATAACAACAATTTCACTCGGCATAATGTCTCTTATATATGTACCACCAATAACTTCAATCGCAGCAGTTTCTGAAGATATTATATAAGAATTATCAATTTTCCCAAGAACTAAAGGCCTAAACCCATGCTCGTCACGTGCGCCTATCAACGTTTTATCTTTAAGAATAACAAGAGAAAATGCACCCCTAAGCTTGTGTAAAGATTTTGCCACAACATCAGCAAGACTGCCTTTAGACATAGCTATAAGATGAAGCAAAATCTCAGTATCTGAAGTGTGGTTAAATATCGCTCCTTTTTTAAGAAGCATTTCCTTTATCTTAAGAAAATTTGTTATGTTCCCGTTATGAGCTACAGCTATATTTCCATGAATGCAATTTATCTCAAAAGGCTGCGCATTTATTAAAGAACTTTTAGCAGATGTTGAATATCGTACATGGCCGATGGCTACTGTTCCCTGAAGCTTATTTATTAAAGTTCCTTCATTAAACAAAGTTGAAACAAGTCCCATAGACCTGAAAGTTTTCATTTTCTCTTTTCCGCTGATGGTAATACCGGAAGATTCTTCTCCTCTATGCTGAAGAGTTATAAGGCCTGCTGAAGCAAGTACAGCTGCATTTTCATTATTTTCTACACCAATGATTCCACACATAAATAAAATTCCTTTTAAAAAAATAAAAAATACCCAACTAATTAAGCTACATTAAATTGGTTATTGCAAACCAACGCAATTAAGCGCTAGCTATAATATAATTGTATCTATTCACTTTATCAGCTTCAGATTAGTTCGCTTATAGGTACATATTATATTACATTTAAAATAATGCTTATTCAAGTCAAGAATATTTGTGATCTTTCTTGGGCTTTGTTGGTCATCATATACTTATCCTGCCATGATTTTTCTTAATTTTACGGCTTGTCGCTCCTTTATCATATGCTATAAGCCTTCATATTTCATAAACTCCTCTTCCTGTCTTCAACATTACTACAATTTGATTCCATTTGCCTTCGTTTTATCTTTTATAGCTCATTGCTACATTTTACTAATTCTATTCCCATCACTGCCTTTTCCATACTTTCCACAACTCTACCTGTTTGTCCACAAATACAAACCCCTTTTTACATTTTTTTTATTCAACAAAACAGGTCAGTCCGATAACAAAAAGAATAATCCCAGTAACTAGGGCTAAAAACATTTCAATCCTCCTTTTCAAATTATTTCACATACCAAGATCATTATCATTACTTCTCTGATTTGCCAAATCACAATCTTCTATCCAATCTTCGTTTCTATAAACAAACTGCTCTTTTATCGGCATGTTAAAGCGTTCAATATATGCATTGCTTTTAGGATAACTCGGATAATTCCAATAATGTTTTAATTTATGTTTTTTAGATACTTGTGAGCGTATACGGCAATTTCGCTTTGAACTTTTGCAAGAAATTGACAATTATTATGTATTTCCCAGCAAAAAGTTAATAAAATTGGTATAATAAGATAGAAAGATAAAAGAAAAGGTATTAGTAATAGAGTTAAGAATAAGGGAAGAGAGAATGAAAAAGTTACCGATAGGAATACAATCATTTAAAGAGCTAAGAGAAAATGAATATGTGTATATAGATAAAACAAGATATGTATGGGAGCTGATAGATAGAGGGAAATTTTATTTTCTATCGC
>JAITJN010000056.1 GCA_031278895.1 Candidatus Endomicrobiellum guadaloupense
AAAAGAACGCAAATCGTTAAAGTTGTAAGGAAGTTCATGGAAAGAGCGTAAAAAGTATTCTTCCTGACAAGTTCTCTTAAGTCTTTCGACACCTTTGTTTAAGTTAGGTTTGGCGGCAATCTGAAGTGTCTTTGCTTCTTGCTTGTTCATAAATTTGATGGACGCTTAATTTATATTTTGGACTATATGTGCAAAGCTCCCTTATTTCTTTGCCATTAATATTTAAGATCATATTTTTATCTAAAAAAGGGCCATATCTATTTTGACCTTAACAATTAGTTTGACAAATAATATTGATTTGTATATAATTTGTACTCTAAGGCTGTCTATTTATATATAGATTTGGAGTGAGTTATTGTGTTAGTACTATGGAGGTACAAAGATGGCAGTGCGATTACGTTTGCAAAGAATAGGTAAACCAAAAAGACCTTTTTACAGAGTTGTTGCAGTTGAACAGAAGTCAAAAAGAGATGGACAGCCTATTGAAATTTTAGGACAGTATGATCCTATAGCCATAGACAACAAGCTAAATGTTAACATGGACAGGGTAAATTATTGGTTAAGCACTGGAGCTAAAGCTTCTGAAACTGTATCTGTATTGATAAAAAGAGCCAATCCAGAAGATAAATAACGTTGGCCTCTAATCAAATAACGGAGGGACACGACTAATGAAAGATCTCGTGCTTTTGATTGCTAAAGCTTTGGTTGACAATCCGGATCAGGTTGAGGTCAAAGAAATTGCAGGTGAAAAAGCAACAGTCTTAGAATTAAAAGTGGCTGATGGAGACAGAGGAAAAATTATTGGTAAGGAAGGAAGAATAATTAAGGCGATAAGAATTATTGCGAATTCCGCCTCCGCAAAACTTGATAAAAGGGCAACGGTAGAAGTTGTAGAGTGAGCTAATGGAGCATAAAAATAGTAATTTAAAATGGAGAATTTCCGATATTCTAGGTTTTGAAGTGTTTGATCAAAAAGGAAATCGTATTGGAGTTCTTTCTGATGTTGTATTAACAGGCAGTAACGATGTCTGGATTGTAAAATATTACGATGAAGAAGTTTTAATCCCTGCGTTAAAGAATATTGTGCAAGAAGTAAACATTGCAAGGAAAAAAATTTTTGTCGTTTTGCCAAAAGAATATGAAGACTTTTATGGTCAAGTAAAATCGGCTGACGATATCCTTGAGTATAATGGTTATTATGTGTATGAAGATTGATATTCTTACAATATTCTCGTCAATGTTTGGAGCATTAACGGAAAGTTTGATAGGAAGAGCGTCGCAAAATAAAATACTTGATATAAAAGTAACGGATGTAAGACTTTTCTCAAAAGATAAACATAAAAAAGTTGACGATAAGCCCTTTGGTGGCGGCGTAGGTATGGTGTTAAAGCCACAACCTCTTTACGATGCAATAAAAAGTACAGGAGTTAAAAAGAAAAATAATCTTTATAAAAACCCTTATACAAAACCATATGTAATTTATATGTCGCCCCAAGGCAAGACGTTAAACAATGAGATTGTAAAAAATCTCTCTAAGTTTAAACATTTAGTTCTTATATGCGGTCATTACGAAGGTATTGACGAACGCATTATGAACTACGTTGATGAAGAAATTTCCATAGGGGACTATGTTCTTACTGGCGGTGAAATACCCGCGATGGTTTTAGTAGACAGTGTAGCAAGAATGCTTCCCGGTGTTGTTAAAGAAGAATCTTCGGTAACTAACGACTCTTTTTATAATGGATTGTTAGATTATCCTCATTATACAAGACCAATAGTTTTTAGAGGTCATAAAGTTCCAGATGTTCTTTTATCTGGAGATCACAAAAAAATTGAAGAATGGCGTAAAAAAGAAGCATATAGAAGGACAAAAGAAAGACGTCCTGATTTAGTAAAAAAATAAACTTGAGAAATATTAGAATACAACACTAGTTTGTTTTGTGGTTGTTATTATAAAGGAGCAGTGAAATGTCATTATTAGAGTACGTTCAATCATTGCAGAAGAGAGACTTGGGAGTATCTTTTAAGTCAGGCGATCAGGTGAGAGTATATTTCAGAGTAGTTGAAGGCGGAAATGAAAGAATTCAGGTTTTTGAAGGCGTTGTTATCCGCATGAAAGGAAGCGGTCTTTCAGAAACGTTTACAGTAAGAAAAATTTCTTTCGGTGTTGGAATAGAAAGAATTTTTCCTATCAATTCCCCTCGTATAGATAAAGTTGAAGTTGTAAGATATGGTAAAGTTCGTAGAGCAAAACTTTACTATTTGAGAAATCTTTCAGGTAAAGCCGCAAGAATTAGTGAAGATTCTTCAAAAAGATTTGTTAAAAAAGAAGCAGGGACGCAGGTTCCATTTGCCAATTAATTAGAACTAATGGATCCGTTTTCTTTCGATAAAGAGTTTTACGATAAAGGACTTCGTTTTATTGCCGGCATTGATGAGGCAGGGCGAGGGCCTTTAGCAGGTCCGGTAGCTGCAGCCGCTGTAATCTTTCCTAAAGATATAAAAATTCCAGATTTAAATGACTCCAAACAACTGTCTGAAAAAAAGAGAGAAGAACTTTTTGACGTAATAAGAGAAAAAGGTTTAGCTTACTCCATAGAAATAATTGACAACAACATTATTGACCAAATAAATATACTTCAGGCTACATTTCTTGCTATGTCAAAAGCTGTTTCAAATCTAAAAATAAAACCAGACTTATGTCTTATAGATGGTAATCATAAAGTTCCTAGTATTACATTTGCTCAGAGTGCTATTGTTAGCGGCGACGCAAAAAGCGCTTGTATTGCTGCAGCTTCAATACTTGCAAAAGTTACAAGAGACAGATTGATGTACGATTATGCAAAACAATATCCTGTTTATAAATTTGAGAAACACAAAGGATATTGTACTAGAAAGCATATAGAAGCAATAAAACAACATGGAATCTGTCCCATACATAGACTAACTTTTGCACCAATAAGAGAAATGCTCTTACAGATGAAGTTAGATATATGAAATCTACAAGAGATATAGGCTTTGAAAAAGAGAAAGAAGTTGTAGAGCATTTAAAGAGACTTAAATACAAAATCCTTGATACAAACTTCAGATCTCGCTTTGGTGAGATTATAATAGCTAAGCAAGATGATACAATTGCTTTTATTGAAGTAAAATATAGAAAAGCATCTTTTATTTGCACACCTCAAGAAGCAGTGACATACAGCAAACAAAAGAAAATTATAAAATCTGCAATAGTGTATATAAAACTACATCATATAAAGAACAATGTTCGTTTTGATATTGCAGCTGTTGACGACAATAATATTGAGATAATAAATTCGGCTTTTTCAGTTTCTGAAGAGATATATTATTTTTAGTTATATCAATTAGTCTAGCCATAAGTTTCTCTAATTCTATTTTATCTGGATTAAGTTCCGGCAAGTCCATATCCGAGTTTCCTTTTTCCGTGACGTTTTCTTAGTTTTGGAAGACGTTCTCGTTATTCCAGTACAGTCCATGATATTTTTACCAAATCAAAATCCAAAGAACAATTCTAACAATATTGAAATATGTATTTCATCAAGGATTTAACCTGCAATATAAATTTTAGAAGACATTATTATATTACATGGAGTTAATTTATTTTTTTGTAGAGTCAAAGTCATGTAAATCTTCTATAGTCTAGAATTTATTGACTGGGGTCTAAAGTCTTTGTTATAATCTCTCAGTGAGGTAAAATAATGATAGATCTACATACACATACATTTTTTTCAGATGGGGTTTTAAACCCGTCTGAACTTATTTTTAGAGCTAAAAAACTGGGATATACTGCAATAGCTGTTACAGATCATGTTGATCATTCAAACATGGATTTTGTTATTCCAAGAATTGCAAAATTATCTAAAATTCTAACTGAAAACTATGGTATTTTGGTTTTACCCGGAGCAGAGCTTACATATGTTCCTCCAAATCTCATAGAGGAAGTTGCTGGCGAATGCAGAAAGCTTGGCGCCAAAGTTGTAGTTGTCCACGGGGAATCTGTTGCTGAGGTTGTTCCAGAAGGGACAAACTTATATGCTGCACGAGCAAAGGTAAACATAATTGCTCATCCAGGTCACTTATCGCAAGAAGTTGCAGCGCTTGCTGCTAAGAACAATGTAAAAATAGAAATTACCACAAAAACAAAACATGGTATTACAAATAGAGAAGTTGCTCAAGTTGCTATAAAAAATGGAGCAAAACTTGTTATGGACACAGATACGCATTCCCCTGAGCAGCTTCTGACGAAAGAAGTGATAGCAAAAGTTTTATTAGAGTCAGGACTTGAACCTGATTATTTTGATGAGATGCAAAAAAATGCTTTAGAAATAGTTAATAAAGGAGACTTATAAGAATGCAAAAAAAATTTTTAGTGAAAATTCCATATATTATTACAAAATCAACTATAAAAGTTCTGACAATTATAATTGCTTTAGTTTTATTTGTAGTTATGGCGGTATTCATTTATTGTTTAAGAATGCATAAGATTGACGATTTAGCTTCAATTGGTTTAGCAAAAGCGTACGCAGCTTTTGCTAGTGCAAATCAACAGGCAGGCATAGCTATTTTAGACGAAGTTATAGCAAAATATCCAAAAGCATCGGCTGCATATCAAGCAAAATTATCAAGAGCAGATGTACTTACAGAGCTTAAGGCTTATGATGAAGCTTTGAATATTTTAAAAGAAATACAAAATGGAGCAGAACCAGAACCTTTAAAGCCATTAGCAGCTGTAAGAATTATATATGTATACGATGCTAAAAAAGATATTTTTAATACAATAACAGCTTCAGAAGAATTTATAAATAAATATCCAGACCACTTTTTGGTTAGAGATATATATTTAAATTTAGCGGAGTACTATCTTGCTTCTGGGTCAAAAGAAAATGCTTTAAAAATATTTAACGAAATTTTGATTAGTTTTCCTGCAACTCAAGAAGCAGAAAAAGCACAAAGAAGGATTAACGAGATAAAATAAGAAATACGGGAGAGAGGAACAAATGAAAAAAACTGGATTGCTTTTATTAGGTATGATTTTGTTAGGATCCGTTACATTTGCAGGCCAAAGAAATACGGTTTTAACAAGACCTCTTACAGAAAAAATTGGTGTTGGTTTTAGTATTCCATTCGCAAATTTGCCAGTTCTTGCTGGAAGATATTGGTTAACTGACATTGCAGCAGTAGAATGCTTTTTAGGTTTTAGAATAGATGATAATCATAATAGTAATAATATATATACATTCGGCGGTAAGTTTTTGTATGTGTTAAAATCTTATAAAAATTTGAATCTATTTTCTGCGGCAAGTTTAGCTTTGTGTTCAGAAGGTACAACATATAGCGTTATTAGGACTGGACTTGGTATTGAGTGGTTTGTACTAGATGACCTATCTCTTTCTACACAGGCAGACCTTTCTCTTAGAGTTGGCGGAGGCCAGACATCTCTTGAAACTAGTGTAGAAAGCATTCCAAGAATTGGTATAAGGTATTATTTATAAAATTAAAAAAGGACAGCACGATGAACATTCCACAAGACCTACTGTATACAAAAACCCATGAATGGGTAAAAGTTGAAGAAAATAAAGTAAAGATTGGTATTACAGATTTTGCTCAACATGAAATTACAGATGTAGTACATGTAGAACTTCCAGAAGTTGGAAGAGGTATAAAAAAAGAGCAGCCTGCAGCAGTTGTAGAGTCTGTAAAATCTGCGTTTGATATATATGCTCCTGTGAGTGGCAAAATTGTTGAAGTAAACGATAAAGTTTTAGGAAGTCCAGAGCTGGTAAATAGTTCTCCTTATGAAAATGGATATTTGTTTGTAATAGAGGTTTCAGATGAAAAAGAATTGAATGATTTGTTGAAAGCTGACGATTATAAAAATTTAATCTAAACAGAGATACCATGGACTATACATCGCAAAACCAAAACGATAAAAAACAAATGTTGGAAACTATAGGTATTAACGATACATATGAATTGTTTAACGTTATTCCTAGCCACTTAAGAGCTAAAGACTTAAATATTTCATGCGGAAAGACCGAACAGGAACTTTTAAATTATTTTTCAAAGATAGCATCTAAAAATAAAAAGTTGGTTTCTTTTAGAGGAGCTGGTATTTATGATCATTTTTCTCCTTCTCTAATAAGCGAGATTATAGGAAGGTCAGAATTTTGGACTGCATACACACCTTATCAAGCTGAAGCAAGCCAAGGTACGTTACAGGCTATTTTTGAATATCAAAGTTTGATATGTACATTAACAGGGCTGGACATATCAAACGCTTCTCTTTACGATGGAGCGACCGCAGTTGCTGAAGCTGCCTTGCTTGCTTTAAGAGTAAGCGGTAAAAATAAAATATTGATTTCATCAGCTTTACACCCCGACTATATTCAAACTGTAAAAACATATCTTGAAAATTCTAAAACAAAAATTGAACTTATTCCTTTATCAGAGAAAGGAAATATAGAAAAGAATATTGCTGAGACTTTTATTGATGAAGACACTGCTACAGTTATAATACAATCGCCAAACTATTTTGGTATTGTAGAAGACATGGATGTTTTGTCTTCACTTGCAAAAAGCAAAAATTCTTTGTTTGCTGATGTTGTAAATCCTTTGTCATTAGGAATTTTTAAAGCTCCTGGAGAATACAATGCTGATATAGCAGTTGGCGAAGGACAGGTATTAGGCTCTCCAATGAGCGCAGGTGGAACAACGTTTGGCTTTATGGTTGTAAGAAAAGGGTTAGAGTGGAAAATGCCAGGCAGAATTGTTGGCCAAACAATTGATAAAGACGGCAAAAGAGGTTTTGTTTTAACATTACAGTCCAGAGAACAACACATCAGGAGAGAGAAAGCTACGTCTAATATTTGTACAAATGCGTCTTTAAATGCTTTAGCAGCATGCGTATTTTTGTCAGGTTGGGGGAACGAAGGTTTTTATAATCTTTCGCAAATAAATATTTCTAAAGCAAGATATGCTTTTGAGAAAATAAAATCTTTGGACGGATTTAAAGCTAAATTTGATAAAAGAATTTTCTTTAACGAATTTGTAATTGAAACAAGCAAAGACATAAAAAAGATAAATAAAATATTACTTAAAAATAATATTTTGGGGCCATTAGATTTGTCAACTGCAGGGGACTCTTTTGGAAAGTGTCTTCTGTTTTGTGTAACAGAACAAAGAACTGAAACTGAAATAGATAATCTTGTAGAATTTCTGGCTAAAGCATAGGATATAGAAATGGAAAAATTATTAAACGAATTGTCTTCGCAGTGCAAGCCAGCATACAGCGTTAAATGCGATGTGGAAATAAACGCTGAAATTCCTGAAAATCTAAAAAGAAAATCAAATTTAGGATTACCAAATGTTGCAGAAAATGATTTGTTAAGACACTTCACAAATCTTTCGAGAAGAAATTATGCGCTTAGCACGGTTTTTTATCCGCTTGGCTCTTGTACAATGAAGTATAACCCATTGATAAACGAGCGTATAGCAAAAATAGATGCATTTAATGATATACATCCTTATCAACCTGTTGAGAGTATGCAAGGTGTTTTAGAAATTGTATATGAGTTGGAAAAAGACTTATGCGAAATTGTAGGTATGGACAGCTTTTCTTTGCAGCAAGCAGCAGGCGCACATGGAGAGTTTGCAGGGCTTTTAGTAATAGCTAAATATTTTAAATCTATAAAACAAAAAAGAACAAAAATAATTGTTCCAGACTCAGCTCATGGAACAAACCCAGCATCAATAACTTTTGCTGGTTTTGAAATTGTTCCTTTGAAGTCTGAGGCTGACGGTAGTATCTCTCTTGAAAAATTAAAGGAAGTGTTGATTCCAGAAGTTGCAGCAATGATGCTCACTGTGCCAAACACTCTAGGTGTATTTGAAAAAAATATAACTGAAATATCAAAACTTGTTCATGACAATGGAAGTCTTTTGTATTATGATGGTGCAAATCTTAATGCGGTTATGGGAATTGTAAGACCTGGCGACATGGGGTTTGACGTTATGCATATAAATCTGCATAAAACATTTTCAACGCCTCATGGTGGTGGCGGACCTGGATCTGGCCCGATTGGTGTTAAATCTTTCTTAGGGTCGTTTCTTCCTGTTCCAAGAATAGAAAAGAGAAAAAATAAATATGTTTTAAATTATAGAAAGTCTAAAAGTATCGGCAAGATGAAAGCTTTCTTTGGAAATTTTTCTGTGATATTAAAAGCTTATGTATATGTAAAGGCTCTTGGCGGAAAAGGTTTAAAGAATGTTTCTAAGCAGGCAGTTCTTAATGCAAATTATATGCTTGCAAAGTTTAAAGATAAAATTAATGTTCCAGCTGGAAGTAGGTGTATGCACGAATTTGTTTTGTCTCCAAAAGCTATACTTGAAAATGATGTAAGAACTTTAGATGTAGCAAAAAGACTTTTGGATTACGGATATTATGCTCCAACTGTATATTTTCCATTAATTGTTGATGAAGCAATTATGATTGAACCAACAGAAACGGAATCAAAAGATACATTGGACAAATTTATAGACGTTGTCAACAAAATTATTTTAGAGGAAGCCATTGAAGACCCTCAAAAATTAAAAAATGCTCCTGTAAATACACCTGTAACAAGACTAAACGAAGTAGAAGCTGCCAGAAAACCAATTTTAAAATGGCAATAGAAAGAGGAAGTATGAAAGCTTTAGATAGAGCTTTAACAAGAAAAGAAATGAAATCTAAAGTTGTAAAACTTCAAAAAGCCGGAAAGAAAGTAGCTTTCACAAACGGCTGTTTTGATTTGTTGCACTTAGGACATGTAAGCTTATTTAAAAAAGCAAAAAGTATGGGCGATGTTTTAATAGTGGCTATAAATTCAGACAAATCTTTGAGCTGTTTGAAAGGGCCCAAAAGGCCTTTAATGGGACAAAAAGACAGAGCAAAACTTCTTCTTTCTTTAAAATCTGTTGACTATGTTGTTGTGTTTAACGAACATACTCCAAAAGAAATTTTGAACGAGCTTCGCCCGGATGTTTTGGTAAAAGGCGGTGATTATAAACTGTCTGAAATAGTTGGCAGAGAATTTGTAAAAAAAGTTTACAGATTTCCGTTTGTAAAAGGAAAATCCACTACAGATTTAATAAATTTAATTGTGGAAAGATATGGCTCTAAAAAATAGAAGATCAGTCCTTAGAATAATAGATGCTAATTTAAACCGTTGCCGAGAAGGTTTAAGAGTTGTTGAAGATAGTTTGCGTTTTGTTATTAACGATGAAGTTTTATATAAAAAAATTCGCATTATACGCCATAGTGTTGATAAAATTTTAAGAACAAAATATGGTAAATTTATAAAAGAAAGGGATTCTATTGAAGATTCAGGCAGGAAAATGCCTGAAACAGCTACTAAAGAGCTGTCTGGAATAATAGTTGCTAATTTAAAACGAGCGCAAGAGTCTCTAAGAGTTTTAGAAGAGTATTCAAAAATTGTTGTTCCAGAAGCGTCAACAGATTTCAAAAAACAAAGATATTTAGTTTATACAGCAGAGAAAAATATTTATTTAAAATATAAAAAATTTCTTGATAAAAACAATGAATAAAGAAATACAATCTTTACTTCTGCAATGTTCAAACGTATTGGAAGTAGTGTTTAGATGGAAAATACCATAATTAAGCTTAACAAATGCCACTTTTCGTGAAGTTGTAGTAAACATGATAGTTCACAAAGATACTTGGGTGGAGAACCAACTAAGCTTGTGATAGAGCAATGGAAAGTTTTTACAGAAAATAGCAACGGCCCATACATTACAAACCTAAAAGTAAAAATCAAAAATATATTTCAAAATGAGGAAAACAAAATGACATTGATGGAAGATGCAAGAAGTAAAAAGGTAAATGATTTAATTAAAGCAGCAGCTCAAGCAGAAAATTTGAGTGAGGCATTTATTAGAGAAAGTGTTGCAGCAGGGACTATAGTCATACCTAAAAATATCAACAGATCTCTTAAAAAAATTGTAGCTGTTGGCGCGGGTCTTAAAACAAAAGTTAATGCTAATATTGGAACGTCCCCAGATCATATAGATTTAGCTGAAGAGTTGCAAAAGCTTGATACTGCTGTTAAAGCAGGCGCTGATGCTGTAATGGACTTATCTACAGGTGGAGATTTAACACAAATAAGAAAAGAAATTCTTTCTGCATCTCAAGTACAGGTAGGAACTGTTCCTATTTACGAAGCAGCTTGTAGAACAGTTGCAAAAGGCAAAAAAGTTTCTCAAATTGATAGTGAGCTTTTGTTTGACGTTATAGAAGAGCAAGCTGAGCAAGGTGTTGATTTTATTACAGTTCATTGCGGTATAAATAAAGAAACCGTTGAAATTTTAAATCGACAAGGTCGCCTTATGGGTGCTGTAAGCAGAGGTGGTTCTTTTTTGGTTAAATCTATAAATGCTACAGGGAAAGAAAATCCTTTGTATGAACAATATGACAGACTTTTAGAAATAGCAAAAAAATATGATGTAACATTAAGTCTTGGTGATGGTTTTAGACCTGGTTGCCTTTTTGATGCTTCAGATGGATCGCAAATAGCAGAACTTTCAATCTTAGGGGAACTTGTTTTAATAGCAAGAGCAGCAGGTGTACAAGCTATGATAGAGGGTCCAGGACATATTCCTCTAGACCAAGTAGAATCTAATGTAATGCTCGCTAAAAGATTAGGACATAACGCTCCTCTTTACTTTTTAGGTCCTTTGGTAACAGATATTGCTCCTGGATATGACCATATAACTTCTGCAATTGGTGGAGCTTTGGCAGCTGCAAAAGGCGTAGACTTTATTTGTTATGTTACGCCAGCGGAACATTTAAGACTTCCAGATATTCATGACGTGCACGAAGGCGTAATTGCAGCAAGAATAGCAGGTCATGCTGCAGATATTGTTAAAGGTGTACGTGGAGCTAAAGAGAATGATAATGAAATGTCTAAGTGGCGTAAAGCAAGAAATTGGGAAAAGCAAAAAGAAGTTTGCATAGATCCTATAAAATTTGCAAAAGAAAGAGCTAAACTTCCACCTCGCCAAAAAGATGTCTGTACAATGTGTGGGGAGTTTTGTTCCATGAGGGATGAATAAAGTTTGTTTTAAAGCTTATATTTATAATGTACTATAAAAATCTCAGTCTGAAGAATTTCAGACTGAGATTTTTTAGTTGTTATTGTCAAAGATATTAAAGAACCATCAAACAAATTTATGTCCTGTTTTTCTCTGTTTTTTCACATTTAAATGTAAATATATTTGAACCCACTGCTATCCTAATAGTGAGAAGTTTAAGGAGGGCTCTAATGAAAAGTGTAAAATGGATAGTAGCTTCTTTTTTAATATTTTCATTCTTAAACAAAGCTAATGCTTTGCCAAGTAAAGACATAAAAGCAGTAAAGGAACAATCTCAAAAAGTGATAAACTCAAGAGAAAGATTCAACACATTACAGGCGCAAGAAGCTGTAGCTAAGAATAAGCTAGAAACTTATGAAAATGATATTCGTAATCAAAGAGCTATAATTACTGACGCTCAAGATAGATTTTTGAGCAGCGATAGAACACTTTTAGCAAGAAAAATTGACAAAACTCAAATAGAAATGTCATATAAAACTTTTTGTGATGCACGAAAACAACAACAAATTGATTTCCTTAATGAAAGACGTCAACAGCAAATTTCGGAACAAAGTCTTAGACGTATTCGCGATGGGATAACTACAAATATTAGAATCATGCGAGAAGCGAATACGATAGTTAATGAGGTGATGTATGATTTTAGACAAAAACAACAATGTTTTTTTCTCGGATATTTGGTGTTGAAATCTCACCTGAAGATCAAGCTAGACTTGCAAATGCAGAATTAAATATTAGAGACAGCGAAAACAGATTAGTAGGTCTATATCGTCAAGAAAATGAGGTTAAAAACGAGATTAATTTAAGAACAAGAATTATTGATGAATTGAATAATAACTTAAATGCAATAGACGTAGTACTATTTCTTAAAAGTAGACAAGTAGCAGATGCTTTAAGAGAAGAAGGATTAGCTATTGCTAGAAATACCTCTAATGGAGAAAGAGAACAAGCAGAGTCAGATAAATTAAATGATTTACAAACAAAAGAAGGATTGGAGCAGGAAATAGCAAATGATTTAGAAATTGAAAGAAAAGTAGCGCAAAGAGAAATGGATAAAGAGTTAAAGCAATTTGCAGCGCTTTTTGGTGGATTAAAAACTGGTGATATAGGCTCATTTATATCAAATATAGTAGCAACACAAGCAAAAGACACTGTGGTAAAAGATATACGTGCAAAAGTATCTGGGGATGCGCAGCCAGGGTTATGGGGCTATAAATAAGAAGTTAAATGATGAAAAAGAAAGTTTCTCAGGAGATAGTCACGGTGGAATAATAGGCTATAACTTAGTGAAGGGTAATGGGGTGACTTTTGTGCCTTTTATTAGAATGAACAGAACCGATGTAATTCAAAAAGGAATGGATGAAAGTGATCAAGGGAATATAGATAAGATTGGTTTAGGGGTAGGATTTTGGTTAGAGAATAACGGTTTTTTTGTGGATTCAGTAATGTTGGCAAACTACGATAAATATAACACCAGCAGAACAGAGATAGAGAAAGAGAATGATCGTATATATAAGGCAGATGGAAGGTTTGAAGGTTCTTCAGGTATATTTGAGACAAAAGCAGGTTATATAATACCATTGAAGAAAGACTTAAGGGTTACTCCTTATATTGGTTTTGATGTAGCTTATATATAGAGAGATAAGTATAAAGAAGATGGCGATGATGATATAGTAGTTAAAATTGACCAAATGACTTATACAAGAAATTCAATAGAATCTGGAATTTCACTAACAGGAGGCATGCATAAAAAGCTTTCGTGGGAAATGAGCGTAGGGGTTAATTATATAGTTAATGGAATTAATGGAAAAGCACAAGGAAAGAGAGTTTTTAGTATTTTAGATGATGTTGAGTTTAGGCAAGAAGTTATTTCGAATAATATACAAGAGGGAAGAGTTGCATTAAAAGGGAAGGCAGGGCTAGTCTTAGAGCTAACTAAAAATATAAATACATCGATAGGTGCAAGTATTGAAAAGTCTGAACATTTTCAGAATATAAGCGGAAACATTGGACTTGCTGTAAAGATTGGAAGAAAGAAAAATTTCAAAAGTGAGATAAAAACATTAAAAGAAATATTTTCAAATGTGACCAAAGAATTGAACTATAGAAAAGAAGAATTAGATAAGAAAAAAAAGAGTTTGGGATTGCAGGCTCAACAAGACAAATAAATATTGGTATAATCTGAGTTCATCGTGGATTTATCCTATGGACTCAGATTGTTTTTTATTCTTCAATTGCCATAATTTACAAAGCAGAATAATTACTTTAAAGTCACAAGACAAAATATAGAAAGAGGGCATTATGATTAAAGCTTTAAACAAAAGAGTTCTTGTCAGGACAATGATGGTGATTTTGATAAGTTCGTTTATTATGCCTTGCTTTGTAGGTATTTCATTAGCGGATAGTTTGGACATAGAAAAGAAGAAACAAGAACAATTGGCAAAAATAGAAATAGAAGGAGCTAAAATTAGAGTAAAAGAAGCTGCTGTAGAGCAGAAAAAGAAAGAAAAACTTGCAGAGATAGAATTAAAAAACAAAAGAAAATAGTGAAGCAATGGCAGATGCTCAGTATGCAGCGATTTCACAAGTTAATAAAGAGTTGTCAGAAAATGAACTCCAAGAATTAGAATTAAAAAGAAAGAAAGCATTAGCAGAAGAAGAGATAAGAGCTGCTAAAGCAAAAAGAAAGGCTGAAGATGAAAGAGCAAAGAGAGAAGCAGCTATGCTTGCTCTTGAAGCAAAAAATAGACAGAAAGCATTAAAAGATGCTGACATACAAAAAATGAGAGATGAATCTGAGATTATGGCTCTACAAAAGAAGAGACAATCAGATCTAGCAAAAGAAGAACTAGCAGGACTCAAAGCAAAAAATAGAGTTGAAGTTGGTATGATGTTGGGAGACAAAAAGAATCAAGATGCAATGAGAAAAGCTGCATTAGAAGGAGAGAGAGCAAAAACTAGGGCAGAGGTAGAAGCAGCAAATGCAAGGAAGAGAGCGGAAGCGGAAAGATTAGCAAACGATAAGAGGAAAGCGGACGAATTAGTTAGAATGGAAATAGAAGTCGAAAAGTTAAAGAAAAAAGCGGACATAGATAAGGTAAGAGCAGAAGTGCAAAGAGTAAGGATGGAAGCAGAAAGAACAAATAGAGAGTTAAAAGAAGCCCGTAAGAGACATAAACAAGAAGAGGAAGAAGCGAGGAGAGAGTTAGAAAGAGCGAGAATGGAAGCAAGACAAGAAGCCGAGAGAGCCAAGAAGGAAGCGCAAAGAGCCAAGAGTGAGGTGGAGAGAGCGGCAATAGAAAAGAAGAGACAAGAAGAATTAACAAAGAGGAATATAGAAGAAGCAAAGAAGAAGTCAAAGGAAGAGGAAGAAAGAGCAAGAAAAGAAGCGGAGAGAATGAAAGCAGAAGCAGAGAAGAAAGCGAAAGAACAAGAAGAGAAAACGAAGAAAGAAGCAGAGAAGATGAAGGAAGAAGCGCAGGAAGGAATAATATTCCTATAAAGAATGGAAGAAGTGGAAAGAGGAATTTGTATAAAATGTTGGCAAGAGAAGAGAGAGAGGATACGTCAAATATAAAGGCATTGATATCGAAGGAAGGGGAAGTATATATAGGAGGAGAGAAACTAGAGGGGAAAGAGTTGGATGAAGTGTTGAGAAAGGAAGTGAAGGCAAATCCTGGCAAATCAGTGGTGATAAAGGGAGATGAGAAGGTAGAGTATGAAAAAGTGATAGAGTTTATGGA
>JAITJN010000060.1 GCA_031278895.1 Candidatus Endomicrobiellum guadaloupense
AAAGAAGAATTAGCAAAAGCAAAAAGTAAATAGGAAAGAAGCAGAAAAAAAGATAACCCTTTTTTAGTAAGAAAAAGAGAGAAGTAGAAGTGTAAAGAAATAAGGCTTCCTTATAAGGAAGCCTTATTTCTTATTGTTTAAAGAAAAACTAGGATACGGGAAAGTAGTAATACGAAACCAAAATACTCTTTTTTTATTAAAAACATACATTAATATGCACTTCTATGATGAAAAAAATATTATTTGATTTCAGAATAAATCGTGTACAGAGGTTTGCTGTTTAGACGACATTCCTGGAGTGTAGTCTAAATTCCTCATTTGCTCCACGCTGTAGAGCGAATTTAATTTCTCAGGAATGATGCACTAGCTGCTAAATTGAAAATTCCTCCTACACTAATATGTTAAAATATTGTAGTATATATATGTTTTACAGAAAAAAATGCTATTAAGGCTGCTATTTCTGAAGATAGTAGTACAACTTTATTTGATATCGGTTATGAAGGCAAAAGTTTAGAGGCGTATTTAAATTTATTGATAATAAATAATATAAAAACTCTTATTGATGTGAGAAAAAATCCTATAAGCATGAAATACGGGTTTTCTAAAAGTTTTTTGTCAAAAAGAACCAGCGATTTAGGTATCAAATACACACATATCCCAGAACTTGGCATAGAATCAGATAAGAGGCAATCTTTAAATTCTTTTGAAGATTACCAAGATCTATTTGCAAATTATGAAGATACTACATTAAAACGAAATATTAAAAGCATAGAAAAAGTTTATGATATTTTAATGCAGGATAGAAGAATTGCGCTCACGTGCTTTGAAGCTGATAGAAATTATTGTCATGGATATAGAGTGGTCAACTGTATAAATAATCTTTATCCTAATGAATTTGAAATGCAACATTTATAAATGAAAGAAACGAAGAAAGTTCTTATAACCGTTAAAACCTATCCGACTTCTTCAAAAAAATATGATGAACTCGTCTGTACAGCTGGTATTACAGAAGATGGTAAATTGATTAGATTATACCCTATAGAATTTAGAAAACTTCCATATGAGAAACAATATAAAAAATATGATTGGATTGAAGTTGTAGTAGAAAGAAATGATTCTGATTTTAGAAAAGAAAGTTTTAGGCCTATAAGCGAATGTAAGATAATTAAAAGTATTGGTACTGAAAATAATTGGGCTGAAAGGCGTGCAATTTTAAAAAATGTAAAGGTCTATACAAATCTAAAAAAGTTGATTGCCAATTCAAAAAATAATACTGTAATTAAGACTGATAATATCTTTTTCATTTTAATCTCCCACAGAACTTTTCTTTAAACCGTACAAATAAAAAGCGACGGTACCTTGAGCCATGTTGAGTAACTCGGGTACCGCCGCCCGCCTGCTTCTCGAAGGGAGCAGACAAATCAGCGATTACCTGTTGGACTCAACATGTGCCCTATAAGATTTTTATCTTACCCAGCTCAACGCAGTCTCTCTCTGCGCTTCCAACAAATAATATATATAAATTTTTATTTTAAGCCGTATAGGCTTACATTGCCAACTTTTCTCCTATGTTGATATTCTGGTGATATTATGCAAAATTGGAGCGCCTTGTAAACTTATCACTTTTCGTGTAGCGTGTGCATCATCCCCATCCCGCCCACTTTGTAGAAAAGGTAATTCGAGTATTATAAATAGTTGTTGTATAGCAAATTATCCGACAATATAATACGCAAATATGGCGGCAAAACAATCAGATTTCGGTGCTTTTAGAATAACAAAATACGCCCTGTTTATTAAAGCACGCAGGGCGTATAGGGTATAATGCTTATCGGTAATCTTCGCTATCGTACCAGTGGTCGTCGTATTGCTCTTGTCCGTGTGGGAAATACTCAATTACCAGCTGCAACAAGTCTCGTATAATGGCAGAGAACAAGCGCACGCGGGTTCCGTTCAGTTTGAACTTCATGAGAACCTCCTTTTTTATTTGCTTTTTGGCAAGTCCAAAGTTATGGCTATAACCGCCACGGCTATTTTTAGAATCAACTTAGCGGTGGTTTTGGCTACGCTGGACATGTTTTAACCTCCTTTAATTATGGTATCTGTTTTGCGTGGTTCAGGCTGGCTGAATCTTGTATCGTTTCAGGATTTCTTTGGCAACATTAAAGGTATGCAGACCTTTAAGCCGCTGCCAGCAAGATAGTTTCGGGTACCATTTGAAGTAACTGGATTTCAGAGCCGAGCGAATTGCCTCTGATGGTTTGGACGGAAATGAAATCTGAACATGCGTGGCGGTCTGAACGATTTTAGCGCCGGCAGTCTGTTCATCTTTTGCAGGTTCAACTGCCACACAGGCTTGTTTCTTGTAAGTCATTGCCGGGTTGTGTCTGTTAAACTTCTTTTGCTGTTTGGGCGCTGCTGTGTTAAGTGTTTCCATTGTTGAGTCTCCTTTTGTTCTGGCGGCTTGTGCAATCGTTGTCCATTGGGACAAGAACTGAACTGCCGACATTGACTTCTTTGCGACTGACAATCTGTTAATCCATGACGATAAAACGTAAATAACTTTATGCTTTTACGGTGCGCGGTGTATGTCATTATTAGAGAATTACCGCATAATGCACAGCATTAGAACGACTACGGAAATCTGGGCAAGCGTGGAAAGAACCACAATCCAAACCTGCGCTTTTGTAAGCGGGGGATAATCTCCTTTGCTGAATTGCTGCTTGGTTTGCGTCTCTTGTTTGTGCATAATAAACCTCCTATATTTTTGACTTCATTTACTTGGGCTATCTGCCATTTTGCCGGCTGTATCGGTTTAGTTTTTTTCATTGGCTTGCCCTTTTCAAAATAGCCTGAAGTAAAGCCCTGTCAATCTCTGGCAGGTTTCTATCAGGTTTTCGCAGAAAACGCCGCTTGCTTGCGCAATGGGTTTGTCAGGTTCTTTCTGCGTGTCGGCGCAATAGCGTATGTCGTATAAGTCAAGTGCGTTCAGCCTTATTTGCAAGTAGTTTGAACGCAGTTTTAAAATAAGGTAATCCTTGTCGAATATGGCTGTTGCGCCCGCCATAACTAATGCCCGCCCGCCGCCCAATTGCCGTAAAATCTCAGCGGCTGCAGGATACTTCTTGCTCAAATCTTGTTTTGGAGAGTTCACTGTTGTTATCCTCCTTTATGGTCGTTTTATCCGTTACTGCAAACTGAAAATCAGATAATGCCTAAAGCACCGGCATCAATACGACTGAAGCATGTAATAGTCTTCAGATTGCCGTTTGCGATTTCTTGCGCAATGGCGATATATCCTGTAAAGTTTTTATTTCTTACAGGCTTCAGGCATTTGTCAATTTTCTCTAAATTCCTTACAGCATTTATGAATTCTTCACACATTGCTTTTGTGCCGAACCCGCCATAGAGCAACACATTTCCGCCATTAATAGTTTTTCGACAAGCGGCGATTTCCGTGCTATAACTTTTTACAATGCCGTTATAATAAGACATCCGTCTGCAAGACGTTCTTGCCTCGCCTTTTTGGCAGTCGCGGGAAAACGCATGAGATAGAGCTTGATAATCGCAGTTGTTAAATCTTTCCATTTTATTTTTGCTCTCCTTATTGCTGTTTTTACGCTCTCAAAGTTTAGTTGTTAAAATCCTTTCATCTTGCGATACTTCAATATGTTCAATGCCCGAGCATTGAGGGATTATTGTTTTAAGTGTTCCGTAGGTGTTGATAAAACGCAGCGGGCAAGTCTTTCGCCAAATACTTGGAAGTTCTGACATCGGCAGCATTTCATTTTGCTCGTATGCGCTGTGTTCCTTCCAATCTTTTGTGCTTTCAATCAGGTAGATTTTATGACAGCCGTCCCAAACGAACCCATTATACTTTTTGCCGTCAATACGAAATGCAGCGTTGAACCTCTTGTTTTGCATAACTTGGCAACCGCAGAAATAAAGGGCGGCTATAGCACATTCTCAGACCCGCAGTATTTGAAAGAGGATGACGATACTACCCTTCGCCAGGTTGACTTCATAGTAGCCAATCCGCCATTTTCCACTAAAAATTGGACGTACGGCTTAAAAGAATACGGACGTTTTGACGGTTACGGCGACAGGCCGCCGCAGAAAAACGGCGATTTTGCTTGGATGCTTCACATTATTAAATCGTTAAAGCGCAAAGGCAAAGCGGCGGTAATTCTGCCTCATGGCGTGCTGTTTCGCGCTAATGCCGAAGGGACTATACGTCAATCGCTGATAGATAAGGGGCTTATAAAAGGAATTATCGGTTTACCTGCCACCCTGTTTTACGGCACAGGCATACCTGCTTGCATTATAGTAATAGATAAAGAAAACGCTGACGAACGCGACGGCATTTTTATGATTGACGCAAGCCGCGATTAACTACATCCGCTACTTTTGCGGTGAAAATGGCGTGGGCGGGATAGACGATGAATTTTGTTCTCGTATCCGAGAGAAACTATACAAGTTAACAAATCGCCTAATTCGCGCTTATGCAGAGATTAAAGGTGAAATGGATTCCGCAGGATACAGTGTTGCCGAGCAGGCCGAGCAGTCGGATATTGATAAGAAAGTCGCATTCTATGCTGCGTTGAAAGAAACTATTGGCAACACCAACGGGGACTTCATTGGCTTAAAATCGTATGAGGCGGATATGCGTCGCCTTATAGACACATACATCAAAGCTGAAGACAGACGAAAAATCGGAGAGTTTAATGATTTCACCCTGCTTGACTTTGTTTTAGCACAGGGAGAGAATCTTGGCGGCAAGGGTAAGGAAGCCGCAGCCGAGGCAATTGAGAATAATATCCGAAAGAAAGTTGTTGAAAAAATTCTTATCAACCCGAAGTATTATGAAAGTATGTCAGCTATTCTTGATGAGCTGATAAAAGCACGGCGTGAGAGCGCTATAGAATATGAGGAGCTACTCGCGAAATATATTGAGCTTATAAAGAGAGTTGAAAACCCTGAAAACAATCCGCGCTATCCGACAAGCATACGTCGTAGCGGCGCATTGCGGGCGTTCTATGATAATTACGGCGAGAATGAAGAATTGGCGCTGGCAATTGACAAAGCTGTCCGTGAAAGCAAGCAAGCCGACTTCCGTCATAATGAGTTTAAGGGACGTCGTATCAAGCAAGCCTTGCTTAAAGTGTTGAACGATACGGATAAGGTTGAACACGTATATAATATTGTAGTAGAACAAAGTATGTTTGGGGCAAGAAATACTATTCTCCAGACAGAGTACGGAAACAAGAATAAGCTTGTTTTATCAGGTGACAGGGCTTTACTAACCATTCGTAAAGAAAGCGCTGCCAAACAGCGTGAAAATTTCGTCCGTGAATGGTATCGGAGCTTGCTAAAGGCCGAGATTGTGCGATTACTGCCGAAGTGGGAGAAAGCAACAGGCTTGAAAACTTCAAGTTGGCAAACTAAATATATGACCACCCGATGGAGAACTTGCAATTCAAAGACAAGGAAGATATGGCTGAATTTGCAACTTGCCAAAAAAACGCCTGAATGTCTTGAATATATAATCTTGCACGAACTTGCTCACCTCGTAGAAAAGAAACACAATAAACGATTTTCTTCCTTGATGGATAAATATATGCCGATGTGGAGAGATATCAAGACAACATTGAACGGGCAGTCTCTGGATTACATGGAGTAGTGTGGCAGTTAGAACGATTAAAGGGATAGAAAAGGCCGAGGACTTATCGGTCACGACGTCGAACAAGTCCGCACTATAAGGGTAATGAGTTAACGGCGGTGTCTGGCTGTGACCTCGTCGCTTAGTCTTGTCTACCGGAACAGATGCCAGCTAAGCCCAAACGACCGTAAAGTTTCTTTTTTACGGCTTATGGAAATAACTGTATTTACCCATTTTTTTGGCTGAATGTCCTTAATGATATTCTTACGTAAGTGTTCTGTTTCACAGCCGCAAAGGAAAGGGCGAAGAAGAGTGTTGACTTGATTCCTATGCTTATTTAAGTTACAATATAAGCACGAGAATCAAGGATTGTTTATGAATCAACTTAAATATTTGTTTAAAAAGAAAGGCGGTATTCTTACCGCATCAGAGGCAAATGCCGTCGGTATATCCAACGAACGACTGCGGTTGCTTGTTAAAGACGGCGTCCTTGAACGCGTTGCTTATGGCATTTATGCTTTGCATGATATTTTGCCCGACAAGATGTATATCTTTCAAAAACGAAAACCTAAGTTAATCTACTCCCACGAAACAGCGTTATTCCTTCATAACCTTACCGACAGAGACCCTATAAATTACAGCGCTACAGTTCCATCGGGATATAACACTAAAGGTCTTAAAAAAGACGGTTTAGCTGTTTTTTTCATAAAATCAGATTTGTATAAAAAAAATATTGTAACAATGGAAACAAATTTTGGGCATAAAGTATCCGTTTACGGACTTGAAAGGACGATTTGCGACTGTATAAGAAGCCGCAACAAAATGGACATAGCCGTTGTTACGCAGGCGCTTAAACAGTATTCAAAACGAAAGGATAAGAATCTCAGCCTGCTTATGAAGATAGCCGGAGAGTTTGATATAACGAAGATTTTGCGAGGGTACATGGAGGTCTTGTTGTGAAAACATCTACTCAGTTAAAAGCCTTGATAAGAAACTTTTCCAAGAAGAAAAACATTACTCCTGAAATCATCTTACGCAACTTTATGCTGGAACGCTTGCTTGAACGCATTTCGGTTTCAAAATATAAAAAGAATTTTATACTAAAAGGAGGTATGCTTATATCGGCGATGGTAGGTATAGACACTCGCGCTACTATGGATATAGATACTGTTGTCAAGAAAAGAAAGTTATCGGAAGCAGATATTAAGGCAGTAATTAATGAAATCTTAACCATTCCCGTTGAAGATAATGTTAAGCTGACCTTTAAAAAAACATAGAAGCGATACACGAGAGCAGATTACCCCGGCTACCGCGTTTCTATTGAGGCGGTTTTAGATAAGACGAAACAGACTATAAAGATAGACATTAGCACGGGCGATTTCGTAACGCCCAAAGAAATCAAGTATGACTTTCAACTTATGTTTGAGGACAGAAGCATCCCGATTATGGCGTATAATGTTGAGACGGTTCTTGCAGAAAAACTTGAAACCATTATCGCGCGCGGCATTACCAATACCAGAATGAGAGACTTCTATGACATCTATGTCTTAACCAAAACCCACAGCAGCTTTGATAAAAAAATATTTAAGAGCGCGTTAGAAAAGACTTCCCAAAACCGCAACACATCGCCGCAGGTAGCAAAAGCGTATACTATAATAGAAGCCATTGAAACGAGTTCTCTTATGGCTGACTTATGGAAACGATACCAGAAAAAATACGCTTATGCGTCAGATATAACTTGGCAAATGGCGATAGACGACTCTGTAAAGCAGTTAAGTATTAGTGGATTAAGCGCTAATCTTTAACCATTAAAAAAAGTCCCGTTTTAGCGCCATAGTTTGAATTCTTGAAGCCGAAACAACGAAAGGGTTTAACGCTGTTTGAAGAACAAGACGTATCATCTCAAAAGATGCAGAAACATTGTTCGTTTTCAGTTCCGGTTCAACAAGGCTTTTGCGCACACTTTTATAAAAGAAAGATTTTTTCAAGCGGCAAGCAACGCCGACAAAAACAGGACATGCAGGCTTGCAGAAAAGTATGAGGTTCTTATAGGATAGTAATGGCATATGCCTGAAAAACAGAACACCCCCGACTGATTGTCAAAACTCAGCCGGGGTATTGTTTTCATACAAAGTGTGAGAATATGGTGAGAAAAGTTTTGAAATTTTTGTTTTTCTCGTCGCTGTTGAAAAAAGAGGTACGGAGAGATAGGGATTCGAACCCTAGTTACCATTTCTGATAAACAGTCTTTCCAGGACTGCGCCTTAAACCGCTCGGCCATCTCTCCACTATATATTTGGATATTTAGTAGATTTAGACATGATACAGCTTGAGCAGGGCAAAATTCTACAATAATATTATCAAATTTCGCACAAATTATTTAGTATCCAACGTATTCTAGAATATGTAAAAATCTAGTATAATATAACGTTTGTTAATCAAGTTATCTTAAAATAAATATTCAAATATTGTTACTAAGCAAAATTTAGTATTATTAAATTCTATCAATATAAAAAAGATTTTATACTATTGCAAACTAGCATGACAACCTAAAATCTGGCATGAAGTAGTTATAAAAATATTCAAAAATTTTTATTGGAGCAGAGAAATGAGCGTTAAAGATTCTTTTTCGTCAAAATGGGGTTTAATTTTCGCCGCAGCAGGCACTGCCATAGGCTTAGGGAATATTTGGCTTTTTCCTTATCGCGTTGGCGAAATAGGTGGAGCTGCATTTATAATCCCTTACGTTGTATGTACTATTACTTTAGGCCTTATTGCTTTAATCGGTGAAGTATGTGTTGGAAGACTTACAGGTGGCGGCCCTGCAATAGCTTTCCAAAAAATCTTACAGCTACGCAATAAGAAGGGAACTATCGGAGAAGCTTTTGGCTGGGTATGTGTTCTTGTTGCCTTTTTGCAAGCTGTAGGATATACGCTAGTATTTTCTTGGGTTATACGTTTTACTTTAGGCTCTTTAACAGGATCTGCATTTAATGCGATTAACAGCAATCAATATTATGCTGCTATATCAAGCAATGAACACGTTATCTTTTGGATGATTATAACTTTGCTTACAGCTGTACTAACTTTGGTTGGAGGTGTTAGGCATGGTATAGAAAAATGTTGCGCTATAATGCTTCCCGCAATTTTTATACTTATTATAATCTTAGCCATAAGAGTAGCTTTTTTGCCAAATGCAAGTGCGGGATATAAATACTTATTTTCTCCAGACTGGAGCTATATGTTTGATGCAAGAACTTGGATGGTAGCTTTGGGGCAAGTTTTTTATTCTCTATCTTTAAGAGGTTCCACAATGGTTACGTATGGTTCTTATACACCAAAAACTAGCAATATAGTTTCTTCAGCGAAATATATTGTTTTTTCAGATACTTTCATTTCTATATTAGGCACTTTCATGATTATACCCGCAATATTTGCTTTTGGAAAAGATTTAAACAGTGGTCCTGCGCTTCTGTTTATAACATTGCCTGATATATTTAAAGCTATCCCTTTAGGGCAAGCTTTTATGTTTGCTTTCTTTTTAGCAATGTTTTTTGCAGCTTTAACATCTTTTATAGGTCAACTTGAAGTAGTTGTTCAGGCTTTGCAGGAAAAATTTAAAGTACCTCGTCTTCTAGCAATAGTTCTTGTTTCTACGACTACAATACTTGTATGCAGAATATTTGTTGTTGGCCATATAAGTAAAATTATTGATTTGTTATCATTACATCTAATTCCTTTGTGCGCATTAGGAAGCGCTATTTTCTTCTTCTGGATTGTTCCAAAACACCTTGTTTTACAAGAAGTTCAACGCGGATGTCAAAAACCAGTTGGAAGATGGATTATACCTATGGGTCGTTATGCTTTATGCTGTATGGTGATATTTGTCTATATATTAAGTGTTTCACATGTAAAATAGCCTGATATTGCATTTAGAATATAGAAGCTGCGCTAAAAAACAAGCGCAGCTTCTTTTTTTATTATTATTTTTGATTTATATTTTTAACAAAAAGCTGTTTTCTTAAACGCTTTTTGCCATTTTTTTACATCTTTTATAATGTTGACATATGACAAGCAAAATAGTTAAATATTCCCATAAATTTTAGTTTTTTTAACGCCAATAAATAAAATCTTAATAGAAGGAGTAGTAAAAATGAAATCAATCCACGACTATTACGGCGAATTAGTTTTTACCAGAAAAGTAATGGAACAAAAACTAAGTAAAAATATTTTTAAGAAACTTACAGCAGCGATAGACAATTTAGAATCTCTCGACCAATCTATAGCTAGCGAAGTTGCCCACGCAATGAAAGAATGGGCTCTTGAAAACGGTGCAACGCATTTTACACACTGGTTTCAGCCTCAAAGAGGCGGTACTGCTCAAAAGCACGACTCTTTTATTGATTATGGTGAACATGGAGAAATAATAGAAAGGTTTTCTGCGTTACAGCTTGTTCAATCTGAACCGGATGCATCATCTTTTCCTTCTGGCGGAATAAGATCAACTTTTGAAGCAAGAGGATATACAGCTTGGGATCCAACATCTCCAGTATTTCTACTTGAAGCTGGAAAAACAAAAACATTAGTAATCCCTTCTGTTTTCCTTTCTTGGACTGGCGAAGTTTTAGATCTTAAAACACCTTTTTTAAGATCTCTTTCTGCATTGAACGAAAATGTAATAAAACTACAGAAACTTCTTGGAAACAAAAATGCTAAACAAGTAAAAGTATATGCTGGTATAGAGCAGGAATATTTTCTTCTTTCAAAAGAATTAGTTAAATCAAGGCCAGATATTACTGTTACAGGAAGAACACTTTTTGGCGCACAGCCAGCCAAAGGCCAGCAGATGGAGGACCATTATTTTGGAAATATAAAAGATAAAGTTTTGGAGTTTATGGAAGCCGTTGATCACGAGCTTTATAGAAAAGGCATTCCAGTAAAAACAAGGCATAATGAAGTTGCTCCAAATCAGTTTGAGCTTGCACCTCTTTACCAAGAAGCAACCTTGGCCATAGACAACAATCTTCAGATAATGGAAATTCTTAAGAAAGTTGCAGATAAGTATAATATGGTTGCAATACTTCATGAAAAACCTTTTGCTGGTGTAAACGGCTCAGGAAAGCATTTCAACTGGTCTATTGGCGATAATACCGGTACAAACTATTTTGAGCCCTCAAAATCCCCTCTTAAAAATATATCTTTCTTGCTTGCTATAAGCGCAGTTTTGTTTGGTGTTAAAAAGTTTGGAGGTGTTTTAAGGGCAATTGTAGCAACCGCAGGCAATGATCATAGACTTGGAGCTAATGAAGCTCCGCCAGCTATCATGTCTGTTTATCTTGGTGATTATGTAAATGAAATATTGGCCTCCATAGAGAAAACTAACACAATAAATGAAAAAGCTGTAAATGAAATAACTTTAGGCGTGCAGAACCTTCCTAGAGTAAACAAAGACTACTCGGATAGAAACAGAACTTCCCCTGTGGCATTTACTGGAAATAAATTTGAATTTAGAGCCTTAGGCTCTTGTGCAAATCCTGCTGAAACAGGCACAGTGTTAAACTTTATTGCTGCTTACGGGTTTGACGAAATTTATACTAGAATTGAAGCAAAAAAAGGTAACAGCGATATGAAGGAAAAAGCTCTTGAAGTTGTAAAAGATATTCTATCAGAAACAAAAAATATTAGATTTGAGAAGAATGGATATTCTCAAGAATGGCATAAAGAGGCAGAAAAGAGAGGATTGCCAAATACAAAAGATACTCCTGCAGCTCTTAAACTTTTACTTGATAACGAAGTAATAAAGACATTATCGAAATATAATGTTCTTACTGAAAAAGAGTTGAGAGCAAAAGTAGAAATAAAGCTTGAAACTTATATTAAAACCAAAGAAATAGAGTTTAGATATGCAGTTAAAGTTGCAAATACCTTAGTATTGCCAGCTATATTAAAACAAATAAACTTGTTGGCAAAAACAAGCAGAAACTTGAGCAACCTAGATATGAAGCCTTCATTTGAAGAAGAGCTTAAAATATTGATTGCTATTTACGATGACATTAAGAAATTTGTGGCTGAAATGGAAACATTCCTTGCAACAGAGTATAAAGATATTCAACAAACAGCCGATAAAGTCGCTTCTAAAGGTGTAGAGATATTAGCTTCTTTAAGACACAAGATTGATTTAGCTGAAGATCTAGTGGCTGATGAGTTTTGGCCTATGACAAGCTATCAAAAACTTTTGAATGCCTTTTAACTAGTAATCGCATAGTTCGCAAAGTATTTTCCAAAATAGTTATTTTGGGAGATACTCTTAATTATTTTATTTATAATGCAGCGAGATTTTTTGATAATTGTTCAAGATTATATTCTAGCTGATCACAAGTAACTATCAAATCGAAAAGAGAGTTCAGACGTACAACGGACTTGCATTTTACAAACACTTTGACGATTACTTAAAAATTGAAAATGTAGAGCAAGCCTAAACGTATCTATTTAAGCAGACGCTTCAATAAGCCTAAAGCATTAAGTTCTAATGGAACGGAGAATGCTTAGCAACCAAATCTTTGTTTACATATCACAGGAAAAGATGTTCTTGTCGGCAAGTTATGGTTTCATAACAGCAAAGGCAGGGAAAGCGCGTCTTTTGAATACGATAAAGATTGGTTAAATAACCCCATGAAAGGTTTGCTTTAGAACCGGCTTTACAGCTTATGGAAGGTTCTTACCATACAAACGATAAACAACTTAGTCCTATCTTAAGCTTGCCTCTTGTTATACTTGCTCTTGAATATTGTCTTCTGAAGCTTCTTCCAAAGAAATTTCCAATGCTTGATTTTCCTCATAAGCATCAATCTTTAAAGCTTTGTTTTTAACTGCACGACTTTTATATACCGGCGCTGCTATTATGCACAAGACGCCTATCATAGTCAAAACTATTATGAGTTCCACAAGAGTAAAACCTGAAGACTTTTTCATATTGCCTCCTACTTCTTTTTGGAAAGACCAAAACCTTTGTGGAGATCTTCAACAGCTTTAACCATATCCATCTCATCTACAATACACGAAATTTTTATTTCGCTTGTTGAGATCATTTCAATATTTATGCCTTTTTTATGAAGAATTTCAAACATTTTTCCGGCAATACCTGCATTGCTTCTCATGCCTATTCCAACTACAGAAATTTTTGCTACATGCTCATCACAAACCACTTGAGAAGCTTTAAATTCTGAAGCTATTTTATCAAGCTCAAGCTGTGTCTTCTTTGTCTCTTTTCTGCTTACTGTAAATGATATATCATTTTTTTTATCTACTGCTGCAGATTGAATAATCATATCTACGTTAACGCCAATCTTAGCAAGGCTGCTAAAAATTTTTGCAGCTACGCCAGGAATATCTGGCAAATCTATTATTGTAAATTTCACCAGATTCTTATCAAAAGTTATACCTGAAACAAGCAGCTCCTCCATCTTTTTCCTCCTGATTTTTTCTTCGCTTGTTATTATTGTTCCCTGATTTTCGCTAAAAGTACTTCTTGCGTGTATTTCTACACCAAACTTTTTTGCAACCTCGATACTTCTTGACTGCAAAATCTGCGCTCCAGACCCAGCCATCTCAAGCATTTCATCATAAGAAAGATATTCGAGTTTTTTTGCATTTTTTACTACTCTTGGGTCTGTAGTATAAACACCCTCAACATCTGAATATATCTCGCAACAGTCTGCTTCAAGGCCTGCAGCTAAAACAACTGCGGTTAAATCAGAGCCTCCTCTTCCCAAAGTGGTTATATCACCATTTGGATTTAAAGCCTGAAAGCCTGCAACTATTACAATATTGTTTCTTGATAAAAGAGAATTTATTTTTTTAGGATTAATTTTTTTAACTCTAGCCTTTGTATAATTTATATCCGCTACAATTCCTGCTTGAGGACCAGTAAGAGAAACTGCTTTTTCGCCAATACCATCAATTGCCATTGCAAGAAGTGAGATAGACATCATTTCTCCTGTTGAAAGAAGAACATCCATTTCTCTTGCAGGAGGATTAGAAGTAATCTTGTCTGCCATTTCAAGCAAGTCGTCAGTAGTATCACCAGGGGCTGAAACTACCACTACAACTTTATTCCCTGTATTTTTTTTAGCAATTATTCTGCTTGCAACAAGCTTCATTTTATCGGCATCAGCAACTGACGAACCGCCGAATTTCATTACAACAAGCGCCATCTTAAATCCCTCCAAACATTTATCAATAGAAAAGATTAATTATAATGTTATAGCGCCTTTCGCATCAAAGTCTAGTATATACGTTTTCGCACGAACGCTATCTTTTTTCCATCTCTTTATCATACTTTTTTGAACAGTTATAGCATCTTTAGCACTGCAAAAAGCTGCAAGTGTCGGACCTGAACCTGAAAGACAAGCACCATATGCTCCAGCAGACAAAGCTGCTTCAAAAACTTCGTCCATTGCTGGTATCATTTTGCCTCTATACGGCTGATGAACTTTATCTTGCATTCCAGTTTTAAGCAACACAAAATCTGAGCAACAAAAAGCTGCAGTAAGAAGTGCTACTCTTGAAGTGTTAAATACAAGATCTTGCAAATCTACATATTTCGGTAAGATTTGCCTTGAACGTTTTGTTCTAAGTTCAAAAGAAGGAACGCAAAGAACAACCTTTAGTTTAGGAATTGGAAGTTGTATCACAGCACCGTGATCGCCATCTTTACTGCAGATACATACTCCTCCATAAACTGCAGGAATAACATTATCAGGATGACCTTCTATTTTTACAGCTAAATCTGCAACTTGCGACTTATCAAGTTTATTTGTGCACAAAGCATTGGCAAGGACAATTCCACCAACTATAGCAGAAGCAGAAGAACCAAGTCCACCGCTTAATGGAATACCAGTATTAACAGTAATATTTAAGTTTTTTAAATTATATTTATCTTCACTTAAAACTTTAAAAGTTTGCTGCATTGATTGCCAAAAAAGATTTTTCTCACCTCTAGGTAGAGATTTTTTTCCAACACCTTTCAACATAAAATATGTTTTTTTCGCATCAGGGACATACTCAGCTTCAAATTCATTGTACAAAGACAAAGCTGCTCCAAAAACATCAAACCCCGGCCCTAAATTTGCAGTAGTTGCAGGAACTTTTACTTTCACTTTAATCTCCTAAATATTGCAGAGAGAATTATTAGGATTATACCTAATCTTTTCATAAGATTAAATCAGTTTATTCATATTTTATAGTCGTTCTGATATCATGTCCAGAATCCTTTGTGCTATCAAAATCGCCAACTTGTCCAAAGGATTCTACTTTATCACCTATCAGTCTAACAAAATATCTAGTATAGCGCCCATCGAAGCTATCAGCATCAGTCTCATAAAGATTGTACATTAAATAGACACAATGCTCTTGAGCTGAAGTGGAGTCAGGTTCCCCTATTTTCTTAATAACTTCTTGTTTTGTCATACCTAACTCTAACTTGTTCATTTTGTAAGCAGTAGCACAAGAACTCAAAACAGAAGCACAACAAACCAACAAATAAACAAAAGTCATCTTCATGAAAGCCATCCTCAATGTCTTGGAGAAAGGAGTTCTCTCATCTAAATCAATCTCTATTAGATTGTTTCTTATACAAATTAAACCAGTGCAAATTAAAATATAAAGTTTTAATTTCTTAGCAACATATTTATTTCAATTTCATATGCTCATCTAATTTCCAATAACACAAGAGAAGTTAATCTGCAGATAAATCGCTACAAGAAAATATTCATACCGATTGAACTTCTTTTACCTCAGGAACTGCTTCTTTTATTGCGTTTGTTACGCCATACTGCAAAGTCATGGTAGACATTGGACAACATCCACATGCACCTGTAAGTTTTACTTTTACAATCCCATCTTCACTAATATCTATTAATTCAACATTTCCACCGTCAGCCTGTAAGTGAGGTCTTACAGTTTCTAGTGCCTTTTCAACTTTTTCTTTTAAACTCATTTCTATCTCCCTAAAAGATTATTTATTATCATACAAAAACTGCACGATTATTATAACACAATAAAATATACATATCCATATAATATTACTAAAAACCCACGACAAATGCATGAAAGAAATAGTCTTCCTAAGTGGCGGGACCTTTTTTTCAAACCGATAAATTTAGGGGAACTCAGCTTTTAAACAATTATACAATAGAGAAATAATACTTACTGTCATTCCAAGACCAAAATCGTAAATCAGTCCTTTCTATCAATTAAAATCCATTAATTCACGAAGAATTTACAAAAATCCTTGATAATGGTTTTTTGTCTGTTAAAATATAACAGTCAAAAAATATAACAAGTCAATAGTATATTCAATTTTTATGGTAGCTATAGACTAGTACAAGATAAGAGGAGAGATTATGTTAGAAAAGTTGTTTATTAAAAGTAGGATTGGTGCTACTATATTGTTACTAGCGTTAACACTAACTTGTTTTAGTAAAGTTGGTTTTGCTGAAGATTTAATTTTACCTTCTTCTAGGGCGTTTTATTTAACCGCAGCTAAAATTGAATTTACTCGTATGACTGATGGGACAGTAAAAGTCAATGACTATAAAAGGTATATACAAAATGTTTCTGAGCAAGAAAGAGATTTAGCGTGTGCGCTTGCGCTTCTTGAAGATGCCGCGTTCCTGGGCAATGGTATAGGCCCTTCAAGTCCTAGAAGAGGTGTCGGTGCTAAGAAAACAGGTGCTTGTATAGGTAAAAAAAATGCGGCAGCTTTGAGGAATGATCTATGCAAGGATAATGCAAGATTGACTCTTCTAGCAGAAGAGAGGATTGCTATAATAAAACGTGGAGGTGCAGACATAGCATTTCAAGAAGTTGTTGTAGCTCCTCAAATACAGGTACCTGATCCTAATCAAGCAGGATATATATTAAAATTGGAAGGATTATTAAAAAATCTTAGAAATGAGATTAGCACATTAAAACAAAACGAGCAGTCAAATTTAAAAAGAATAGAAGAATTGGAATCACAGATAGAAATCCTTAATAAGGAAATAGTGGAATTAAAGGCA
>JAITJN010000010.1 GCA_031278895.1 Candidatus Endomicrobiellum guadaloupense
AGGAAGGAAGATAGAGAAGTTGCTAAAAGAAGCAATGGCACAGATAAAGGGAAAGAAGTATTATGAGAAGTACGGAGAAAGAGAAGTAAGTTTGTTGGCAATAGCGTTTGGAGAAAATAAAGAAATAGGGTGTAAGTTTGAGTAATGAAAGATGGATTGAAAGAAGAGGAAAATGTTGATAATAAAGATGAGATTAGGAAGAAAGTGGATATTTGCGGATTTCAAGAATATGGTATTGGAATAAAAAAGAATCGAAAACAAAATAAAAAATCAGAGTAGATTCTTAAATCTAATCTTGATTTTTATCATGGGAGAGTGGTATGGCAATTGAAATTAATGGCTCTAATTTTGAGCAAGAAGTGTTGTCATCAGACAGACCTGTACTTGTTGATTTTTGGGCCCCATGGTGTGGACCTTGCAAAATGCTTTCTCCTGTTATTGAAGAAATTGCGTCTGAATATAATGGAAAAGCTAAAGTATGTAAAGTAAATACTGATGAAAATATGGAGTTGTCTACAAAATTCCAAATCGTATCAATCCCATGTTTAATATTGTTTAAAAATGGAGAAGTTTTCCAAAGAGTAGTTGGATTTAGACCAAAAGGCGATATAGAAAAACTTATAGATTCTGCTCTTTAAAGAATAAAAAGGAAAATCTTATGATATATGATGTTGTAATAGTTGGTGGTGGACCATCTGGTCTGTCTGCGGCAATTTATTCTTCAAGAGCAAGACTTAAAACATTGCTTATAGAAAAAAATGGATGTGGCGGACAAATGACTGTAACGGACTTGCTTGAAAATTATCCAGGATTTAATGATGGAATTAATGGTGTTGACTTAGCTGTTAAACTTGAATATCAAGCAATAAATTTTGGTACGGAAATAGTTTACGACGAAGTTACAGAAATAAAAAGTGGAAAAGTAAAAGAAGTTGTAACAACAAATTCTACTTATAAAGCAAAAGCTGTTATCATTGCCGCAGGAACTCGTGTTAAGGAAATGGATATACCAGGTGAAGCAAAATTTAAAGGTAAAGGTGTATCTTCTTGCGCAACTTGCGACGCACCGTTTTATAAAGGGAAAAAAGTATTGGTTATTGGCGGTGGAGATTCAGCAATACAGGAAGCTATATATTTAGCTAAGTTTGCAAAGGAAGTTACTATCTTACACAGAAGGAACGAGTTGAGAGCCACAAAGATTTTACAGGAAAGAATGTTATTGTATCCTAATATATCCGTTATGCACAATACTGTTCCAAAAGAGATTGTTGGGAAAGAACATATAGAAGAAGTGATTGTTACAGATTTGAGAACGAATAAAGATAAAAGTTTAAAAGTTGACGGAGCTTTTGTATTTATTGGACTTGTTCCAAACACCTTGTTTCCTACAGGTGTAAATCTTGACGAACAAGGTTATATTATAACTGATGAAAATATGCGTACTTCTGTTGATGGTATTTTTGCCTGTGGCGACATAAGGCAAAAATACCTTAGACAAGTTGTCACTGCAACTTCAGATGGTGCTCAGGCAGCTGTCAGTGCTGGGCGTTACATAGATAATCTATGAAGAAATTTTTTATTATAGACGGCAATGCATATATCCATAGAGCTTATCATGCTTTGCCTCCACTTTCTACATCAAAAAATCAACAAGTAAATGCTGTTTACGGTTTTATAAGACTATTGCTGAAAATCAAAAATAGTTTCACACCTAATTATATTGTAGTTTGTTTTGACTATCCTTCAAAAAATTTTAGGCATGAAATATTTAAAGAATACAAAGCTAATAGAAAACCTTTAGACGAAGCTCTTATAAGCCAGATGCCTCTGGCAAGAGAAGCTGTTGATGCATTAAATATTTCTAAAATAGAAGTGCAAGGATATGAAGCTGATGATTTAATGGCAACCATAGCAAAACACAATAGACAAAACTCGGTTCAAACCATAATTGTAACTGGTGACAAAGACATATTACAGCTTGTTGAAGATGAGAGTATTTTAGTTTGGAACGATGCTAAAGACATAATGTATGATTCTGCAAAAGTTGAAGAAAAATATGGCGTTAAACCAAATCAACTTCTTGATATTTTTGCCTTAATTGGCGACACATCTGATAATGTAACAGGTGTAAAAGGAATAGGCGAAAAGACAGCAGTAAAACTTTTAAAAGAATATGGATCTCTTGAAAATATATTAAAGAATGCAGATTCAATAAAAGGCAATATTGGGAAATTGCTAAATAGTGGAAAAGATGATGTCAATCTTAGCAAAAAACTGATTGGACTAGATAATAACGTTCCTTTTAACTACAAGTTGGAAAGGTTTAAGAGTAAAGATTTAGATATAAATAAAGCTGTTTCTTTTTTTGAAAAGTATGAATTTAAGACCTTAGCTGACAAATATTCTAAGAAAGTTGAATATAAAGCAGACAAAAATGTTGAGAACAAAGAAAGTTTTGTAAAAGACAGTTTAAAATTTGAAATAGTAAATTCTACAGCAAGAGCTTTAGAAATTACAGATATTATAAAACATGCTGGCGAATTTTCTATAAAAACAATAGGTTCAGAGGTTGATTCTTTAAAGGCAAAAATTGTTGGCGTGTCTATATCTGTAAATAAAGAATCTTTTTATTTTCCAATAGGGCATAATGATTTAACTGTTATCCAAATATCTTTAGAGGAGTTTATAAAATTATTTGCATCTGTTTTCACTTCTGGCAAAATAAAAAAGATAGGCCACGATTTAAAGCAAGAAATAAACATATATAAGATGCTCCATGTTAGTATGGATAATATTTATTTTGATACTATGCTTGCTTCTTATTGTTTGGATCCGGCAAAATCAAATGAAATTGAAGATTTATCAAAGCAATATTTGGATTTTGAATTTAATAGCGAATATAGTGGCAAAAGTATAAAAGAAGCTTCTTTTGCAGATATTCCTATAGACTATGCTGCAAAATATGCAAGCTCATTTTCTGCAGCTGAACTTGCTCTTTACAAACTATTTGGAAATCAACTAAAAGAAAAAAATCTTACTACGCTTTTCTTTAATATAGAGATGCCTCTTGTTGAAGTTCTCTCAGAAATGGAGATAACTGGTATCAAAGTTGATACTTCTTTTTTGAAGAATTTTAATGACAAAATTGTTTCTGAATTAAAACATGTTGAAAATAACATATATAAAATAGCTGATAAAGAGTTTAACATCAATTCACCTAAACAGCTTGCTTGTGTAATGTTTGAAGAGTTGAATCTCCCTATAATAAAAAAAACAAAAACAGGATATTCAACGGATGAAAGTGTTTTGACAGAACTTTTATCTTACGGACTCCCTTCCGAAGTTTTAAAATATAGAGAGCTTCAGAAATTAAAAAGCACATATATAGATCCTATAAACAATTATTGTGCTTATTATGGAGATAGAATACACACAGTTTTCAACCAGGCTATAACAGTAACAGGAAGACTCTCTTCAACAGATCCCAATCTGCAAAATATTCCAATAAAATCTACTTATGGCAGAGAATTTAGAAAGGCATTTATATCGCAATCCGATAAAATTTTTATATCAGCTGATTATTCCCAAATAGATTTAAGAGTTCTTGCCCATATTTCAAGAGATAAAAAACTCATGGAAGCATTTAAAAAGGGAGAAGATATTCATGATGCTACTGCAAGAGAAATATTCAATATAAAAAAAGATGAAATTTTACCTGAAAATTTGAGAAGTGCCGCGAAATCTATAAATTTTGGCATAGTTTATGGCATATCCCCTTTTGGTCTTTCAAAACAGTTAAATATTTCTGTTGTTAAAGCCAAAGAATATATTGATGGATATCTTGAAAAATATAATGGCGTAAAAACTTGGATGAAATTAATAGTAGCGCAAGCTTTAAATGATGGCTATGTTACCACTATTACTGGAAGAATAAGATATATTCCAGAACTTCATTCGTCTAATGTTCAGGTAAGAAATGCAGGTGAAAGAATGACATTCAACACTCCAGTTCAAGGTAGTTCCGCAGATATTATAAAAATTGCAATGATAAATATATATATAGAGCTTAAAACTAAAGGTTACAAATCTTTAATGCTTTTGCAGGTTCATGATGATCTTCTTCTTGAAGTTCCTCTTGGCGAGAAAGAAAGTATAATTCCGATTTTAAAAGATAAGATGGAAACGGCAGTTAAGTTAGATGTTCCTTTGCTTGTTGACGTTAAAGTTGGGCACAATTGGGGAGAAATGAAAAAAATATGATCCTAGGGGTGACTGGTAGTATAGCATCTGGCAAAAGCGAGACTGCCAAATATTTTGGAAGTCTTGGCGCATTTTGTATAGATGCAGATGTTGTCGCAAAAGATCTTACTTGTAAAGATAAGCCGGCATTGCAAGAAATTATAGAAGTATTTGGAAATGCTATTTTGTCTGCAGAAGGAAGTTTAGACAGGAAAAAACTTGCTGACATAATATTCTCTGATTTTAATGCAAAGCTAAAACTTGAAAAAATTCTTCATGGACGTATAATTTCTCAAATAGAAGAGCTTATTTCAAATAAGATTTCTGAATATAAAGTTATAGTTATTAATGCTCCTCTTCTTTTTGAAACAGGTTTAGACAGACTTTGCGACAAAGTAGTTGTTGTTACATTGCCTTACAATATTCAAGTGCAACGTTTAAAATTGCGCGATGAATTAAGTGATGACGAGATAAAAAAAAGAATAGAATCTCAAATGTCTTTAGAAGATAAAGTTAAACGTGCGGATTTTTTAGTTGATAATTCAGTGTCTAAAGATGATTTAAAAAAACATATAGAAAATATTTACAAATTGTTGACATATAATTTTTAATAAGATAAAATTCTTTTACGTTATTATTAAAATATCTTTCAAGACAAGTCAAAAACAGAGTTAATAAATCAAATCAATGGCAGCTAATGAAATTCAATTATGCTACTTTTCGTAATTCTCATTTAAATAATGTTGTGTATTGTTTTGGACTCCGAGGAGGGAGTTAATGGAAAAAGATAAATCTATGAACATGTCAGTTTTATCTAAGCTGACAATGACAGAACTGATAGAAATGGCAAAAAAATTTAAGCTTGATAGTGTCGCGGGGCTTAGAAAACAAGAACTAATAGCTAAAATTTTTGAAGCTCAGTCAAAAGAAAATAAGTTGGTTTATGATGAAGGTGTTTTAGAAATTTTACCTGATGGTTTTGGATTTTTAAGATCTCCAGATTATAATTATTTGCCGGGTCCAGACGATATTTATATTTCCCCTTCTCAAATAAAAAAGTTTGCTTTAAGAAAAGGTGACACTGTAGCTGGTTATGTACGTCCTCCACAAGTCCAGTCAGAAAGATATTTCGCTTTACTTCAAGTCAAATCAATCAATGGGCAAGAGAATCTTGAAGGTATAAGAGATAGAGCTTTGTTTGACAATTTGACACCTCTATATCCTGATGAAAAAATTGTTCTTGAGACAAAAAAGGAAGAAGTGTCTACAAGAGTTATTGATATGCTTGTACCTATAGGAAAAGGTCAAAGAGTATTGGTAAATGCTGCACCAAGAAGCGGCAAAACTGTACTTTTGCAGAAAATAGCCAATGCAATTACTGAAAATAATTCTGACATAACTCTTATGGTGTTGCTAATAGATGAAAGGCCTGAAGAAGTTACAGACATGCAGCGTTCTGTAAAGGGTGAAGTTATTTCTTCAACTTTTGATGAACCGTCAGACAGGCATATACAAGTTGCTGAAATGGTTATAGAAAAAGCCAAAAGAATGGTTGAAAATGGTAAAAATGTTGTTGTTCTTTTAGATTCTATTACAAGACTTGCCAGAGCTTACAACACAGCCATACCTTCAAGCGGAAGAGTTCTCTCAGGTGGACTTGATTCAAACGCTTTACAGAGGCCTAAAAGATTTTTTGGTGCTGCGAGAAATATTGAAGAAGGCGGTAGCTTAACTATAATAGGTACAGCTCTTGTTGAAACAGGCAGCAGAATGGACGATGTTATATTTGAAGAATTCAAAGGTACGGGTAACTGCGAAATTTATCTTGATAGAAAACTTGCAGATAGAAGGGTATTTCCTGCAATAGATCTTTTGCGTTCTGGAACAAGAAAAGAAGAACTTTTATTAAATGAAGATGAGAAAAATAAGATGTGGATACTTAGAAAGTGGATGAATTCCATGAACTCTATAGAAGCTATGGAAGAGTTAAGAAAAAGGCTTCTAAATTCAAAATCCAATAAAGATTTTTTAAAGCAGATGGAACTTTCAAGTATGGAAGGTTTATAAAGATTGTTTAAGGATCAATACTCAAAGGGCGTCGGCATATGTCTTTGTTGACGCCTTTTTGTTGATATTTTAAACTGAAAATGATAAAGATCTGTCGCGTCTTATATATAACTTAGGAATATAAATATGAAAAAAATTATGTTGATTGCCAGCATTTGTTTAAGTTTTAGCATTTGTTTTGCAGATAATATTTATAAGACTCAGATAGACAATGCTGAGGAAAGCTTCAAAAAAGGTGATTTTCAAAAAACTATTGAAATTTACGAGAGTCTTATACAAATAGAAAAAGTAAAAGATCCTTATGTTTATTACAATCTATCAAATGCATATTACAGAGCTGGAGATATCGGAAAAGCAATCTTAAATATAGAGAAAGCTTTAAGGCTTTTGCCTAGAGACAAAGAAATAAAAGAAAACGCGCTGTTTTTATATATGCAAGCTGGTCACAAAAAAGAACAAAACATTCATGAGATTCTTGTTAATCATTTTTCTTTAAATGAAATAACAGTAGTTACATCAGTTTTTATAATTTTATTTTTGTTGTTTTTCTCTTTGTTTCTTTTAAAGAGAAATTCATCTGTTAAAAAGATTGTTATTTTATTTGTCTTTATTTTGATTATATGTCTACCTATTTTTGTTTTAAAAGGCTGCGATGAGTTTTCAGTTAGAAAGAGTGTTGTATTATCGCCGTCTCTTTTAAGAAGTGGTCCTGGCGAAAATAATCCTGAAATTTTCAAAATTGCTGAAGGAAAAATTGTTAATATAAATGCAGAACACGAAGACTGGATAAATATATCTGTATATTCAAAAGGTGAAAATGTGTCTGGTTGGATAGAAGCAAAATATGTTGGAAGCATAAATGAGTAAAGTAGCTGTTTTTGGTGGATCTTTTGATCCTATACATAAATCACATATTCAGCTTGTAAAATTTGCTTTAGACTTCTGCGACTTTGAGAAAGTTCTTTTTGTAATAGCGTATGCTCCTCCTCACAAAAGCAAGCAGTATGCAAATATTGACGATAGGGTTGCAATGTTAAAGCTTGCTACTGAAGATTTGCCGCAAACCGAAATAAGCCTGTACGAAGCTTTAAAGAAAGAAGTGATGTATTCTTATCAGACACTCGATTATTTCCAAAGTTTATATCCCAGCTACGAAATATATATGATTATAGGTTCTGACTCTCTTTTAGACCTTCCTACATGGAAAAATATAGACTATTTAGCAAGTCGTTATAAATTTATGGTTGTCAAAAGACCAGGTATTGAAATAAAAAAAGATACTAAATATATTGATAGATGCATATTTGTTCAAAATGAAGCTGAAGATATTTCTTCAACTAGAATAAGGCAAATGATAAAAGAAGATTCAAATGATGTTGACTTGTTTCTAGATAAAAAGGTTTATAGTTATATTGTTGAGCGGAGATTATACAGATGAATACAGACATTGATGAAGATATCTTTGAATATTTATATTCACATTTGAATCCAAAACGTTTAGAACACTCTTACAATGTTGCAAACCTTGCTGTTTCTCTTGCAGAAAGAAACGATGTTAATGCTCTAAACGCATGGCTTGCAGGTCTTTTGCATGATTGTGCTAAATCTATGACTGACAAAGAATTGATAAAATTTTTAAAAAATCGTAAAAAGAAATTTAAATATTTTAAAGAAGTATCTATTAAGTCTCCTCATCTGTTACATTCATTCGCGGGTGAAATAATAGCTAGAGAATATTTCAAAATAAAAAATGAGACTGTTCTAAAAGCCATAAAAAATCACACTCTTGGCAGAGAAAATATGAGTATCTTGGAGAGGTTGATTTTTGTAGCAGATTCTATTTCGCACGACAGAAAATGGAAATATGCAGGAACTTTAAGGGAATTGGCAAAAGAAGATTTAAATAAAGCTTTTTTTGAGGTTCTTGCTGAAAAAATATCTTATGTCATACGCGATGCTGGTTGGCTTTGTCCTCAAACTATTGATACTTGGAATTGGTATGTTTCAAACTTTAAGAAAGATAGCTAAAAGAATAGGAATAATAACTTTCTTATTATTGATAGTATTTATTGCAGCATATGTGTATATATATAAGAATGACAAAGTATATAGTACAAGTAAAGATAAGAAATCAGTTTCTTTTTCTGTCTTATTGTATGATATAGAAAGTGTTTTTGGTGACCGTCTTGATTCATATCAGATAGTTTATGATTATAAAGACAATTTATTAAAAGTTTTATGTGTAAATACTGATACTATTGTTTTTAAAAAAAGAGAAAGAGCAAAAAGTTTAAAAACATTATTTTATGAAAACCGAAAAAAAGATTTAGGCACTGCTATAGACAAATTTTATTCTGATTTAGATGAAGTTATTGGCAATGCTTCTGTATCAGATTTTTATATAAATACGAGCTTTAAAACATTTAACGATTTGTTTGGCAGTGATAAAAATATTAGAGCTTTATTATCTGCAAACGAGTTTATAAGCAAAGACTTAGAACTCTTGAATTGTTTAGAAATAATAGAACGTATTTTATATTTAGCTCCATATAAATTTCTTGAAATTCTAAAAAATTATGAATATTTAAATACAGATATCCCGAAAACATCTTTAGCTACATTGATGTTTAAAGTAAAAAAACAGGCTCCAGAAATTATGTTTTGCGAAATGCCTGTAAAGTATAGAAGAACAAGAATAGAGCCTAATAAACAAGATATTGAAAGTTTTTTGGATAAAATATATTATAGGAGTACTTATATAAATGAAAAAAGCATTATAATTGATGTAAAAAATGCTTCAAGACAGTCTCGTATGGGTCAAAAAGTAGCATGGCTTTTAAGAGATAATAAGTTTGATGTCTTAGACTGGAGTAGCTTCCCTATTGTATATGATAAAACTTTGATAAAAGATTATAAAGGGAATTTTACACAGTCATTAAAAATATCTAAAATTTTGGGTACTGGTAAGGTGATAGTCTCTTATAATTCAAGCGTTTATACTGATATAAATGTGTTTATCGGTAAAGATTGCAAGATCTATGATAGTCTTGACAAAAAAGGGGATACTAATGGGAAACATTGATTTTTTAAAATTGGCAGTAAAAGCCGCTAAAATAGCTGATGATAAAAAAGCTATTGATACAGTTTTATTGGATGTTCACGATTTAACTACAATAGCAAATTATTTTGTAGTAACAACTGCAGAGTCTGTGCCGCAGATAAATGCAATTTCTGGAGATATTGAAAAAACTTTTAAAGCTGAAGATGCAGTTATTCCTGTTAGAAGAGAAGGAATATCTTCATCAACATGGAGAGTTATAGACTACGGAGGATTGGTTGTCAACGTTATGTCTCCGCAGGTAAGAAAAACTTACAATCTTGAAAGTTTATGGCGCGAAGCCAAAATTGTAAACTTGAATGATAAAGAAAAATCAAAAGATGTTGTAGAAAAAAAACCTGTTAAATCTAAAACCAGCATTGTCAAGAAATCTAGGAAAGTTATTAAAAAGACTGTAAAGAAGAGTATAAAAAAAGTAAAAACAAAGCCTACTAAAAAGGTTGCTAAAAAAGGAAAGAAGGCAAACTCAAAGAAGGTTTCTGTAAAAACATCTAAGAAGAAAATATTAAAAAGGAAAAAGTAATATAGGTATAACAAAAAAAACAGAAGTTCTTATTATTTTAAGGTTTCTGTTTTTTATTTGTTTCCTCTGCCCAAGAATGTCGTATGTATAGAGGTTTTATGTCTCTATAGTTTAAATTTGCTAGATTGCAAGCAATAGAAGCTAAAACTTCAGCTTTGGGCATGTTCATTATATGTGATAATGAAACACTATATTTCCCTAAACTTTTTGAAAATTTTTCTCTATATATTTCTGCTACATTCCCTACAATAAGAATTTTGTTTTTATATCTTTTTAGATCTTTTATAAATAAATCTACATGTTTAATAATAATTTTATTTTTTTGTTTAACATAAACTTCATTTCTCAGCGCATCTATTGCTGCAACTACTTTTATACTTTTTTGTTCAATAATAGATTTCTCCAAAATAGTTAGAGAATCTACAGATATTATAGGCTTTCTCAATACTTGCGCGAATGTTTTCATTGCTGTCATACCAACTCTAATCCCGGTAAAGCTTCCAGGCCCTGCTGATATTGCAAATTTATCTATACTTTCAAGAGAAGTATTTGTATCTTTTAGTATCATTTCTATAGATGGAATAATTATTTCTGAATGAATATGTTCGTATTCATAATAGTACGATGCTATTGTTATTAAATTTTCATTTAATGCTACGCTAAATGTTTTTCCTGAACTTTCTACTGCTAAAATTTTCATTTGTAATCCTATTATTTCCCTGTGGGTATTATTGTGATTTTTCTTTTTGTTCCCAAGTTTTCAATTTCTACATTCCAATGGTTATTTTTTTCAGAACCGACAAGTTTGTCTGCCCATTCAATAATGGAGATATTATTGCTGTAAATATACTCTTCTATGCCTATACCCCATACGCTAGACGGCTCAAGTCTATATAAATCTAGATGGAAAAGTTTTAAATTATCTGGAGCTTTGTATTCGTTTACAAGCATAAAGCTAGAGCTTCTTGCAAAACCTTTGTTTCCAAATGCTTTCACAATACCTTGTGTAAATATTGTTTTGCCGCTGCCTAAGTTTCCTTTTAGAAATATAATATCTCCACTTTTTAGAAATGAGGCAAAAGACATGCCAAGATTTCTTGTTTCGTTTGGGGTTTTAGTTATGAGGGCATTTTTTTTAGAAATGTTTAAATCCCAAGTATTTGATTTTTTCTTCTTTACCATTTTTAAAATATCTTACCTTTTTTGAATGATTTATTTCGCCAATATATGTAACTTCAGGAACAATTTTTTGTACAGTTTTTGCTTTAGATTTTGGCATAGTAAATACAAGCTCATAATCTTCTCCGCCAAAAAGAGCGAAGTCTAAACATTTATTTTTTTTATTGAAAACTTTTTTAATAGTTGAAGACAATGGAATTTTATCAATATAAATATCAGCTCCAAGCCCAGAATCTTTTGTAAGAAGTCCAATTGATACATAAAGTCCGTCAGAAGCATCTGTTAAAGATGTTAAATATTTTGCAATCTTTTGAGATTCATTAAGTTTAGCTTTAGGATTATTTTGTCTATTAATTAACGAACGTTCTGCTTTTGAATATTTATGTTTTTCTCCATATCCATAAAGTAGACTAATCCCAGCGCCTGAGTCTCCAAAAGTATTGGTAATTCCTATCAAGTCTCCGGGTTTTGCGCCGTCTCTTTTTACTATATTATCTTTTGTTATTCCTACGACACTAACTGATATTGTTATTTTGTTAGATTTTACTGTATCACCGCCAGCAACTGCCATGTTATATTTATCGCAAACTGTTTTAAATCCATTAGCTAAACCTGTAACAAACTTTTTAGATGTATCGCTTGGAATGCCAAGCCCTATAAAAGCATATTCTGGTTTTACATTCCCCATAGCGGCAATATCGCTTACGTTTACTTCAATTGCTTTTTGTCCAAGCTCTTTAGAACTTATCCAATCTCTTTTAAAATGAACATCTTCTACGAGCATATCTTTTGTAATGCATATGGTATCCATACCTGATTTAAAACAAAAACAGTCATCGCCAATTCCAGCAACAATATTTTTGTTATTGTCAAGCTTTGAAAATGTGCGTTTTATTATTTCTATAAGTCCAAACTCGCCGATCGAAGAAACTGTTTTGTTTTTCATCTCAAAGAAATTATATCAATTTTAGTATAATGAAGGCCACTATGGCCCCGATACTTAAATTACTGCGAAAAAGACCTGTAATAACAACTTTTATAATCTATTCTTTATTAATAGTCTTGGCAGATTTATTTGGATATTTTTCATATGAAAATCAAAGTAAACTTTACAAACTTGCAGGAAATAATAATGTAGTCTCAATAGAAGGGAAAGTCTTATCATCTCCTAAGATATCAAGGAACCGAAATAAATTTTTGTTAGAAACTTATAATGTCAACGGGAATTCTATTTGTGAGAAGATTATTGTAAATTCTCCAAAAGGCTATTCAATATATTATGGCGATATAATAAACATAGAAGGAAAATTAAAAAGACCAAAATCGTCATTAGATTTTGATTATCAAAAATATCTTGCAAGAGATAATATTTATGTTCTTTGTGATCTCTATTCTTTTGAATATATTGAATCAAAGCCAAATTTACTTAAGAAAATTGCCATAAAAACTTCCAGAGATATATCTAATAAGTTTGACGCTTATTTTAAAAAACCGTATGCAGATATTTTAAAATCTTTGATAATTGGCGATAAAAATTCTCTAACACAAGGCGTCAAAAATGATTTTATCAATTCTGGTGTTATGCATATATTGGTAGTCAGCGGTTTGCATGTAGGCTTTATAAGTATTATAGTTCTATTTATTCTAAAACTTACAGGATTGTCTTTAAATAAAGCTTCTATTGTGAGCATTCCAATAATATTCTTCTATATGATTATTGTTGGAACTAATCCGCCAGCGTTAAGAGCTGCAATAATGCTATCTTGTATATTTATCTCGTTAGCTTTAAATAGGGAACCCCTAATTTATAACTCTTTAGCTTTATCAGCTTTGATAATACTTATTTTTGAACCTCAGCAGCTATTTACTGCTTCATTCCAAATGTCTTATGGCGCTACTATAGGAATAGTGTGTTTTTATAAAGATATTTATAGGATATTTAAAAATATAAAAAACATTATCTTACGCTTTTTCTGTGGAGTGTTATCTGTTACAGTAGCTGTACAGTTAATTTTAATTCCTGTAATGATATATTATTTTGGTAAAGCGTTTCTTATTTCTTTTTTGGCAAATATAATAATAGTTCCACTAGCAGGAGTCATTTTATACTTAGGAGCTTCTTTTTATATATTTACTTTTATATGTAAATATGTGTCAGTACTAATATCAGTTATTTTATCTTTGATTCTTAATTTTATTTTGTCAGTAACAAACATATTAGGAAATTTTAAATACGCTGTAGTAAATTTGGAAAAACCTACAATAAGCGAATTGTTATTATACTTTCTTTTTCTCTTCTCTCTAACAAAGCTTAAATGTAGAAAATGGACTATAATTCCTGGTATTATTTTAGTTATAAATGCAGGATATTTGCTAGTGCAGAATTTTAATCTTTCTACTGCATTTTAAGTATTTATATAGTCTATAATCAGATTCTTGCAATGGGAAATAAGATATTAATGTTTTATTTGACAGTGTGCTATAAACTCCTCTATGTGGAGGCTACTAAATGCTTGAAAAGAAACTTAAAAATCCTGCGCAGATATAAAAACGATACATTCATAATTGTTTAAAAATTGTTATTTTTAGGTATGTTTTGTATATTATTATAATAATGCACAAGATAGTTATAATTGTTAAGAAATATAAAATTTTATTAGTAATATTTTGTTTAGTAATTAATGCTAACTGGTATGGATATTTTCAAGTTGATAACAAAATAAAATTTTGGGAAACTCGTAGAAAAGGAGCAAATATTTTTAATGTCCATATTAAAGAAAATGATGTTCTGGCAGCAAAAAAATACAATATAAAATTTATTAGATTAGCTGTAGATAAATTTCCAACAAAACAGAGAGACTTCCTTATTGGCAATGCTGATAATTACTCAGGGTTAGAAAAAAATGATCTTAAATTTTTAAAAAATATTTTAGATTTTTGCGATAAAGAAAATATGTCTGTTATTGTAACAATGCTTAGTCTTCCTGGATCTCGTTGGTCGCAAAACAATGAAGGTGTAGACGATTTAAGACTTTACAAAGATGCAGAGCTTAAAAAACAGGCAGCATTGTTTTGGAAAGATTTAGCAAGAGAGCTTCGTAATTATAAAAATGTAGTTGGTTATAATATTTTGAATGAACCTCACCCTGAAAGAATTTTTAATACGCAAGATACACATATAGATAAAGTTAATCAAGAGCAAGTCCAAAATATTTTGTTTGAGTTTTATAATTTAATAGTTAAATCTATAAGAGATGTTGATAAGAATACTCCAATCATTTTAGATAGTTCAGCCTATGGAGATCCAAATACTTTTAAATATTTAAAACCTTTAAGTGATAGTAACGTAATTTATTCATTTCATATGTACGAACCTTACGAATATACAAATTACAAACTCAATAAGAATAAATATTCTTATCCTAATTGTGTAGTAGAAGGTGTTAGTTGGAATAGGCAATCTTTAGAAGAATATATGATAGAAGTACATAAGTTTCAAACAAAATATAAAATTCATAACAATAAAATTTTAGTAGGGGAATTTGGATGTTTTAGAAAACAGAAAGGTATAGAAAAATATTTTAGAGATTTAATTTCTATTTTTGATAAATATGAATGGCATTTTGCATTTTATGCATTTAGGGAAGACTCTTGGGATGGCATGGATTATGAGCTTGGAAGTAAAGATTTGCAATGGAGTTATTGGCAAGCTAAGGAAAGTGAAAAACCGTATGATTTAGATATAGACAGGAAATCTACATATCCTCAATTTGAAGTATTAAAAGAATCTTTAATTTCATAAAGAGCTAAAGTGTATCAGTATATTTAGCATATACATATATTTATACCTGAGTTTATATGCGGCAAACTTTTTTAAGAAGAAAAACTATAAAGTTTATTATACGCATTAATAATGTAACCCACTTATTGTCAAACATCCAATATCAATTATCTATTCTATATTTCTGAACTTCTTCTAGTGATAATCCTGTAATTTTTGCGATATCTTCTAAAGCCATTCCGCTTAAACACTATTTCTTTTTTTATCACTGTTTAGGAAGATGTGTCTCATTATTTGATACAATTTGATACATTTAATTTTGATTATATTGCATACTTAACCTTAACCATTCCCAACAATCCTTCTCTCTTTCCTACAAAGCTTTCTCCTTTTACTTCCAGCTTCAACCTTTCACTTATGTCCATTTTTACTCCCGCTTCTCCTATCATTGTTGCTCCTTCTAGCTTTACTTCCTCTATTGCTTTCCCTTCTGCTTTCGCTTTGATTTCTCCACTTAACTCTTCCTCTAATCCTACTCCTATATACGGATTTACTTTCCCTTCATACTCTCCTCTTACCCCTACTCTTATTCTATTTGAGTTCACTCCTTCAAACTTTATCTTCTCATTGCTTG
>JAITJN010000057.1 GCA_031278895.1 Candidatus Endomicrobiellum guadaloupense
TAACAATCTCTGCTAAGAGGGCTTTTTCGCTTCTTCTTTTCTTTTTATTTCATTCCTTCTCCCTTCTTTACTCTTCTCCCGTTGTCTCTATTACTATTTTCTGCTTTCTTTGTCAAGCCCATGTACACGTTCATGACAAATTATGGATAATATACAATACTATCCATAGCCTCAAATTACGCGAATTTTGTGCTAAAATGACCCGATTATTAAGCAAATTTGATCGATCAATTTAGATTAGGTAGTCTCTTCAACCTCCATGAGGCTAAGATAAGACTAACCATCGACAACATAAAGACTATTACTGCTAGCTATGCCATCTCCTCCAACTTCTCCGCCACTGATATATAAATTCCATTCAAAATGAATATTCCCAAAGGCGCTACATTCAAATTTAAAATATTATCATTTGATTCTTGACTAAAAGGTATTGAATAATTATTACTTTGATCTCCATTTGCTGCGACATAAGTATTGGCAGGTATTTGAAAATTTACGTCGACAGTTCTTTCTGCTTAGGAAATATTATAAAAAAAGACAAGAACTAACAGGGATATAAATAGAACTAAAAACTTGTTAAATTTTAAAAGCATTTCCCAGCCCAGTTTTCATTTTTCTCTCCTAAGAAATTTTTAATATCCTAACTGACCACAAGCAGCACTGATGTCTGCACCTTTTGCTTGTCTTATGTTTACTATAATTACGTTGAGTTTTAAAATATTTTTAAACTTCTGTATAGACGCTTCTTTGGGAGCTTGCAAATCAACTCCATCAATTGGGTTAAAAGGTATCAAGTTTACCCAAACGTTAGGATTTAGTAATTCATGATTTCTAATAAGCCTTGCAAGCTTATGGGCATCTGCAGGTGAATCGTTAATTCCGTTAACAAGAATATACTCTATTGTAAGACGAGATTTAGTTTTTTTAAGATAATATCTTCCTGCATTTAATATATCTTCTATACTAAAGCCAAAGTTATTTGGAATCAGTTTCTTCCTTTGCTTTTCATTAACAGCATGTAAAGAAAGCGCCAATCGAATACCAAAATTATCATCTGCAAGCTTTTTAATTGCAGGTACATTTCCTACACTTGAAAGCGTTATGTGCCTTTTTCCTATACCAAATTCTTTATTTGATAACAATGAGGTTAAAACAAGTGTAATATTATTCAAATTAATGGTAGGTTCCCCCATACCCATAAAGAGTACTCCTGAAATTCTTTCTTTAATATCATTTTCTATTTGCAAAATCTGTTCAAGAATTTCACCTTTTGTTAAGTTCCTAGTAAGTTTAACTTTGCCAGATAAGCAGAATGCACAAGATACAGGACACCCTATTTGAGAAGAAATACAAACCGAGTTCTTGCCATTTGCAGGAAGGAAAACAGCAAAAAAATATTTCTTGTCAATAGTTTGGAATGTATATCTAATTGTTCCGTCTATAATTGACTGTTCTTTTTTTACTATTTTCAAAGACCTAAGAGTAAATCTTTTTTTAAGTTCTTCCCTTAACTCTTTTGAGATATTTGTAAACTCATCAAAAGTTGCAGCCTTTTTGGTGTAAATCCATTCAATAATTTGATTTATTCTATAATCTTCTTTTATTATAGATTTTACTACCACTTTAAACTTTACGATAGTAAAATCCAAAATATATTTTTTCATATTTTATTACTCTCTAAACTGCAATTCCCAGTGGCAAGCTGAGTATATATCCTATATCAAAGGACTTATTTTCTTTTTTCTTTGTAAATTTTTATTAGACTTTTAGTTGAAACATCGTGGCTATTTTCAGCTTCACCTTTAAGCTCTGGAAGAATTACATTGGCCAATACTTTCCCAAGCTCTACACCCCATTGGTCAAAACTGTTTATACGCCAGATAATTCCTTGCGAAAATATTTTGTGCTCGTATAATGCTATCAATGCACCAAGAGTTTTTGGAGTAAGATTATCTATTAATATACTGTTAGTAGGTCTATTACCTTCAAACACTTTATAAGGAACTAAAGTTTCTATATCAGCTTGAGAAAGACCTGATTTTTTAAGATTTTCAACAACTTGTTCCTTTGTAAGACCAAAAGCTAAAGCTTCTGTCTGAGCAAAATAATTTGCCATTAATTTTTCTTGATGATCACCAACTTTTTCAAGGGAGTTTACAAAACCTATGAAGTCAGAAGGAATAAGTTTTGTCCCTTGATGGATAAGCTGATAAAAAGAATGCTGCCCATTAGTGCCAGGTTCTCCCCAGATTATAGGGCCGGTTTCGTAGTCCACTCTATTGCCATCACGATCTACAAATTTACCATTACTTTCCATATCTCCCTGCTGCAAATACGCACAGAATCTGTGCAAGTATTGGCAATAAGGCAACACTGCATATGTTGAAGCTCCAAAGAAATTATTATACCAAAATCCTAAAATAGCCATAATAACAGGAATATTTTTTTCATAAGGTGTATTTAAGAAATGTTGGTCTATATAATACGCGCCTTCTAAAAGTTCTATAAATCTATCAAACCCCACATAACAAGCTATTGATAAACCTATCGCAGACCTTAAAGAATATCTTCCTCCAACAAAATCCCAAAATTCAAACATATTATTTTCATCTATACCAAATTCTTTAACTTTCTTTACGTTTGTTGAAAGAGCTACAAAATGATTAGCGACAGCGTTATCACCAAGTTTAGAAACAAGCCATTGTCTTGCAGTTGAAGCATTGGTCATAGTTTCAAGAGTGGTAAATGTTTTCGAAGCAATTATGAAAAGCGTTGTTTCTGAGTTTAACTTTTTAATAGTCTCATAAATATCTGCCCCATCAATATTTGAAACAAAGTGGACATTAGGCCCTTCTGCGTAATACTTTAAAGCTTCGCAAACCATTTTAGGGCCTAAGTCTGAACCGCCAATACCGACATTTACAACATCAGTAATTTTTTTACCTGTAGCCCCTAGACATTTACCGCTTCTTAAATCATTGCTAAAATTTTGTATTTTAGAGAGAACAGCATTGATTTCTGGCATAATGTCTTTACCGTCAACATATACAGGTTTATTGCTTCTGTTTCTTAAAGCTGTGTGGAGAACAGCTCTTTTTTCAGTCCAGTTTATTTTTTCGCCAGAAAACATCTTTTGAGCATATTCTTTAACTTTAGCAGCATTAGCAAAATCTATAAGAAATTTAAAAGTTTCAGAGGTTATTATATTTTTTGAATAGTCAAATGTTAATCCTAAATTATTATCACGAACTGAGAATTCTTTAAATCTGTTCCCTTCTTTAAATAACTCCCTTAAATTGTATTTTCTTGTTTCATTATAGTTTTTCTCTAGATTTTGCCACTCAACAGTGTTTTTTAACCCTGGCTTACTCATGTTTCCCCCAAGTTCAAAGTATAATTCTTTTATATTATGTGTATAATAAAAAGTATAACATTTTTTAATATTTTTGTTACTTTTTCTAAATATTCACACTTAGCTACAATATATAAAAGCGTAGATAATGTTTTAAATTTTATGTTTAATATAGTAAAATCTCTGCATGCTAATTGAAAGTTTACAAAATTTAACCTTTAGAAATATCTTGAAATTACAAGATAAAAAATTTCGACTCCAAAATGATGTGTTTTTAGTTGAAGGGAAAAAACAAGTTGATGAAATCTCCAAAGATTGGAATATCAAACAAATTATAGTTTCTAAAGATTTTGAAGACATTAAAAATTTTAAGGATTCTATAATTCTTTCAAAGCATCTATTTACAAATTTATCATCTACAAAATCACCACAGGGTATAATTGCCATAGTTGAAAAAAAACATTATAAAATTAAAAATCTAATTCATGGTCATGGAATTTTTATTGTATTAGAAAATATTCAAGATCCTGGTAATTTAGGTACTATTATTCGTTCTTCTGATGCTTTTGGAGTAAAAGCAGTCTTTGTTTCAAAAGAAAGTGCTGATATATATTCTCATAAGACTCTAAGGGCCACTATGGGATCTTTATTTCATTTGCCTGTAGTTGATAATATTGATATCAAAGACCTTCTTGATTTAATGAAAAAAGAAAAAATTGTAGTTTTTGCAGCTTCGTTAAATAGTAAAAAATATTTAAATAAAGTACAATTCCCCCCAAAAAGTGCTTTTATAATAGGTAACGAAGCTAAAGGTATAAAAAATGAAACAGCAGCACTCGCAAATACCTTATTTCAAATTTCGATGCCAGGTAAAGCCGAATCTTTGAATGCAGCAGTTGCAGCTTCAATAATTATGTACGAATTGTCAAAAAAAACAGCAAAGAAAAATATTTCAGAGGAAAATTAAATTTTCCTTTACTCACTTAAATTGTTGTTGAATAGGCTTAAAAATTATCTGCTAATTCTTCCATATACGCTTTTGGATGTAAACATGCAGGGCATTTTTCATAAGCTTCTTTACTTTCATAAACAAATCCGCAGTTACGACATTTCCATCTTATAGGCATATCTTTTTTGAAGACTCTGTCGTTTTCAAGATTATCAAGAAGTTCTAAATATCTTGCTTCATGATGTTTTTCAGCGATACTTATATTTCTAAAACATACTGCGATTTCTGGGAAGCCTTCTTCATCAGCAATTTTTGCTGCTTCAGGATAAAGTTTGGAATACTCCTCATTTTCGCCTGCAGCTGCAAGTCTTAAATTTTCAACGGTATCACTGATAATGCCTGCAGGAAAAGTTCCTGTAATTTTAAGTGGACCACCTTCCAAAAATTTAAAAAATCTTTCTGCATGCTCTTTTTCATTGTCTGCAGTTTCAGTAAAAATAGCAGCTATTTGTTCAAAACCTTCTTTTTTAGCTTTTGAAGCAAAGTATGTATACCTCATTCTAGCCTGAGATTCTCCAGCAAAAGATTCCAACAAATGTTTCTCTGTTTTTGTACCTTTGATTGATTTTGCCATAGTTAATACCCTCCATAAAACTTTAGATAACTACTTTATCTCAACTTTATTAAACCATTTACCATGTACATTGCAGTTTTCTATCACTTGTATTTTGCCTTTCGTCCCACTCTTTAGATGAATCACAGCTGCAGGATTTATTTCTGCCGTTAAATAAACATTTGCGATAAATTTATTATCAAGATAAAAAGTTATTTCAGTTATGTGATGTTCTGGCAATGCAGGATGAATAATTTCACCTATTCTCACATGGATGTCAATACAACCATTGCTTGGAGTTAAACTACCTTCGTTAACAATTGCGAAAGTGGGAATATGTTTTTTTTCGGTTTCTCCTGAAACTGCTTTAAAGTCAGGAGTTTTATATGCATCTTCTTGCTCTTCAAAAGTATTCTTAGCATGGCATATAGGACATTCAGATCTATTTTCGTCTAGCGCTACATAGCCACAGACTTTACAAACCAATCCTTTCATAGTGCCTCCTATATTCTTATACTACACCTTCATCTTCATCTTCATCTTCATTTTTTATTTTAGCAGCAAAAGTTTTACCTGCTTCAAAACATTTATTTAATTCTTCTTGCGTTGGGTTGAAAACAACTTTCAGAGATTGGTCAAAAGTTGTAACATTAGAGATGATATCTTCTATATCTTTTGCTGCTTCTCCACTCCAACCGTAAGAACCAAAAGCAAAAGATTTACGTCCTTTAGCTTTAGAGCCTTTTAAGAAGTGTAAAAAGCCAGCGATTACAGGAAGCATTTCTCCGTCGTGAGTTGAAGATCCAAAAGCCCAGCCTTTAGCGTCTAGCATATAATAGGCAATATCCGTTCTGTCATTTTTTGTTACATCAAAAAGGACAGCTTCAACACCTTCTGAAGTTATACCTTCAACGATTTTTCTTGCCATCTTTTCAGTGGAATGCCACATTGTTTCATAAACAACTGCTATTCTTTTTTTGCATTTATGAGCAGACCAGTAAAGATATTTTTCCATAATGTCAGTAATATGTTTACGCCAAACAAGTCCGTGGCTTGGAGCAATAAAATCAATAGCAAGATTTAATTTGTTTATGGCGACAAGTTTAGAAGCAACAAGCATATTAAATGGCCAAAGTATGTTTGCGTAATATTTCTGGGCTTCTTCCATCAATACATCAAAATCAACCTCATCATCAAAAAGCTTACTGGTTGCATAGTGTTGTCCAAAACCATCGTTTGAAAATAAGACTTTGTCGTACGCACAATATGTAAACATACTGTCTGGCCAATGTATCATTGGAACATCTATAAATTCTAAAGTTCTCTTTCCTATATTCAAATTTTGCCCAGATTTTACAGCAGTCCAATCTCCGCTTACATCATAATATTTTAAAAGACCTTGTCTTGCTTTTTCAGTTCCATAAATTTTAGCTTTTGAACATTCTTTTAAAACTTCTGGAAACGCGCCTGAGTGATCTGGCTCAATATGATTGACAATAATTATGTCTATCTTTGATGGCTCTACTATGCTTTTAATGTTTTCTAAAAGTTCTTTTTCAAAACCCTTGCGAACAGTATCAATTAAAGTGATCTTTTCATCAAGAATCAAATAAGAATTATATGTAACTCCTCTTTTGGTTACATATGTATGTCCATGGAAGTGTCTCTCGTTCCAGTCCACAGCACCAACAGCATATACATCATCTTTTATCATTTTTGCAGACATAAAAAACCCCTTTGATAAATTTTAAGCAAACACAAATATATTTATAACCAAATTTATCTAAAAAATAGTTTTGACTAATTTATAAACTTAGGAATTTTTCTTTACTCGCTTATAGAGCAAGAGGGACATTTCTCGTATTCTAAAGCATATTCAGCACCACATACCGCACAAACTCTAACATGCTTTTTTGTTTCACATAGTTTACAAAATTTTGGACTCATGCATCCATTTTTTAATTCCTCTTTACAATGAGGACACGAACAACTACTAGAATTAGAGCGACAATTATACATTTATACCTCTTAAAATTTTATTTTTTCTTGTTTTTATAGTCTTCTATTGCTTTGTGCAATGCATCTGCCCCAAGATTAGAACAATGCATTTTATTTGGTGGAAGGCCACCTAAAGCTTTAGCTACATCGTCATTTGTAATTTTCATAACTTCATCAACTGTTTTACCTAAAGCCATCTCAGAAACCATAGAAGAAACAGCTATTGCCGCACCACATCCAAAAGTTTTAAATTTTACGTCATTTATTCTGTTATCTTTAACTTTTATGTAAAAAGTCATCATATCGCCACATACAGGGTTACCAATTTCCCCAACACCATCAGCATCATTTATTTCCCCTACATTTCTTGGGTTTGCAAAATGATCCATAACTTTTTCTGAATAAAATGCCATACTAACCTCCAGAACTTCTACCTTTCTACTTTAACTATTTAGTACATTAATACAACTTCCACATACAAACAAACTGGAGTATACAATTTTAATGATATCCTGACAAAGCACATGATAACGTCGTATAGTTTCAATATAGCTCACAAAATTCATGATAATAGTACTTATACCTCTATATCGCATGGGCATAATAGTTAAAAATAGTAAAGTATTATAGCCTTCTTTACCCAATAAAATCATAATAAAAAGACGTCTTTGTTTGAACATCTATAAATACTATTAAGCAACCGTCTTTATGAAAATATGTGCCGTCAAACAAAATATACTTTATTTTTCTGTAATTAACATTTGAAAGAACAGGCGGTTCTTTGGATAACCAATAGTTATTTATTTGCCTTAACTTAAATGCGCTATGACCAGACATTTTGCTTATTTGTCTTAGTGTGTAGCCTTCGTTTATCCAAAGTTTGAACCAATGTTTTTCTTTGTTTATTTTTGCGTCTTTACGTTTTCTAATAAAAATACGGCTGCATTCTAAACACTTAAAACGCTGTTTGTTTTTAACGTCTTTGGCGTATAATTTTCCCTGCTTACTTTGACATTTAGGGCAGCTTTTTTCATGATTATTAAACCTTTTTAATAATCATACTATCACAATTTTTATTTGTCGTATATAAACTATGCCTTTTGGCTCTCTTTTAGCAACTTTTTTTAACTATTATGCCCGCAATGACAATGATCACGATTATCAAAATCTGTTTCTGGTCCTGCAGGTTTTCTCTTGCCTGTCTTAACAAAATATGAATATAGTGGAGACATGTCTCTAAGCCTTTTAACAATTTTTGGAAACTCTTCGAGAATATAATCTACATCTTCTTGCGTATTATATTTTGACAGTGTGAATAAAATCGACCCCTGTCCAACAGCAGCATCAATTTTAATAGCGTCTAAAACATGCGACATTTTAAGATTCTTATTTGCACAAGCTGAACCACTTGCTGCCATAATCCCCTTAGCGTCTAGAAGCAGGAATAATGCTTCACCTTCTACAAATTCTATTGAGAAATTTACGTTATTTACAAGGCGGTTTTCTAAGCTTCCATTCAAATAGGTATACTCTATTCTTTTTGGAAGCTCTTCTATAAGCCTATTTCTCAACTTTTCAATTTTTCTACTATTGACTGCAGTTTCGTGTTTGGCTATTTCGCAGGCTTTTCCAAACCCAATAATAGAAGGAATATTTTCAGTTCCTGCACGTTTAGAATACTCCTGCACACCACCGTCCATCTGAGGAATAACACGAACTTCTTTTTTTAGGTAAAGAACTGCAGCGCCTTTAGGTCCGTACATTACAGAAGATGATAGAGTTAGAGCATCAACACCTAACTCTTTTGCGTCTATGGATATCATACCCCCAACGCCTACTGCATCTGTATGGAAAACAACAAAATCATTAACTTTGCTATTTTTAACCGCTGAAACTAATTTTTTTATATCTTGTATAGTTCCAATCTCAGTGTTGGAGTATTGTATTGAAACCAAAACCGTATCTCTCCGCAATGCTTTCAAGAGTTCTGTTTCACTTATATTCCCTTTTTCATCAACAGAGATATAAGAAACTTCAAAACCATCCCTTTGGAGTTTCTTTACAGCATTTAAAATAGAAAAATGCTCTATAGTAGATACCACTATATGATTGCCTTTAGATTTTAAAGCTTCAGAAATACCTTTTATAGCCAAGTTGTTAGATTCAGTACCACAGGAGGTAAAAATTATATCTTTAGCATCAGAATTTATATAACCTGCAACCTGTTTTCTTGCATTTTCAAGAGCATCTTTAGAAATAGAACCCAAAGAATAAATACTCTGAGGATTGCCATAATACTCAAGAAAAAATGGTTTCATAGCATCAAAAACTCTTTCATCAAGTCTTGTATTAGACTGATTATCAAAATATACCTGCTTCATAATAGACCTCTACTTGTTATTCCCTTTCAAAAACAGACTTCGGCTGACCACAAATAGGGCATACCCAGTCTTCAGGCAACTGTTCAAAAGGTGTACCAGGAGCAATTCCTTTATCGGGATCACCTACTGCTGGATCATAAATATCCCCACATACAGAACATTTCCACTTTTCCATAACCACCCCTAATTTAAGACATAATTTTGTAGAGATTATTATCACTTTTTTTTTTACTTTTTGCAAATATGTGTACGCGTTTATGACAAATTAGACATTTGAAGTGCCAAGCGACTGATTTAAGAAAGCTGCTTTGTAAAATCAAAAGGTGTTAACCAATTTAAACCTTAATTTAGTAAAAAGTTGATGAGAAGTAATCTTGTAATCGGGCATTTAAGGTTCTATTTTTCTTTAGTGAGCTTGTTTTAGTATCTTTTTGTATAATACCGAAATGAACTTAGATACAGAGATACAATATTTAAAAGGAATAGGTCCTAAACGAGCCCAAGATTTTTTGAAACTTGGTGTTAGAAGTGTTTGTGACATTCTTACTTTTTTCCCTTCATCCTATCAAGACAGAACAAAAATCATTTCAATTAGTGATATATATAAGCAAGGACGTGGCTGTTTATTTGTAAGAGTTGGCAATTTTTTTGAAAGAAGTCTGTCAAAAGGCTTAACTATTTTGGATGTAGAAATATTTGATGATTCTTCTATTGGGTATGCTCGTTTTTTTAGGAAGAAAAATCCGTATTCTTATATTGATATATTTTCTCCTATAAAAAAAGCATTTAAGGCTGGTACGTTTGCATACATTTATGGTGATGTAAATTTGGGGAAAGGTGGAAGATATATATCTGTAAACGATTATGAGACTATAGGAAATAAATATGATAAGCCTTTGTTATTTAATAAAATAATCCCTGTATATCCAGCTTCTGAAAAATTGAGTCAGAAATTTATTAGAGATACAGTAAAAACTGTTTTAAGTATATCGTGTTCTCTATATCCTAATGTTTCTGAATTAATTCCGAATTTTAGAAACATTCCAAATATGAATTCTTGTGAAGCAATCCAAAAAATTCATTATCCAAATACTTTACAAGAGGCAGAACATGCACGTAGATCATTTGCTTTGCAAGAATTTTTTGTTTTAGAAACAGCTCTTTGCCTATCGCGAAATGGTGTTAAGAAAAAACAGAAGCCGCAGAGATATTTTGTTCAAAAAACTCTTCTCCCAGCATTTAGAAATAATTTAAATTTTGAATTTACTATAGAGCAAAAAAAAGCTATAAACGATATTTTTTCAGATATGCAAAGTTTATATCCTATGAACAGAATACTTATGGGGGACGTTGGCACTGGAAAAACAGTTGTAGCTTTGAGTGCAATTTTGCTTGCTGTAGAAAACGGTTATCAAGCAATGATTATCGTTCCTACAGAAATTTTAGCTGAGCAACATTACTTAACGATATCTAATATGCTTTCAGGTTTAAATGTAAAAATAGTTTTAGCAACATCTTCAACACTTAAGAAAAAGAAAGAAATAAATGAGATTTTATCAGGTCTTGAAAGTGGAGAAGTAAAGATTGCAGTTGGCACGCACTCTTTAATTGAAGGGAGAATAAAATTTAAAAATTTATCTTTGATAGTTGTTGATGAGCAGCACAGATTTGGCGTTATGCAAAAGTTTGCTGCTTTGGATAAAGCTGCAAATCCAGATATTTTAATGATGACAGCAACTCCAATCCCAAGAGCATTAGCTATGACAGTATATGGAGAGATGGATATGACTGAAATAACTAAATTTCCTCCAGGAAGAACCCCTATAAAAACTTATTCATCAAGCGAAAATTATGCTTATGTAAATGCAATAAGAGAACTAAAAAAAGGGAATCAAGTTTATATAGTCTATCCTTTAGTAGATGAATCTGACAAATTAGTTTTAAAGTCTGCGGTTCAAGAAGCCAAAAAGCTGTCACAAACATGGTTTAAAGATTTCAAAGTTGGCCTTTTGCATGGGAAGATGAAAGATACTGAAAAAAACGACGTAATGCTAAAGTTTAAAAATAAAGAATATAATGTATTAATAGCTACTACAGTAATTGAAGTTGGAATAGATGTGCCTGATGCTACAATTATGATAATACACCATGCTGAAAGATTTGGCTTGTCTGCTTTGCATCAACTTAGAGGAAGAATAGGTAGAAGTTCTAAGCAGTCATATGCGTATCTTATAAGAAGTTCAAATAGCGAAAATGCTAGTAGAAGACTTTCAATAATGACATCAACAAACAATGGATTTGAAATAGCTGAAGAGGATTTAAAAATGAGAGGTCCTGGAGACATTATGGGGATTGTTCAGCACGGGTTTCCAGAATTTAAAGCTGGAGATTTGATAAAAGATTCTGACATTATTGAATTTACAAAAATCCATGCATCTAAGATTATAGATGAAGATCCAATGTTAATTAAAGAAAGCAATTCTATTTTAAAAAGTCTGGTAAGCAAACATTTCTCAAATAAAGCAAAGCTTATCAACGTCGGATAATTTTGTATAATAGTGTGATATTCAAATACCCCAAGATAGCAGTCAAGAGGGCAATAAAGTTCAACTTTTAGGAAGACCAGAGAGACAAGCTTGCACTTATAAATGGAGATTGTACTGAATTTAGTAGAATGATGGCCAATGTGATAAAGAATGGTATAGAAGTGATAGAAGGGGAAGTAAATGTATATTTTCAGACATAAAAGATTTTGATAAAAAGAGTGGAATATATAAAAACATTTCATAAAATGTATTTAAATGATATTAATTTAAGTTTAAGGTTAGAGTAATTATTAGAATAGGTTGATAAATTATTTATAATTATTTTATAAGGTATGTTATGTTTGTAGATAAAATTTATTTATTGTTGCTGTTATTGCTTCCACTTTTAGCGGGATTTCTTTATTTAGCATTTCGTAAAAGAATGTTTGATCTGGCACTGTTTATATCTAGAGGCAATTTCTTGTCGCTTACAGATGTTAATTTAAACACTTATAAGATTAAAAATATTTTAATTCTTATAGCTTTATTTTTTCTTATTATTGCTTTAGCTCGCCCACAATTTGGCGATAAAAAGAAAATAGTAATAAAAGAATCTTCAGAAATTGTTATAGCTTTGGATATTTCAAAAAGTATGCTTGCACAAGATTTAAAACCAAATAGACTTGAAAAAGCAAAAGATATTGTTTTAAAAATTGTTGAAGAAAACATTGGCGAAAAGATAGGTGTTATTGTGTTTTCTGGAACTGCAATGTGGCAATGTCCAATGACTTATGATTCTAAGGCTTTAAAAATGTTTTTGAAAGATGTTGAGGTTGGCAGTCTTCCGATGGGAGGCACCCAAATAAGCGATGCCATAATTTTAGCTTCTAGAGCTGTAGAAAAGGAAATCTCTGATGGTAAGGTTTTAGTCTTAATAAGCGATGGTGAAGACCACGACTCAAAAATTAAAGAAGCTCTAAACGAAGCTAAAAAAACGGATCTGAAAATCGTAACAATAGGAATAGGTACACTTGCAGGTTCTCCTATTCCTATAAAAGATGAAAATAGTACAGTAAAAGATTATGTTAGAGATATTCATGGACAAGTTGTAATAAGCAAAATAAACTCAACATTGCTTAAAAATGTTGCAGATGAAACTGATGGGAAATATTTTGATGCTTCTGGTAAAGATATCTCGATAGATCTATCAAAAGCTGTGAAGGAGTTAGAAAAAAACAAAAGGGAAGTTAGTCAAAAAGACAATAAAATAGACAGATTCCAGATATTTTTGTTTATGTCGCTCGTATTGTTATTTGTGAAATTGCTAATTCCAGTAAAGAGATTAAATGGATGAAAATAGAGAGAAAATTTTTTATCAAAATAATTATTTTTTTTGCACTTTTAATTGTTCTTTTTTTCCTTTTATTTATTTCTAAAGTAAATGTAAAAGGCAATAATAAAGCTGTAAAATATTTTAATAAAGGGAATTTTGAATTAGCATCGCAAACATTTGATGATGAGCTTAAGAAAAATCCCGGAAATTATGTATTGACAAACAATTCTGCTGGAGTTGACTATAAATTAAATAAATTTGATCAAGCAGAGGTAAAGTATAGAGTTGTTATAAATTCTACGGATACTTTAAAAGAAGATAAATTTATAGCTTTGTATGATATGGGTAATGTGGAATTCAAAAAAAATAATTTTGAGAAAGCTATAGATTTATATAAAGGAGCTTTAAAGATCAATCCAAACGATAAAGATGCTAAATATAATCTTGAGGTCTCATTATTAAAATTAAATGAAAAGAATAACCAGCAAAATAATAAAGATGACAATAAAAATAATGATAAACAAAAACAGCAAGAACAAAATTTAAAGAAACAAATGGAAGAAAACGATAAAGCCCAAAAAGAGAATGAAAAGAAGCAACAAGAAGCAAATAATAGCAGCAATAGTAAAGATAACAGTTCTAGCGGTAATAGCAGTGAAAATCAAAAAAAATTAGAAAAAGAAAAAAAGGAACTTGATAAACAAAAACAAGAAATAAGCGATAAAATAAAAGATTTAATGAATTCCAAAGAAGAAGAAAAAGAGTCAAACCAAAAGCAAAATAGCAGCAATAGCAATAAAGAAAAATCTCAAAATAATCAACCAGAACAAAAAAATGAACAACAAGAATTGCAAATGAAAAAAGATGAGAATAAAGATATGCAAGCAGCAATGCTTTTAAACTATTATAATGAAGCTGATAGAAATGCAAATAAAGTTAAAAACCAGAATAAAAAGTTTCTAGTAGATCAACCTCAAGAGGATTGGTAAATGCTTAAAAAAATATTTTGTTTAGTTATATTATTGTTTGCAACTACACTTTTATATGCTGATGTCATTTCATTTAATGCATCAGTTGATAAAAAAACTGTTGCTTTAAATGATTCTTTTATATACTCAATTACAATAAGTGGAGATGGACACAATCTTCCAGAACATCAAATAGGTAACATGATTGAGTTTAATAGATTTGGTACATCTACTTCCCAGAGTATGTCTATAATAAATGGAAAGACTAATGCAAGCATTACTTATAAATATACTCTTGGTCCAAAAAAAGTTGGGAAATTTACAATACCGCCTGCTACTATAAAATATAATGGCAGAACATACTCAACTGAAAGTATAGGGATAGAAGTAACTCCTGCAAAAAATATCCAGAGCGTTTCTGGGTCTAATACGAGACAGACAAATACTAGCCAGCGCTCATCTACAAACCCTCATGGCAAAGCATTTGTTAAAGCTTCAGTAAATAAAACGACTATTTATGAAAATGAAAAGTTAATTTATAAATTCAAATTTTATACAAATATAAATTTGCTTTCTAATCCTGAATATTATCCTCCTGATTTTGGAGGTTTCTGGAACGACGGCTCTAAACCAAAAGATCGCTATGAGGTAATTGATGGCTCAAATTATTATGTTAACGAAGTTAATACTGTTTTATATCCAGTAGGAACAGGCTTAAAGACAATTGCTCCAACAAAACTAAAAATAGCTGTCATGGACTTCTCATCTTCTGACGATGACTTATTTTCTGTTTTTTCAAATATGTCACGTGGACGCACAAAGGTTTTAGAAACAAATCCTATAGATATTAACGTTATTGCATTACCAAAAGATGGTAGACCTTCTGGCTTTTCTGGAGCTGTTGGTGATTTTAAAATAGAATCTTCAATCGATAAACAAACTGTTCAAACAAACGAAGCTGTTACGTTAACTATTGCAGTAACTGGTGATGGTAATATGAAGAGTGTTAGCGACATCTATTTTGCTGATTATAGTGGATTTAAAAAGTACGATACTGTAATCTCAAAGAGTGAAGATAATTTAAAAGAATTTAAAATTATCTTTATACCTCAATTCCCCGGGAAAAAAGAAATACCTTCAGCGACTGTTTCTTTTTTTAATCCTAAAAAGAAACAGTATGAAACCATAAAAACACAACCTAAAATGATTATTATAAATGGAAGTCCTGTTTATGACTCTGACTATTACGCTGAAGAATCAAAAGCAAAATCTTCTAGTAAAGACATAAATTATAATAAACAAATAGAAAACATTAAACAGTTCAAAGGTCATCTTGTAAGGAAACCTTCATTCTATTTAGTGTTTGTTCCGTTTATCATTCTATTGCTGACAATTTTTACATATAAAAAAATACAGACTAGTCCTTTTAATAGAAAAAAGTATACCTCTTCTGCAGCAGAAATTCAAAGATTATTAGAGAAAGCAAAATTTGAAGTTTCAAAAAATAATTTAAACTCGTCTCTAAACTTAATTTATCAAGCTTTAATGGAAATTATAACTATTAAAACAGGGTTAGTAACTGATAATTTGTCTAAAGCCCAAATAAATGAAAAATTGTTAGAATCAGAGACAAGTGAAGTATACATTTCTAAAATAATGGAAATACACGATAAACTCAACTTCTATAAGTTTGCATCTGTAACTCCAGACAAAGATTCCTTAAATGGTTTAATAGATATTGTTAAGTCTCTAATCTAAAAGTATCTTCAATTTCTTATACACGAATGTATCCACCACGCCAAACGCATGAAAGAAAGAAACTGTCTTCTTCTTTCCTAGATTACTACTTTCCATGCGTTTGGCGTAGTATAATTTGATACTTTAATTTTGATTATATTGCATACTTAACCTTAACCATTCCCAACAATCCTTCTCTCTTCCCTACAAAGCTTTCTCCTATTACCTCTACCTTTAATCTTTTACTTATATCCATTTTTACTCCCACTTCTCCTATCATTGTCATTCCTTCGAGACTTACCTTTTCTATTTCCTTCCCTTCTGCTTTCGCTTTGATTTCTCCACTCAACTCTTCCTCTAACCCTACCCCTATATACGGATTTACTTTCCCTTCATACTCCCCTTTTACTCCTACTCTTATTCTGTTTGACATCACTCCTTC
>JAITJN010000016.1 GCA_031278895.1 Candidatus Endomicrobiellum guadaloupense
TTGCTTTTTTGAAAGTTTGTTTAATTGATGTCTGTAATGCAGACATAGACATTTCATCATTTTTATCTTTAAATAAATAATCGCGACCTTTTTTAATTTTAGGAATGTTTTGAATAAGACATTCCCTTCCAAAATTTTTTAGATTTAGATACTAAATAGTATTCTTCTTGACACTTGAGCTTTTTAAAGTTCTTTTCTCTTTTATCTGCCTTCAATAATAGTTCTTCATATTCGTTATTGGTAATATTTGGAGAATCCATTTGTGCGTACAGCTTCTGAAGCTTATCAGTTTTTTCACAATGATATTTTACGGCGTTCCGTTCGAAAGCATAAGTAAATACAAAAGAGTTAAAAACTATTGAAAAGACTAAAAAAGTACAGAAAAATTTTTTCATTTATTCCTCCTTTTTGAAAACTTTACACTTTTTCCTACCTTCCGATTAAAAATATACCAAAATGGTTTTCTAAAGTCAAATTAATATCATTTAAAACTCTTTTAACTTTAACTTCTTCTTGAAGTCGTCAGTCTTAAGATTTACTATTGCCATTTAATTACATGCGCTAGACTAAAGACAAATGTATATTTACACCTAAGTTTTGCGAAATAGAGGCTACATTTCTAAAGGTCGGATTACTGCTTTCTTAAACATATTATATACGCTTCTGCGTTCTACCTTTGCGCTTCTAGCAAGTTTTGAGATATTGCCATTTGCCATAGCGATAGTGCGTAAAGCTGAAAATATAACGTCTGGGTCTTGCGTCATATTATAGGCTTTGTTTGCTCCATCAATAAACTCTCTCATCTTCTTTGGAGTCTTAAGTTCTGTTGCAAAGGTTTCCCATACGTCTGTTAATTCTATTTTCCTTTTCATTATTAAGCCTCCAATAACAATCCTTTTAATTCTTTTGCTTTTAGCATATCTCTATCTTGCGTTGACTTGTTTCCACCGACAAGTAAAACTATAATTTCACCGTTAATATTTGCAAAATATAACCTATATCCTTTTTGAAGTTTATTTTCTGCTCATGAATACCGTTCCCGATAGACCTATAATACTGCGAAATATAACAACGGCAACAACATAATCTAAATTTTTAAGCCATTGCCTAAAAGCCGGAGTCTATTTGCTTCTCATTTCCCTGCTCCTTATACCAGAAGTGTATAACATATTTCTCAGTTTGTCAAATTTTGTGTACAATCTCATGCCATATTTTAAATTTACGATAATATAGATATGAGAGTTTCTAATTTTATGGTTAAAATTTTGTTATTAATTTGTTATTACGATATTTGTTTTATATGTCTTTATATGTCCTTATTTTCTTTAGCGAAAGTATATTTTGTCGGCGTGAAAGGAAATATGTTTTATTTTCACTCATAAATTTATAACACAATTAAAGCGCTCCCAACGAGATTTGAACTCGTGTCGCAGGATTGAAAATCCTGTGTCCTAGACCCCTAGACGATGGGAGCAGATGAGCCCGGTGCGGCTCGAACGCACGACAACCTCATTAAAAGTGAGGTGCTCTACCGACTGAGCTACGGGCCCCTTCAAATTGATTTGTTTGAAAAGGGGTTTAAACTTTAGAATATTAGAGAACGAAACAACCCTGCCGTAACAACTTAACGATGGTAACATAAATTTTTATTTTTGTCAAACAATTTTATATAAAAAAACAAGAAAAACCCGTCGTAAAATAGAAGGGACCTCTTCCAACCAATTGCGGGTTCTTCTAGACAACGCTCGGGGATATATAAATTATTTAATACAAAAATTATAACATATTTAAATAAAACATTAAAACCTTTTAAATTACTGTAAAGCAGAAAAATCTAAAAATTTGGCAAAAATATTCTTTGTATAATTTAACAAAGAAATTCTATTTGACTTTACAGCAGCATTTTCTGCCATAACCATAACTTTCTCAAAAAAATCGTCAATAATAGGTTTTATTTCCAAGACCTTATCAAAAATATCAGTATATTTATTTTGAAAGATATATACATCAACTTCTGATTTTATTTTTACAACAAAGTTAAAAAGTTTTTTCTCAGCATTTTCTATCAATAAACTTTCATTTATTGACTCAGAAACATCAATATTTTGTTTTTTTGCTTGATTTAAAATATTATTTATTCTCTTAAAAACAGCTGAAATAGATGAAAAATCACCTTTTTGTCTTGCATTTTTTAAAGAAACAAGTTTAGGACGCAAAGAGCCTAAATCTCTTAATTCCTCTTTTCCCAAAATATCAACTACAGATTTAACTTCGTCAAAACTATATCCTTCTGACTCAAGAATACCTTCTATTCTTTGACGTAAAAAATTAATAAGCTCTTCATAAGCTACTTTATATTTCAGATTACTTTTTACATTTTCAGGTAAAAGATCAAATACATTCCTTATAGCAGAACTTAAATCTTTATCTGGAAAAATTTGCGTTGCAATTCTTATAAATCCTATTGCGGCTCTTCTAAGGCCATAAGGATCTGCAGAGCCGGAAGGTTCAAGACCTATAGAAAAGTTTGCAGCTAAAGTATCTATTTTATCAGACAACGATATTAAAGAAGCCAATTTATTTGAAGGAATTTTTCCAGACGCACTTAAAGGTAAATAATGCTGTTCTATAGACTCTGCGACATCAAAGTTTTCACCTAACTTTGATGCATAGATTCTCCCCATAATTCCCTGTAGCTCAGGATATTCAAAAACCATCTCGGTAACTAAATCAGCTTTTGAAAGACTAACAGCTCTTTGAAGAGTTTTATCGTCTAACTGCATGTTAAATTCTTTATTAAAAAATACAACTATTTCTTTAATGCGTTCAATTTTTTCGTAAACAGTGCCTATTTCTTTATGGAAAACAATACCTTTAAGTTTTTCAATATTAGCATCAAGACCATTGTTCAAATCATTTTTATAGAAAAATTCAGCATCAGAAAGTCTTGCAGCAACAACCCTTTCATACCCGTCCTTAGCAATTTCTAAATAGGAAGATATTCCATTTTTAACACCTATAAAACAATTTAAAAATTTATTATTTTTATCATTTGCTGCAAAACATTTTTGACTTTTTTTCATACATACAGTGAGAACTTCTGAAGGTAAATCCAAATATTTCCTATCAAAATCGCAAAGAACTGCCGACGGATATTCAACCAGATAATTTACTTCGTCAATTAAAGTTTCATCAGAGATTATACTACCAACATTTTTTACTACAGATTCTATTGACTTTTTCATTTCTTCACGTCTTTCATTTTGGTCAACTAAAACTGATTTGTTTTGCAGCGTTGTCAAATAGTTTTCAGGAGAATTTATTTTTATCTTAGATATATCATAAGTATGAAGACCTATCGTCCAATTGGAAGAGTTGACATCAGCTATCTTAAATTTGATTATCTTTTTTCCAAATAGGGCTATTATGTTTCTTATAGGTCTTGCAAACCTGAAACCACTTTCTTCCCATATCATAGATTTGGGAAAAGTTATTGAGTTTATTATCTTTGGGAAAATAGAAGCTAACAGGTTTTCTGTTTTTTCACCTTTTGTTTTTTTGATAAACGAAAGATACTCGCCTTTTTCTGTAACTTTCTTGGCAAGTTTGTCTGGAGATGTTCCATTTTTTGCAGCAAAACCTTTGGCAGCCTGTGTCCAATCGCCATTTGCATCTTTTGCTGCTCTCCAAGAAGGTCCTGAAATCTCTTCTGTTTTATCTTCGCTTTTTATAGCTAAATCTCCAACAATTAAAGCAAGTCTTCTCGGCGTAGCAAAAGTTTTTATTGCTCCGTGTTTTATATTTAAAATTTCAAACTCTTTTAATGCGATTTGTTCAATTTGTTTTAATGCAGGCTCTATATAAGATGTCGGAATTTCTTCAGTCCCTATCTCAAGCAATGCGTTTTTTATATTATCGTTGATCATTCTTTGCTCCCAAACTAGATTCCAGATTTATACATTCAGCCATTTTTAAATATTCTTCGGCTACTGTCTTTGCAATAGTTCTTACTCTTAAAATATATCCAACTCTTTCAGATACTGAAACTGCCCCTCTAGCATCAAGTAAATTAAATAAGTGAGAGCATTTCATAACTGCATCATATGCAGGAAGCGCAAGTCTAGCTTGGGAGAGTTTTTTTGCTTCATTTTCCCAATCAGAAAAGTGTTTTTTTAGCATATCAACATTTGCCTTTTCAAAATTATAAGCAGACCACTGTTTCTCATCTTCAAGATGAACATCGCCATAAGTCACTGTATCATTCCATTGTAAATCGTAAACATTATTTTTCTTTTGAACATGCATGGCAAGACGTTCAGTTCCATATGTAATCTCAACTGAAATTGGATTTAACGATATACCACCAACTTGTTGGAAATAAGTGAATTGAGTTGCTTCCATACCATCAATCCACACTTCCCAACCAAGTCCCCACGCGCCAAGAGTTGGAGATTCCCAATCGTCTTCAACAAATCTTATATCGTGCTTTTTAGGATCTAAACCTATAGCTTTTAGGCTGTTTAAATAAATCTGTTGTATATTTTTGGGTGCTGGCTTCATAACTACTTGAAACTGATAATAATGCTGAAGTCTGTTAGGATTTTCGCCATATCTGCCATCTGTAGGTCTTCTAGAGGGTTCAATATAAGCAACATTCCAAGCCTTAGAACCTAAAGAGCGCAAAAAAGTCGCAGGGTTGAAAGTACCAGCTCCTTTTTCTAAATCATATGGCTGCCATATAAGGCAGCCTTGATTTACCCAGAACTTCTGTAAAGTCATAATAATTTCTTGAAAATTCATACTATCTCCCGATTAACAGTCAAACTATAAAATCAGAAGAATATTTTAACAAAAAAAGTATATTGACACAATACGGATTTTTTAGTTAAATTGCGCAATGGCCAAGGAAAATAACACTAAACCTTCGCGTCCTTCTTGGGACGAATATTTCATGAAATCGGCATGGCTTGTAGCAGAAAGATCTACTTGCAAACGTCATCATATTGGCGCGGTTATTGTAAGAGATAAGAGAATTCTTACAACAGGCTATAACGGCGCAGCTTCAGGAACAGAAGATTGTTTATCTTTGGGTTGTTTGAGAAACGCTATGAACATACCTTCAGGCCAAAGACATGAAATATGCAGAGCTATTCATGCTGAACAGAATGCAATTATTCAAGGTGGCTACCACGGAATAAATATTAAAGGTTCAACTCTTTATTGTACTCACTCTCCTTGTATTCTATGTGCAAAAATGATAATTAATGCTGGAATAAAAAAAATTATAACAGCTATAGAATACCCTGATACTATTTTTAAACAACTTTTCTCGGAAGTCGGAGTAGAATTTTCTACTTTGCATTTAAACAACCTCTCTATAGCGCAGGTTTTATAAACGCATAGTTGAGCTTGAAATAACTGGATGGAGGGTCTATGTTAAAAAATTTAACGTTAGTATTGTACAGCGTTTTCTTTTCTGTATGTTTTACTCCAGGAGTGTCTTTTGCAGGTGACCATCATGACAAAAATCCAAAGGTATATGAATTCAAAGAAACTAAGTATAAGTTTATTTCTAAATTAGATGACTTGCTAACAAAATACGAAAAAATAGCAGACAGTAAGAAAGATTCTATAAAGAAGGACATAAGAAAACTCATCGCTGACTTTCTTGATAAAAAAATAGCTGCCAAGAAAGAAAAAATTACTAAAATGCAAGCAGAGATAAGCGAATATGAAGCTAACAAAAATAAAGCTATTGATGTTAAAGTAGATTTCGTAACAAGCGATGAAGGCCGTGAAAAAATACATAAACAGAAAGCTCATTTTGATGAGAAAAAAGCTGCAAAAGCCACAGAAAAATAATATTCTCAAACCAAACAAAAAAAAGGGCTATGTTGATATCTGCCACTTAGTCTTTTTTTTTGTGGTTATAAAACAATTCTTACTATTTCTTGTGGTGTCTTTACTATGTAGTCGGGATTATAGGTTTTTATCTCATCTAAGTCACTGTATCCGTAAGCAACAGCTATAGAAGCTACACCTGCAGCTTCTGCTACCAAGAAATCATTTGCGCTATCGCCAATCATTACTGTTTTTGAAATATCAGAATTTGTAGTCTTTACTAATTCAAGAATAGTTTTTGGATTAGGCTTTCTTACCTCTAGAGTATCGCCACCCCACACTTCAACAAAATAATTGCTAATTCCAAGTTTTTTTATGATGTCTTTTGCATAAGCTTCAGTTTTATTAGTAAGAACAGCTTTCTTTTTATATTTTAAAGAATCCAACATCTCTTTACTACCGTTAAACATAACGGTAGTATCAAGCATGCGGTGTTTATAATAAGATTTAAAACTTTCAACTGCTTTCTCACCTTTTTCAGGAATGACTTTTGATATAAGCGCATTAACCCCATTGCCTAGATAAGACCGTATTTGTTTTAATGGCAAATCTTCAAGACCATTATCTTGTCTTACGGAATTAACTGAAGAAGCAATATCTCCTAAAGAATCTACAAGTGTACCGTCTAAATCATAAATTAAAAAATCAAATCTCATAATTCTAAACCTTCTACATCCACTTTATTAGTCCAGGTAGTATCTGAATTTCCCCTTCGTATTGCGGTAAAACTCGTAAAGTATACCCACATTTCCCAACTTTGTCAATCAAAATTTTTCCTTCAAAAACATAATTATTACCATCTTTTGAAACCAAGTTCATTATCCCTATGCTTGGCTCACTTACAGATTGCCCGTCACGAATATATCCACTATAAATTTGCATACTGATATCATCTGGTAAAATATCACCTAAATAAACTTTTGCCTGAACAGTTATTTCACTTGAAATTTTCATCTCGTCTAAAATATTATCACTTGTTGAAATAAATTCTATAGTATTCCACTTATTGTAAATATTTTTTATCCATTCACTTTTTTTCTTTGCTGGTTCGTAGTTATCTTTTTTGTATTTGGCATATTCTAACGCAGTAGGAATATAAAATTTTTTCGTATATTCTTCTATCATCCTATTAGTATTAAATACTGGACCTAAAGTTTGCATTGAAAATTTCATTTTTTGTGTCCAGCCTCTAGGTATACCATCCTGACCTCTTGTAAAAAATAAAGGTATTATTTCGTTTTCTAATATTTCATAAATATCTCTGCTTTCAACTAAATCCTGATAATCTCTGCCAGGATAACGGTTTATTGACCCAATAGTCCAACCATTACTACCGTTATAACCTTCACACCACCAACCATCAAGAACGCTAAAATTTAATACTCCATTTACTGCAGCTTTCATTCCACTAGTGCCAGATGCCTCTTCAGGTCTTAGAGGGTTGTTAAGCCAAATATCAGATCCTTGAACAAGGTAATGAGCAACATTTACATCATATTCTTCTAAAAACACCACTTTTCTCTCTAAATCTGGATCTTTTGATAGAGAGATTATATTTTGAATAATTCCTTTACCAATATTATCTTGAGGATGAGCTTTTCCTGCAATTATTATTTGTACTGGAAATTCTTTATTTATCAAAATCTTTTTTATTCTATCTAAATCTTTAAATACTAAATTGCCTCTTTTATAAGAAGCGAATCTCCTTGCAAAGCCTATAGTCAAAGCTTCTGGGTCTAAAACATCATCAGCAAGATTTATTATTTTTCTTGTTGCGCCATTTCTTTCAAGTTGTTGTCTAAGTCTAGATCTTGCAAATGTGACAAGACGCTCTCTTCTTCTTTCATGACCTCTCCATATTTCCGCGTCAGGTATATGCATTACTCTATTCCAGATTGTGTGATCTGCAGGCTCATCTCTCCAAGCTTCACCTAAATATCTGTCAAATAAATCTGAAATCTCATTTGAAATCCACGTGTTTGTATGGACCCCGTTTGTTATATGTGTTATAGGAACTTCCCTTCTTGGTAAATTAGTCCATATGCTTTGCCACATATCTCTAGCGACTGTGGCATGTAGTCTGCTTACACCGTTTGCTTTATTTGAAGTCTTTAGTGCAAGTATAGTCATTGAAAAATCTTTTTGATTAAAAGGAAATTGTCCAAGCTGTAAAAGATAATCTTTTGATATGCCAAGCTTTTGGCATAAAATTCCAAAATATTTTAAGAACAAATCACATAAAAAAACTTCATTACCGGCTGGAACAGGAGTGTGTGTAGTAAACACACAATTGCTTTTTACCACTTGAAATGCTGCATCAAAAGAAAGACCATCTTCCATATATTGACGAATTTTCTCTAATAATAAAAAAGCTGAATGCCCTTCATTTATGTGTATAACATCTGGATCTATTTTTAAACTTTTAAGTAGTTTTGCTCCACCGACTCCCAAGACTATTTCCTGACGCATACGCATATCTCTATCTCCGCCATATAATTGAGCAGTAATGGTTTTTGCATCTTTTGAATTTCTATCTATATTTGTGTCTAAAAGATATAGAGCTATTCTTCCTATTTTGATTTTCCAAGCTTTTGCATATATTGTTTGATTTGGGATATCAATATCAATTACAAGTTCGCTTCCATCGTCATTTTTTATAAGTTCAAGAGGCATATGAAGAAAATTATTTTCAACATATTCTTCTTGTTGCAAACCGTCAAAACTTAAACGTTGCCTGAAATAGCCGTATCTATACAAAAGACCAACACCAACAAGAGGAAGTCCCATATCGCTTGCAGATTTTAAGTGATCTCCTGATAAAACACCAAGTCCTCCGGAATAAATAGGAATGCTTTCATGTATGGCAAATTCTGTGGAAAAATATGCAAATTTAATATTTGAATAGTCAGAATAATACTCTGCATACCAAGTATTCATACTAAGATATCTGTCTAAAGCTCTTTTTACTCTCTCTACATGAGAAACAAAACTGTCATCTTGAGAAAGCTCTATAAGTTTTTCTTGACTTACAACTTCGAGCATAGCTTTTGGATTATGATATGTTTTTTCCCACATATCTATATCCATTCTTCTAAACAGTTCAAAAGCGTCGCTGTTCCAACACCACCACATATTATCGGCAATTGCAATTAAAGGGTTTAAGTTATTAGGAATGTTTGGTATGCCTACAAAAGTTTTTACATTTTTAGCAGTATAAATCTCTTGTTTTTCGTTAAATAAATCTAAATCCATACTAGCTCCTTTAATACAAAGTTGTATATTGGAAACTGTACGTAAAGTATTTATGCGCCCTGAAGAGGAGTTGAACCTCCAGCCTTATCCTTAGGACGGATCTGCTCTATCCAGTTGAGCTATCAGGGCATAGACAGCTTAGAATTTAGCTATGGGGAAAATATCAATGTTTACTTTTTATGTTTTTTCTGCCTTTTAAAAATAACAATTCTCAAACAGAAATAGCAGAAACCACATTGCCTTAAGCTTCTTAACAAGTCCTACTGAAGTATCAACACTAGCACCTGTTGCAAGCAAAGTCAATCAATATAACGTCTCTTCTCTTTCAAAAACAGCGTCTTCATGTATTTCTATTACTGTAGAATCATATTTTTTAAAAGAATATACAGCTTAAACTGTTTTATCGAGAAGTTTTCCCTTTTCCCTAACAGGTACAAATGGAATCTCCATTTTTACTGCTAAAGGCATGCCAAAAAGAAATCCACGAGATTCAATTCCAGCAATCTTATCAATTTTAATATTCTTGTATTTATCAGAAGAAACGTCAATCATTTCATTAAAAATATTTATATTTTTAAGAATTGGAATTATATCTTTGAAAATAACGCATTCTCTATGGAACTTGATTATGTCTCTAACTGTATTTTTAATTTTTTTCTATATCCACTTTACTCTTCTTTCTATATTAGACCTTCTTTCTGTAAACTTAGAAGGTTGTCTTTCTTTACTACGTCTATCTGTCCCACTTCTGCCATCAAACTTTAAATTTTCAGCAATATCTTTGCCAATAAAACTATACTTGACTAAAATTTCTTTAAGCTTCTTAAAAGCATGAAGTTCTATCTGTCTAACTCGCTCCCTGGAAATATTAAGAACTTTTCCTATTGAATCTAAAGACATTGGTTCTAAACCACCTATTCCAAAACGCATCCTTACAACTTCTCTTTCTCTATCAGGTAAGTCATTTAAAGCCATACCTATATCTGCTCTGGTTCTTATAATTTCTGTAACTGACTCTGGGGAAGTTTCTTCAACATCAATTATAGTATCTTTAACTTGCAGTTCAGAATCTTCGTCAATAGCAGCGTCTAAAGAGACTGCTCCATTGAAAACTGATGAAGCTCTCATTAAGTCATTAACTTGATCTTTACTAAGTTTTAACTTTTTTGCTATTTCACCATCAGTTGGATCCCTTTCGAGCTTTTCTCTCAACATTCTTTTTGTTCTTATCCATTTGTTAAGAGCATCCCAAACATGAGAGGGAATTCTAACTGTTTTTACATTATTTTCTATACTTTTTCTTATGTATTGTTCTATCCAATAAACTGCATATGTTGAAAAGGCTACATTTCTAGAAGGGTCAAATTTTTCAATAGCCTTCATAAGACCTAAATTACCTTCTTCTATAAGATCCATAAAATCTACACCTTTCTTTATGAATCTTTTAGCTATAGGTATAACTAATCTATAATTTTGCTCTACAAGCTTGTCAAAAGCAGCTTTGTCAGTTTTAGATCTAACCCACAAGGATTTAATTTCTTTATCGGCAAGAGGTTCAATTTTTCTAATTGCTTCAAAATAAAGCCCTAAAGGATCAAATCTTACATTCATTTTGTCTCCTTAAAAATCGGGGCGACTGGATTTGAACCAGCGACCTCACGGTCCCGAACCGAGCGCTCTAGCCAGCTGAGCCACGCCCCGAAAGTCTTATAAACTGTTTTTTATATTTACAATTTTATTACTTTTATTTACAAAAACAATTTTAGGGTTAATAGGTTTACCTGAAAGAGTAAAGCCCATTATTATAACTTCTTCCCCAGGTTTTATAAGATGTGCAGCAGCGCCGTTCATACAAATTACACCCGAACCAGACTTTCCAGGAATCACATAGGTTTCAAGTCTTGCTCCTGAAGTATTTGATACAACCAAAACTTTTTCGCCTATCCAAAGACCAGATTTATCGCAAAGATCAGTATCTATTGTTATACTACCTTTATATTCTAAATTAGCTTCTGTTACTGTTGCTTTAAAAATCTTCGAACTTAAAACAAACTTCATCAACTTCCTCCAAAAATCAACTCGCTTGGCAATTATAGCATTTGCATTATTGTTTGTTCATAGTAACAACTCTTTGAGGGAAAGGAATTTCTATTCCCTCATCATTGAATTTTCTATATAAATTTTTTAGCACTTCACTTTTTATAAATGCTTTAGCATAAACTGTTTTAACTCTAAAATATAAAATAAAGTTTATTGAAGACTCCGCAAAGTCAGTGAATTGAACTACTGGTTCATAAATTTTAGAAGCGGAATCATACTTATTCATTATTTCTTTAGCAGCATATTTTGCAACTTCTTCAACACGATCTAAGTTACTCCCATAAGCAATGCTACAAACTATTGAGCCCGTAACTTCAGACTTTTTAAAATGATAACTACTTACTATAGCAGAAGATATTTTACTATTAGGGATAACAATAGTAGTATTATATATCTCTTTTATTAAAGTTGTTCGCCAATTAACTTCAACAACTCTTCCTTCTTGACCTGAATCAAGCTTAATATAGTCATCTTTTGCAATCTGCTTACTGGCAAGAATATTTATCCCGGCAAACAAATTAGCAAGTGTATCCTGAAGTGCTAATGCAACAGCAACAGAACCTATACCCAAAGCAGTCAAGATAGGAGTTAACTTTACACCGACTTGATTTAGTATTAAGACTAAACCAATAAGTGTTATAAAAAATTTTAATATATTTGAAGCGATTCTCTCTTGAATTGTTCTCTGTAAAAATTTAAAAACAATCGATGCAATCAGAGTAACTATTGAAAAAGCAAATACAACATAGAAAACTCTACCTATAATTATACTTTTCGTATTTAATGGAGACTTTAGAATGGATACATAAAGAGCTATTAGAAAAAACCAAAGAGAAACATAAGTCCTTGTCATCACTACAATTTTATCATTAAGAACTAATCCAACTTTTGCTAAAAGATTTTGTATTAATCTTGCTACATATCTCTTAAACAAAAAGCCTATTATAAAGATGAACGCAAAGAGAATCACACTCTCTACCCACAAAAGACTTTTTGTTAATATTTGATTCCAAACTTGCAATAACATTTTTTATCTTTTAGGATTTTCAGCTTCTTCCTGACATTTTATGCAATATCTTGTCCATGGGATTGCTTTTAATCTTTCTAAAGGGATTGCCTTACCACAACATTCGCACGTCCCATATATTCCTTTTTCTATCTTCGCTAAAGCATCGTTTACCGCACTTAGTGTTATTTTATCGCTGGATGTAATCTCAAAAAATATTTCTTTATCACTGTTTTGTCTTGCTATATCTATTTCATCTCCGACATTTGTATCATCGGAGTCTATATTTCTTTGAGCATTAGTTGTCTTATTTAAAAGCTCTGCTGTCTTTTCTATTAAAAGTCTTTTTATTTCTGCTGAATTTTTTTTGTTCATTATTTTTTCTCCATTAAAAATTTGTAAATACCTTAACCATTCTTAACTTATCATTTTCCTGACCACTTATTCTTATACCTTTAGATGCTGTATCCATAAGACAATCACATATCTCCTGCGTTATTCTCTCTCCTGGTATCACTACAGGTATTCCTGGTGGATAAGGAGTTAAGATCTGAGCAGCTATATGCCCAACAGCTTTCTTTAATCTTACCTTTGTAATACTATTTGAAAGGAATACGTCTCTTGGCTTCATAACCATTTCTGTAGATAAGGTTGGGATTTTAAGTATCCAATTTTTTTGTTTACCATGATATTTTTTACTTATACTTTCAAGAGCGCTTACAAAAGCTTCCACATCAGCTTTGATTGTGCCTTCTCCAGGAATAGCAACCAAATTAAATAAATCAGCATAATCAAGCTGTATATTATATTCTCTAGCTAAAATACTTTCTATCTCATAACCTGAAAGTCCAGTCTTTGTAACATTTACAGTAAGTTTGGTTTCATCTAAATCAAAACCAAGTTTATTCATTTCTTTTCTGTCAAAACATTTCATATTTTGAATGTTTTTGTTTATATAAGAACGTCCCCACTCTGCAACATCTAGAACTCTGTCAAAGTTTTTTTTACCTTGCAAGAAAGCTTGTCTTCTCGCCAAGTCAAGAGTTGCAAGAGTTAAGTAATTAGGACTTGTAGTTTGAAGCATTGAAACTACTTTTTTTACTCTATTAAAATCAACCAGTTTTGAATTAAAGTGCAACACCGACCCTTGAGACATTGCCGATAAAATCTTGTGTGTTGATTGAACACACAAATCTGCACCTGCTTCAACTGCTGATTCAGGAAGTCTATCATTAAAATGCAAATGTGCACCATGCGCTTCATCAACAAGTAAAATCTTGCCTCTTCTATGGCATAAACCTGCAATTTTACTCAATTCAGTAACAATTCCATTATAAGTTGGACTAGTTACCAATACAGCTTTTACTTCAGGATACTTATCTAATGCTTCTTTAACTTGATCATAAGTCATACTAAAAATTAAATCTAGGTTCTGCTCTATTTTGGGTTGAACCCAAATAGGCCAAACACCAGACATAATAATTCCGGTCATTATAGACTTATGAGAACTTCTTGAAACTATTATTGAGTCTCCAGGATTACAAGCCGAAAGAAACATAGCCATGTTACCACTAGATGTCCCATTTACTAAAAATAAAGAATGCTCAACTCCGTAAGCCTCTGCCATAAGATCTTGAGCTTTTCTTATTGGGCCAACAGGGTCGTGCAAAGAATCTACTTCATCAAAAACCGTAACATCAAATTTGAAAACTTCTTGTCCAACGTAATCTTTTAATTCTTTATCTATGCTTCTTCCGTTTTTATGACCCGGACAATGGAAGGATATAACGTCTCTTTTTGCGTGACTAAAAAGTGTATCAAATACTGGAACTTTGGATTGTTTTATTAAATTCGGATTTTTTATTCTTTTCACTTATTCTGCCTACCTTAGAGTGCCCGGTAGAAGACTCGAACTTCTGACCCCTTCCATGTCAAGGAAGTACTCTAACCAACTGAGCTAACCGGGCAGCATATGATGTTTATTATTTACAAATATAAATAAGGTGCGGACCGGAGTTGAACCGGCGAATAACAGTTTTGCAGACTGCTCCCTTACCACTTGGGTACCGCACCAACAATCTAAACGCCATGTAAGTATATTAAAAACAACGCCCTCCAGTCAAATTTTTATATTTATTCTCTCAATATTTGTGCTTTATTTTTGATTTTTTTTAAACCAATGTACTATAATTCTTAGTAATAATTAATGGAAAAAATTATGGACTCATTAACCTTAAGAATCTTTTATGCCGATACTGTCCAAATAGGAATGGGTTACTACACAAACTATCCAACTTTTTTTGAACTAGGACGTACCCTTGAATATAAAGCAATAGAAGAGAACAGATATATTGGGAAAAATCTTGAAAAATAAACAATTAAAAAATGATTCTTATTTTATATCTCAAGCTTTAAAAGAAGCTCAGAAAGCTTACAAAAAAGGTGAAGTTCCAATAGGTGCAATTATAACTCTTGAAAATAAAATAATTTCGCGTGGCTTTAATAAATGTATTATGTTATCTGACCCAACTGCTCATGCAGAAATTATTGCTTTACGTAAAGCTGCTAAAAAATTAAAAAACTATCGTTTGAACGATTGTTTCTTATATGTTACAATCGAACCTTGTCCAATGTGCGCGGGTGCTCTTGTAAATGCAAGAATAAAAAAAATTATTTTTGGCGCCTACGATGTAAAAGCTGGAGCTTGTAAAAGTGTATTTGAAATAACAAATAACAAAAATCTTAATCATCAAATAGAATTTGATGGTAATAAAAAAGAATATTTAAATATAGAATGCGCTGGAATAATTAGAAATTTTTTTAAAAATAGACGTAAAGTCAAACGGGGGTGAACAGGGTTCGACGGGAGTGATAGAGGTAATGGCAGCAGGCCGGAGTTGGTCGATGGCTCCGTAAAAATCGACCGAAAATAAACAACAAAACTGTTGTTCCAATGCAAAACGTTAAGCCTTTCATTGCGTTTAACGTTATGCCTTTAGCTGCTTAATGCGGCTTCGTTTTACTCTAGACACCTGCTATAGGGATAAAACGTCAAGAGCAGGCTAGTTTTAAGCGGCTTGTGCCGTCAGTTTAAAATGAAATTAAAACGGCGCTGGTTTATAATGTAGTATCGTCCGATTATGGCGTTATAAACGAGATAACTTTTCGGACTAAGCCTGTAGCGGCCTTACTAAAACATTTTCGGACGCGGGTTCAATTCCCGCCACCTCCACCAAGTTCTTTTTTGCAGCGTTGTAAAATTTGGGAAACAAAATATTCTTCTAAGGGTCATTTGGCTTTTTGTTTATATCTCTTGCCGGTGCCGGTTTATTGCTTTTCTGCAACCAAATAGAACAGTTTTTCAAAATATTAGAAAATCCAAAATAGAAAAAATCTCTAATACCCTCATCTTTTAATTTTGAAATTTCAGTAAAAATAAAAGCAAGTTTTATTTTTTCTTCGGGCTTAAACCAGTAATCAATTCTCTCGTGTTCAGGAGATTTTACTTCTGTATCTTCGCCATATGCGTCTAGTTTTATCTTCACAATAGCAAATGCTTCTTCAATTTTCTGTGGAGCAATAGAAATAATTTTCGCTTTCGTAATTAGAACGGCTACTGGGTTTATATCCCCTCCAACTGAACAACGTCCCATAACTTTTAATTCAACAAAATGTTTGTATATTTGGTTTCTAAATTAGAAATGATTATGGCATTTTTAACAAAGAAATGTGACAGCTATTATATTTGCGAAAGTTATCAAACTCTGAAAGTTGACGATAAAGGAGTATCAGTAAAAAACGCTACTGATAAAATAGTATGCAAGAACAAGATCATATGGACTTCACCTTCTAAGAATCAAAAGCTCGCTGAAATAGAGATTGGAAAATATGATGAAGACAATGATAGCGGGTGTAACAAAAAAGAACAACCTATCTACAAAGATTTAGAAAGATTGTTCTTTTAAGATCATAAATATTAATTTTTTATCCAAAAATCTTTTTAAAGAAGTTATCGCTTTGATATTTTGAGTCTTGAGAAATCTCTCCCATAGATTTTGCATATTCAAAAAGAGCTTTCTTTTGTGTGTCGTTCATTGACTTAGGAACAGAAACATTTACTTTAACAAATAAGTCACCTCTATTTTTTCTGCCAAGTCTTGGGAACCCTTGTTCACGTACTCTCAAAGTTGTTCCAGGCTGTGTTCCTGATGGAATCTTTACTTTTACATTTCCCTGTAAAACAGGGACATCATATTCTACACCCATTGCAGCTTGAGAAAAAGAAACAGAAATGTCTGTGTATAAATTATCACCATCTCTTCTAAATCCTGAAGCTTGCTTCATATGGACTACAACATACAAATCTCCTGAAGGAGCACCGTTTGCCCCAGCATTCCCAGAACCAGAAACTTTTAAAGACGTTCCTTCATAGACTCCTGCAGGAACTTTTACTTTTACCGTTTTTCTCTTTTTTACAGTTCCCTCACCTCTACACTCAAGGCAAGGATTAGTTATTACAGTTCCCCTTCCATGACATTGAGGGCATTCCTGGCTAAAAGAAAAAAATCCTTGAGAATATCTTACCTGTCCAGAACCTTTACACTGAGGGCATTGCTTTGGAGCAGAACCATCTTTGCTGCCAGTTCCATGGCATGAAGAACAAACTTCTTTTTTAGGTATATCTATTGATACCTCAGCACCATTCATTGCTTCAAGGTAAGATATATCTACATCATAGCGCAAATCTTCTCCGCGTCTTTGTTGTGAAGAAGCTCTACCATTCCTTCGTCCACCTTGTCCACCGAAAATATCTCCAAAGATATCTCCAAAAATATCTCCCATATTCGAAAAATCGCCACTTGTTGTATATTGAGCATATCCGCCTTGTCCGCCAAAAGGATTCCCTCCTGCATCGTTAGCATCATGCCCAAATGTGTCATACTGCTGTCTTTTCTGCGCATCTGAAAGTATCTCATAAGCCTCATTTATCTCTTTAAATTTGTCTTCGGCTTTTTTATTTCCTGGATTTTTGTCAGGATGGTATTTTAAAGCCAGTTTCCTATAAGCTGACTTGATTTCGTCGTTAGTTGCAGACTTGGCAACGCCAAGCACTTCATAAAAATCACGTTTCATTTTTTCTTATTCCTTACTTAAAAGTTTTGGTAGTATTATCTTCTTTTAAAAAATTCTTTCATGTGATAACTGATTTTCCTGTCTCTACCTATTCATTGTTTGAAGTACAGAAAAACACATGGTTCGTTTTATTTTGTCATAATCTCAAAATAATCAGTGATTTCTTATATCTCTATGAATATTTAAATATCCTTATCAGCAATCACTCAGCGCTAATTTAACGTGCAACATTAACAATGTATAAAATACGTCACCATTACCGTCTCAAAAGTTATTATTAAGAATTCATGTTACGTATTTATAATTTAAATGACCACTTAACTATTAATTTTTATGACAATAAATAATCCTTAAATCATTTTTTATTCGGCATGACTTGATTATAGCTTTTAATCTTCTCACTACGTTTGATAGAGACAACTGTTATATCAATCAGCTCCCTTAAATTCTTTAAATCTTTTTCCTCCCATTTACGCACTACATGTGTTTCATCGTTGCCTAGCCATATTGCTCTTTTTGCCATTTCTTTTAATTGTGGATCATTCATGTATTTTTCTATTATACTACTAACCGACATATTGTTTATCTTCTCTGCATCATCTGATCTATCTTTTGAAGCATAGTCTTTTATTAAATATTCAAATGCTTTTCTATACCCAGCACCACATATTAAATCTAAACCAGAAAGTTCTGCTTGGTATGCCTGATTATAAATCTCTACAAACTTTCCCGATATTTCCGATATAATCTCTTCATTCCCGTACATAGATTTTATTTTACTACAATCAATAATAAAAATATTTTTGAATTCAAAATCTTGTTGTTTATTTCTCTTATAATTCAACAGTATTGGAGCTTTGCAAGCATCTCTTGGACAAACACAATGAAGTATCGAATATCCATCATATAGATAAAAGTCGCGAATAATCAATTCTACATAGTTACACAAGCAGAGCATGTATCTGGAATTTGTACTTTTATATTTTTTATAATTTTACTATGCATTGACACCTCAAATTAAGCACATTGAAATATTATCTCCTTGATTTTTTTACACTTGATACAAAAAGCAAAAGAAAAACAATATCACAAACATGACCAAATAAACTAAACGAACTAATAACTTTCACTAGCCAATATTTACTTATTTTTTGTTATCGTCAACAACTTCGGCATCTACTATTTTTTCGCCTTCTGCAGCACCAGCTTGAGTATTACCTTGAGTTTGCTCTTGTCCTCCAGCTGCACTTTGTGCATTTTGAGGTTGAGAAGCTTTATATACAGCTTCTGCAAGTTTGTGAGAAGCAGTCGTCAAAGCATCTCTTGTTGATTTAATCGCCGCAACATCGCTACCTTTTAGAGCGTCTTTAGCAGCAGTCAAAGCCTGCTCGATTGCAAGTCTTTCATCAGAAGAAACTTTATCGCCGTGTTCTTTTAAACTCTTTTCAACAGAATAAACAAGGTTATCAGCTTCGTTTCTTACTTCAATTTCCTCTTTGCGTTTTGAGTCTTCAGAAGCATATTGCTCAGCTTCTTTTACGTATTTATCTATATCATCTTTTGAAAGTTTTGTTGATGAAGATATTTTTATTGATTGTTCTTTGCCAGTTCCTTTATCTTTTGCAGAAACATGCAAAATACCATTTGCATCTATATCAAATGTGACTTCTATTTGAGGTACTCCTCTTGGCGCAGGTGGTATACCCTCGAGCATAAATCTTCCAAGTGATAAATTATCTTTTGCCATAGGTCTTTCACCTTGTAAAACATTAATTTCTACACTAGGTTGATTATCTGCAGCTGTTGAGAAAATTTGAGAACGTTTTGCAGGAACAGTTGTATTTCTATCTATCAACGGAGTTCTTACGCCACCCATAGTTTCAAGCCCTAAAGTAAGAGGTGTTACGTCTAAAAGAAGAATATCTTTCACGTCTCCGGTCAAAACAGCAGCTTGAACAGCAGCTCCAAAGCAGACACATTCCATAGGATCTATTCCGCGTTCTACTTTTTTGCCTACATAATCTTCAACAAATTTTTGAACGATAGGCATTCTGGTAGGTCCACCAACTAAAATTATCTTTGTAACAGTCTCAGTCGTAAGCTTTGCATCGTTTATTGCCTGATCTATTGAAGCTTTACATCTTTCTACGATAGGTCTTACAAGATTTTCAAGAGTAGCTCTTGTAAGCTTAAGAGTTAAATGTTTAGGACCTGATGCGTCGGCAGTAATAAACGGAAGATTTATATCTGTTTCTAAAACGTTTGACAGCTCAATTTTTGCTTTTTCAGCAGCCTCTTTTAAACGTTGAACAGCCATTTTATCGTTACGTAAATCTATACCATTTGCTTTCTTGAAATCTTCGGCAATATAATCTATTAAAGCATTATCCATATCAGTTCCACCAAGCTGCGTGTCACCAGAAGTTGAAAGAACTTCAAAAGTTCCTTCTGCACCCATTTCCATTATGGTTACATCAAGCGTTCCTCCGCCAAGATCAAACACCAATATTTTTTGCTCTTTACCAACTTTGTCTATACCATAAGCAAGAGAAGCTGCTGTAGGCTCATTTACAAGTCTTACAACTTCAAGACCTGCAATAGCACCTGCATCTTTTGTAGCCTGTCTTTGATTATCGTTAAAATATGCAGGAACAGTAATAACTGCCTTAGAAATAGGTTCTCCTAAATATGCTTCTGCATCTTTCTTTATTTTTTGAAGAATAAAAGCTGAAAGCTGCTGAGGTGTAAACTCTTTTCCGTTTACGTTATATTTATAATCAGTTCCCATCTTTCTTTTGAAAGCACTGATTGTTCCTTCAGGATTTGTGACAGCCTGTCTTCTTGCAGGCTCTCCAACTAAAAGTTGTCCATCTTTTGTAAATGCTACATAAGAAGGAAAAGCTTTCCCTCCAAGAGTAGTTCCTTCAGCTGAAGGAATAAGAGTGGTCTTACCACCTTCCATAACAGCAGCAGCAGAATTTGAAGTTCCCAAGTCTATACCAATGATTTTTGCCATATACTTCCTCCTATATTAATTCTCTTTTTTATCTTCTAAATTTTTATCGTTTTTGGCGACTTTAACTTTGGCAGTTCTTATTAACTTACCGTTCATCTTATAACCTTTTTGATATACCTCCAAAACTTTTCCATCTTCATCGTCACTTTCAACATAATCCAATGCTTCACAAACATTTGGGTCAAAACTCTCACATTGTATTTCTTCAACACCTTCTTCTTTTAACATCTTTGCAAACTCTTTACTTATCATATCAAGGCCTACAATAATGCTTTCCATATTATTTCCACTCTTTGCACTTTTTAAAGCATGTTGTAAAACATCGTCAATCGCTATTTGTTTTATGAGAATTTTTTCTTTTCCCCAGTCTAAATAGTCCTTTTTTTCCTTCTCTGAACGTCTTCTAAAATTTTCAAAATCAGCTTTAAGCCTGACAAGTTGATCATAATAACTTTGAGCTAAAGTCTTCTGCTCATCAAAAGACTGTTTTAAAATCTCAAGCTCGGAAATTTTTTCATCTCTGGCTTCATCACAACAATCACATTTAACCTGTTCTTGCTCTTTAATCTCTTTATCGTTTTCCAAATTGCCCCTCCCGTATAACTTACTTTTATTTATCTTTATCTTTAAAAAAATTATTTAGCATCTCAGACACTCTACTTACAAGAGACATCATTTTATTGTATTCCATACGTTTCGGCCCTATAATACCCAAAACGCCTACAGCTCTATCGCCATTTTTATATACTGTAGTTATAACACTTAAATCTTTAAGTTCGGCAAGGGCATTTTCCGAGCCTATTTTCACATTGATTCCATTATCACTAAAATCTTTACTTATTACTTCTATAAATTTTTCTTTATCTTCATTAAACTTTATTAGTGATTTTACTGGTTCAAAATCATTAAAATCTGGAACAGCAACCACATTAGATGTTCCATCAATATAAATATCATCTTGTATATTATAAAAAACATCGCTTATTTTTTCAGCTGCTTTTAAGATATCTTCTTCCTGCTGCTTAAATTCTTTAATTTCAGACACTATTCTTTTGTTTGCTTGAGCAACAGAAATACCTCTTAACTTTTCATTTAAGAAATTTTTAAGTTTTGCTATTTCTCCTTGGCAAAGTGAAGATTCTATTTTTTTATGTTTGATTACTCCACTTTGAGTAAGCAATACAATAAGCAATTCACTGTTTGAAATTTGTACAAGCTCAATATTTCTTATTTTATCATATTGCATCTGAGGCGCCATGACAAAACCAGCATATTGAGAAAGCCCTGACAAAATACGTGAAGTTTCTGAAAGAAGAGATTCTATTTCTTTGTGTTTCTGTTCATAATCTTTTTTTATTCTTTCTTCTTCTTCTATGGCAAAACTTTGTAGTTTTAAAAGATTATCTACGTAGGACCTGTACCCTTTATCTGTAGGTATTCTTCCAGCAGAAGTATGAGGATGAGTTAAAAACCCTTCTTCTTCAAGTTCCGCCATAACACTTCTAATTGCTGCCGGAGATAGAGAAACATTATACTTGTCTATAAGTACAGTCGATCCCACTGGTTTACCTGTCTTTATATAATGGTGTATAACTGCGCTTAATATATTTGTCTTTCTTTCTTTTAAAATCTCTAGTGATATATGGCGCACTCTTTCACCCCTTTCTCCATTTTTAGTAACATAACATTTCTAGCACTCGCGCCATAATAGTGCTAACATTGTAGCGTTAAATTAAAATTATGTCAAGTTATGTCAAGAGGGTGTAAAATATCTGCACGATAAACAAATAAAAGAATACTTATTTTGTATAATTACGCAAAGACATCATAAAAGTTTAAATTATCAAACGCTCCTTTGGTTATTCTATGAATGCCTTAAACCTCAAATAGTCCAATAAAATAACGTATTGAGATTTTAAAAAAGCTGACAATAGCGTATGCTCTATGGGGTATCGCATTGCTCAATTGTTAAATAGAGGGGAAAATAGACAAATGTCTCTATCAAACTTGCATCGTTTTAAAAAACCAGAACTTTTATTGCCAGCAGGCTCCTTTATAAAGCTTAAAACAGCATTTCTTTATGGTGCAGATGCTGTTTATGCAGGTATTCCAGAGATGTCTTTACGAGCAAAATCAAAATTTCCGTTGGAAGATATAGAAGAAGGAATTTCTTTTGCACATAACATTGACAAAAAAGTTTATTTAACGCTTAATTTGTTTTCACATAATAAAGATATTTCCATACTTGAAGATTTTGCAAAAACTGTAAAGATTCTAAATCCTGATGGAATAATTATTTCAGACCCTGGAATATTTCAATATATAAAAAAAGAAATTCCAAATATTCATATTCATATTTCAACGCAGGCAAATGTTTGCTCTTGGCTTACCGTTGATTTTTGGAAAAATATTGGTGCTTCTTTATGTGTATTGGGTAGGGAAGTAAGCTTTCCTGAAGTTAAAGAGATAAGAGAAAAATGTAATGACATAAAACTTGAAATGTTTATACACGGAGCAATGTGTGTAAGTTATTCTGGAAGATGTTTGATATCTGCATTTATGGCATCACGAAGCGCTAATCAAGGAGCATGCGCGCATTCTTGCAGGTGGAAATATAAAAGCAAGCTGTTACTTGAAGAAGAATTAAGGCCTGGCGAGTACATTGAAATGGAAGAAGATGATAAAGGAACATATATTTTAAACTCTAAAGATTTATGTCTTATGCCAAAGCTGGATAAAATTGTGGATATCGGAATTGATTCTTTTAAAATTGAGGGAAGGAACAAAAGCGAATATTATGTAGCTCAAACTTCAAGAGTTTACCGCAAAGCCATTGATGATTATTTTGATAATCCAGAAAGCTGGTCGCCAGACAAATATATGCAAGAGTTAATTACTTTACAAAATCGAGGCTATACATTAGGTTTTTTTGATGGGGTCCCAGGACAAGAAGCTCAAGGATATGATGATACAGCAAGCAAAAGCGATTATCGCAACGCTGGTGTTGTTAAAGCCAATAAAAACGGTTTTTTAACCATTGAGTTAAGACATAAATTAAAAAAAGGTGATGAATTAGAGATCCTTTCACCGTTTAAGTTTGAACCAATTAAACTTGTTCTAAATGAAATTTATAATAAAGATAATACCCGACTTGTTAAGGAACTTGCTCCAGGTAAAGCACATCAATCTATAAAGATTCCTATTAAAGAGGATATTTCCTTATTCCCAGAAAATACAATTATAAGATTAAAGATTTTGTAGTGGGATAGTAATGTAATATATTTATTTCTTCAAGGAAAGCAGAGTCATGGGAAATTATTATCATTGTCCCAGGATATTCTTTTAAAACCTGAGCAACATGCTCTTTTGTTTCTAAATCTATATTGTTTGTAATTTCGTCTATAAGCAATAGTTTTGGTGTCTGCAATGATATCTTTGCAAGAGCAAGCCTTGCTCTTTCTCCCCCAGATAAAAGTAATACGTGCTTATTTATTTCTTCATTTTTCTTAAATAAAAAGCTATTTAACAGATCTCTTAGTTCAGCATAAGCTTTATTTGGAGCTAAATCTATTAAAGTTTCAAGAACTGTTTTGGAGTTATCTAAAGAGCTATAGTGTTGGTCTAAATACCCAACATCTGCAATATTAGGTAAATCCCAAACACCAGTTTTTATAATTTTAAGATCATTTAAAATTGCTTTCATCAAACTTGTTTTGCCAGACCCATTGTCTCCAACTATGGCAAGATGTTCTCCTCCAGATACAGACAAATTTATATTGCTTAAAATTATTTTATCTCCATAACCTATTTGCCCATTGCTTATATTTACTATTGTTTTAGAACCTATATATTTTGCTGTTAAAGAGAACGTTGGCTTTATTATTTCTGGGAGTCTCAAATTTGAAAGACGTTCATTTAGAGCTTCTCTTCTCTTTGTAAGGGAAGAACTTTTTTTACCTGCAGTGACTGTGGCATAGTTTGCTTTTAAATCTCCAACAGCCGGCAGCCATCTCTTCTGCTCAACAAGACGTTCCCCTTTTTGTTTACTTTTTTTAGCTCTTTCTTGTTCTTTCATTAAAACTCCGTGAGTTTCTTTTTTTTCTTTTGCCAAAGAGTTAAGTTCATCTTCTATGCCGTGCCGCTGTTGTAAAATTGTATTGCGATAATCATCATATTTGCCATGGAAAATTTTTATTTGTCCATTATCTATATGCCACAATGTATCAATAGAATTTCTTAAAAGCTCTACATCGTGAGATACAACTATCACTGTGCCCTTATAGAGATTTAACATCTTTATTAAAGACTTTCTATTCTTTAAATCTAAGTGGTTTGTTGGTTCGTCTAATAGTAAAATATCTGGGCGTTGCGAAATAGCGATACTTAAAGCTTTGTTAAATTTTTCTCCACCACTTAAGTCTTCATGTTCACAAATAAGTTGAGGAACGTATCCAAAAATTATGTTTTGATTATTTCCTATATTCCCTTCGCAAGGAGTTATGTCTCCTTTGATAATTTTTAAAAGAATAGACTTTCCAGATCCGTTCTTGCCTATTATTGCAATACGGTTACCTGACTGTATTTGAGCGGAAAAATCTTCAAAACAAATTTTATCTGGGAAATACAAACTGATGTGATTTAAAAAAATAGATTTATGCATTTTAAAGCATTATACAAAATATCTAAAAACTTTCTTTTATTACTTAAACTTGTTAATCACATCATTTGAAAAATTATGAAGTATTTGTGGTCAAATAAGGATTGACAGACTTTCAAATATAGTAAAAAAAGAAATCGATATTTTTGTAAAGTGATCTAATGACAGTTTTCAATCCGTCTCTTACTCAAACTTACACCCTATTTCTTTATTTTCTCCAAACGCTATTGCCAACAAACTTACTTCTTTTTCTTCGTACTTCTCATAATACTTCTTTTCCTTTATCTGGGCCAGTCCTTCTTTTAGTAACTTCTCTATTTTGCTTCCTTTCCCATGTTTTATTTCCACTACTATCACTTCTTTCCCTTTCTTTAACACTGCATCTATCCTTCCTTTGTCTGTATTTACTTCCCCTTCTACCTCATACCCTACTGCCATCATTAACATCATTAACATCGAGTGATAATACGCTTCTAGACTTATATGCAAATTACTCGGTATATGCGCAAACAATATCTTTAAACTTTCTTCTAATCCCTTCTCATCTTTCCCTTTTATTTGCTTCCCTAGATTTACTCTTATTCTATTTATTTCTCTCGATTGTCCATTACTATAATATTCTAGTACATTTGTTATAAATGCATTCCTCACTTCCATGTTTGGAAAATCTAGCTCATACTGTAATCCTAGTTCTGTTGATTCCTCTTTTTTTATCGTTAAATACCCAGTTTGGAACAACAATGCTGTACTTTCTATTTTATCGTAATCTAATCCATTCAGTGAATCTTCTCCCACTATCTTCGGCTTCGTAAATATTTCTAATTCATCTCTTTTCCTTATTTGTTCTATTAAGAATGTCGGGGTGCCTGTTTTAAACCAATAATTCGCAAATTTTTTGTTATCAAAAAATACTAATGTTGAAAATGGATTATACACAAATGTTTCCCCATCCCATGAATATCCGTTATACCATCTCTTTATGGCTGACAATACTTCTTCTCTTGGTATTCCCATTACTTCTGCCGAACTTTCTATATATTCTTTAAAGTTATTTTCTAACTCTTCTTGCGTATATCCGCAAATAGAAGTATATTTAGCATTCATTGTTATATTGTTTAAGTTATTTAATCCAGAAAATATTGATAAGCCTGAAAACTGCGATACTCCTGTCAAAAATACAAACCTCAAATGCTCATCACTTGCTTTTATAACTTGATAAAAGTCATGCAATGTCCTTTTCACTTCCGGATATATTTCTTCTTTACTAAGATTATCTATCAGCGGCTTATCGTACTCATCTACCAATATCACTACTTGTTGCCCTATAACCTTATGCATCTTCTCTATTAACTCAGCAAATTTATCTGGAGTTCCTCTGCTTATAAGTTCTATTGAATATTGCATTGCTGTTCTTATTATAAAATCTTCCAGAGAGTTATTTAATACATTTATTGAGCTATATCCAAGCTCCGTAAAATCCAAATGAATAACAGGATTTGTTTTACTCCAATCCCATTTGTCATATATATACAAGCCCTCAAATACCTTCTTGTTCCCTTTAAACAATTCTTTAAACGTACTTATCAGTAAAGACTTACCAAAACGTCTTGGCCTTGATAAAAAATATACACTTCCATTTCTTATCAAGTTATATATATGTTCTGTTTTATCTATATAAATTTTGTTTTCTTCTATCAATTTTGAAAACGATTGTGTTCCTATTGGTAATATTTTCATTATTTTTTCCTCATTTTAAATCCATTACTAACTTTTCTATTATCTTAATTATACCAATTTTGTTAACTTTTTGCAGGATTACGATAACAATAAATCTCCCCGAGCTGACGGTCGAGGCACTGCAGAGGAAGAATAGAAAATAATAATATTAAATAAAGAAGTAAAAGACAGGTTTGGAAGATTAAAAGAGATTTTATCTAGTAAAGAGTCTCTTGGAACACAACTAAAAATTGTAGAACAACATATGGAATCTGTTGATTTAGCACTAGATCCAAGAAGTTATTTT
>JAITJN010000014.1 GCA_031278895.1 Candidatus Endomicrobiellum guadaloupense
CACAACTAAAGTCCTTATAAATGTTTACTGTATTCTTTTCAGCACAACCTGAAACAAAGACAAAACCTCCACCAACCATGGCTTTAGTATTAGTGGAAGATCCATAGCCATCGCCATCGCCATCGCCATCGCCATCGCCATAGACATCGCCATCGCCATAGACATAGAGATTTACATTTACAGTATTACTTGAAACTGTACCTGTTGAAGTCATACCACCAAAAAGACAACATTTATTATCAATATTACAATTTACATCTAGTGTGTTATTTCTTACATCCCCTAATAAAGACTCTGGATTATTAGGATCAACAACCTCTTCTTTTCCTACTCCTCCACAAATAGTACACTTTATTCCTGGCGCTACACTCAAATTTAAAATATTATCATTTGAGTCTTGACTAAAAGGTACTGAATAATCATTACTTTCAGTTCCATTTGCTGCGGCCCTAGTATAGGCAGGTATTTCAAAATATATGTGGACAGTTTTTCCTGCGTAGGAAATATTATAAAAAAAGACAAGAACAAAGAGGAATATAAATAGAACTAAAAACTTGTTGAATTTTAGAAGCATTTTGTCTCCCCAAAGAAGGGGGGGGGTAGGTATTAAAAGGACTTTATTTTTCATTTTTTTCTCCTATGATAAAAATCAAGATTAGATTTAGGAATCTACTCTGATTTTTTATTTTGTTTTCGGTATTTTTTTATTTCAATACCATATGCTGAAATCCGCAAATACTCATCCTTTTTTAGTGTCATTTATTATTTTATATGATATAAGAAATTACCACTTGATTTTGCTTATACGTCCTATGACTTCTTTTATTCTCGACACTCCAACCGTGAGAGCGAATCTCACGTACCCATCACCGCTTTTTCCCATACCATTGCCTGGTGTACAAACAATAGCGGCTTCATCAAGAAGTTTTGAGATTACTTGTGAAGAAGTATATCCTTTTGGTACTTTAGCCCATACATAAAATGAAGCTTTTGGTAAGCTTACTTCCCAGCCAAGTTTTCTTAATCCATCTACTAAAGCATCTCTGCGTTCTTTATATATTTTTCTAGCATCTTCTACACATTTCTGAGATGAAGAAAGAGCAGTAACTGCTGCTTCTTGAACAGCTTGAAAAACTCCGGAATCATAATTATCTTTGACTTTAGCAATACCTGCAATAATATCTTTATTTCCACATACCCAACCTATACGCCAACCTGTCATATTATAGGTTTTTGAAAGTGAATGAAACTCAACACCAACTTCTTTAGCTCCAGGAAATTCTAAAAAGCTTGAAGGTTTATCATTTTCATCATAATATATTTCAGAGTAGGCAGCATCTGCAGCTACTATTATATTATTCTTCTCAGCAAATTCTATTAACTTAATATAAAACTCTTTAGGAGCAACGGCTGCAGTAGGATTATTTGGGTAGTTAATAAAAATCAACTTTGCTTTTTTTACAACATCTTTAGGTATTACATCTAAGTCAGGTAAAAATCCATTCTTTTCAAGCAAAGGCATAAAATAAGGAACACCATCTGTGAAGATAGTCCCTGTATTGTATACTGGGTATCCTGGCTCTGGTATTAAAACAACATCTCCAGGATTTATAAATCCTAAATGGATATGCCCTATGCCTTCTTTTGACCCTATAAGAGCACAAACTTCGTCAGGATTTAAATCAACATTAAATCTCTTTTTATACCAATCAGCTACGGCCTTTCTATAAGAGAGAAGTCCAGCACCGAAAGGATATTGATGATTAGCAGGTTTTGCAACTGCTTCTTGCATAGATTTTATTATATGTTCCGGCGTAGGCATGTCTGGATCACCAACTCCTAAAGATATAATATCTGAACCTCTTTCTATAGCTTCTTTTTTCTTTCTATCTATCTCAATAAAAAGATATGGTGGTAATTTTTTTAATTTTTCATTGTAATGAATTCCCATTTTTTTCAGTTCTCCAAATTTGCATATTAACGAGACAACAGCAAAGACAAACGGAACCTTACAGCATATCGTCACTCTCGCGTGTTTCTATCGGGACCGGGAATCTATTTTTAGAACCTACAAAAACAAAACTCAAACATGGGCTCCAGATTAAGACTTTCGGCAATGACGATAAAGTCAAAATATTATAACTAGATGCTGCAATTGGTGTACAACGCTTACTAAAATACTCTAAATATTGTAGGCAAAATATTTTGTTGTTACTATAAAACAAATTTTTTGTCTTTCAAAAGATGCAGTATTTTGAGTTTAGACAACGATTAAATTATTTTAGTGATAACACATCAGCCATATCATACAGCCCCGGCTTCTGATTTGAAACCCATTTTGCAGCTTTAACAGCTCCAGCAGCAAAAGTATCTCTGGAATGAGATCTGTGAACCAATTCTATTCTTTCGCCATGTCCAGCAAAATAAACAGTATGATCGCCTACAATATCACCTGCTCTTACAGAGAGAACGCCTATCTCATCTTTTTTTCTTAAATCATTGGCACTATGCCTGCCATATACGCCAACTTCATTTATATCTTTACCAATTGAACAGGCTGCAACTTCAGCAAGTTTAGCAGCTGTACCTGAAGGGGAATCTTTCTTTTTATTGTGATGTAACTCCACTATTTCAATGTCGTAATCAGGAACTTTTTTTGCAACTTCTTCAACAAGCTTAAACAAAATATTTACGCCAACAGACATATTTGGAGAAAAAACTATAGGAATAACTTTGGAAGCTTCTTCTATTTGCTTTTTCTGCTCATCAGAAAACCCTGTTGTACCTATAACTACTGGCACTTTTTGTTTTATAGCAACTTCCAAATTTTTTAAAGCACTTTCAGGGTTTGTAAAATCTATAATTGCATCGCTATCCTGCAAAATTTTTTCTAAATCTTTAACAGAAGATATTATTGGGTTTCCAGTGCCTATGGCTTTGTTGCCATCATATTCTAAAACTCCAGATATTCGAATATCTGTATCTTCTTTTGCTATGGCAATTACTGCTTGGCCCATTCTTCCTGTTGCTCCACAAATTGCTAATCTCATTAAAACTCCAATAATTTCTTCTATTTCAAAAGTTTAAAATCTACTAAAACTTTCTCTAATTGTGCTTTATTTGTTTCTTCCATGCCGCACATTGGAAGTCTTATCTCAGGACTGCAAATACCGAGAAGCGATGCTGCTGTTTTTATAGGTATAGGATTTGTTTCTATAAATAAAGCGTTTATCAAAGGCAAAAACTTGTAATGTATCTTTTTAGCTTCTTTAATATTTCCTTTTTCAAAAGCTCTTATAAGAGATAAAGTTTCTAAAGGCAGAATATTTGATAGAACTGATATTACTCCTATACCACCAATTGAAAGAATGGGAAGAGTCAAAGCATCGTCACCCGAAAGAAGATTAATATTTGGAATTAAAGCTTTTAGAGTGATCATCTGCGATAAAAAACCTGAAGCTTCTTTTACACCGACGATATTTTTACAGTCAGCACATAACTTTGCTATTGTAGCAGGCTCTATATTTACAGAAGCTCTACCCATAATATTGTAAAGAATAATAGGGATATCAACCGTATCAGCAACTTTTTTGAAATGCAAGTACAAACCTTTTTGAGTAGGCTTGTTGTAATATGGAGCAACAATTAAAGCTCCATCACAACCAACCTTTTGTGCGAATTGAGTAAATCTTATTGCTTCAGCGGTAGAGTTAGAACCTGTTCCAGCAAGGGTTTTCATTTTGCCTTTTGCCTGCTTAACGCAAAACTCTATAATTTGCTCGTGTTCTTCGTGTGATAAAGTAGGAGATTCTCCTGTTGTTCCACATGGGACAATACCACTTATCCCTGCCTTATATTGATTTTCTATCAACTTACCTAAAGCATCAAAATCAACTTCTCCATTTTTAAAAGGCGTTATCAGCGCTGTATAAACTCCTGAAAACATAAATCCCCCAAGACTCTTTCGCGTATAACTGCATATAAGTCAAACTTTTACTATACCTTTAAAAGAAATAATAGTCGAACCTTCAAGAACTATACTGCTTACTTTGTCGTTATCAACAGACATTGATATCGATAATCTATCTCCACCTCTTGCTATAACATGAACTGGAGATTTTGCAAAACCTTTTAGCACTGAAATAATACCTGATGCTGCTATTCCTGTACCACAAGCTAAAGTCTCACCTTCAACACCTCTCTCATATGTACGTACTAAGAGGATACTTTCATCTGTAAGCTTAACAAAATTTACATTTGTTCCAAAAGGAGCGAATATTTCATGATATCTTATTTCCCTTCCATACTTAAATACGTCAATCTTTTCTATATCGTCAACAAATATCACCGCGTGAGGAACGCCTGTATTTATAAAATCAATATCAAAAATACGATCGCTTGTTTCAACTTTTATATTTCTCTTTAAATCTTTTGGATCATATAAATCCAGCTTAACTCTATTGTCAGCTAATATTTCTGCATTTATAACTCCAGCATCTGTCTCAAAAACCATTTTTGAATGTACAATGCCTAAATCATAAGCAAATTTAGCAACAGACCTTCCGCCATTTCCGCACATAGAAGCATGCGACCCGTCACAATTAAAATATTTCATTTTAAAATCCCTACAAGAGCTTTTTCCCAATAAAATTAATCCGTCACCGCCAATTGAATATTTTCTGTCGCATAATTTTTTTGCAAGGCTTTGATAATCTTTTTCGAGAATTATATTTTCTCTATTGTCTATCAAAACAAAATCATTTCCTGCTGCAGTAAGCTTTGAAAATTTTATTTCCATTTATATCTCTCATCTATTCAATTTCATTTAAAGTCAGATCTTTATAGCTTGCTCTCTTTCTTATTAACTTTGTTTGTTTGCCATCAACCAGTACTTCAGAAAGTAAAGGTCTAGAATTGTATTGCGAAGACATTGCTGCTCCATAAGCTCCAGCGCAAGTTACCAATAAATATCTGCCTTGCTCAATCAGAGGCAGCATTCTCTCTTTACCCATGAAGTCGCCACTTTCACATATTGGACCAGCTACGTCAGTTTTTACTTTTTTAGCGCCAGTTTTTTTAACAGGAACTATTTCATGATAAGCACTATATAGAGTTGGTCTGATTAAATCATTCATTCCTGCATCTATTATAAGGAAACTTTTTCTTCCAGATATTTTTCTATACAAGACTTTTGTTAAAAGATGCCCGGCATTTCCGATTATTGAACGTCCTGGCTCAAATATAAATTTCTTGTCTTTATCAAAAATTGGGAATAGTTTTGACATAAGATTTTTAGGTGATGGAACTTTGTCGCCAGGTTCATATTTTATACCCAAACCACCGCCACAATCTATATAAGAAATATGTATTCCATTCTTTTCAACTTCATCAATTATCTTTTTTACTTTTTTAGCTGCAACAATAAACGGTTCAACTTCAAGTATTTGAGAACCTATATGAAAGTGCATACCAACAATATTTATATTTTTCTTTTTCTTAGCAGTTAAATACGCTTTTATGGCATCTTCATAAGGTATTCCAAATTTCGTGTCTTTTTTCCCTGTAACTATGTAAGAATGTGTATCAGGATTTACATAAGGATTTATTCTGAAAGCAATATTTGCTTTTGTTTTTAACTTTCCAGCAACTTTATCTATAGCGACAAGCTCTTCAAAAGATTCAACATTAAACATAAGAATACTGCTTTTTAAAGCATATTCTATTTCTTCAGAAGTCTTCCCTACACCGGCATACACTATTTTTAAAGGATCAAATCCAGCTTTTAAACACCTATAAATTTCTCCACCGGAAGTCGTATCAGCTCCAGCACCAAGCTCGGAAAGAATTTTCAAAATATTTCCGTTAGAGTTTGTCTTGCAAGCAAAGCAGATGAGCCCTTCCTTTGCACCCATTGCATTTTTATAGCTTTCATAGTTATTTACGATCTGTTGCTTTGAATAAACGTAAGTGCTTGTGCCGTACTCTTTGGCTATATTGGAAAGTTTTACATTTTCAATATATAAGTCATCCTTTCTAAACTCAAGCATTTTATCCTCTCTGAGAAAATACACTCAATCTACATATTTTATAAAACCTTTTATACACCATCAACACATATTATTTCTTATTTCATCTAGTTAGCACTTGACTTCCAACTTAGGTTTCTCTGCTTTTGGAAATGTAAGTATAAATTCTGTCCCTTCTCCTTCTTTTGAATTTATCTTAAGTTTTCCATTCATTGCTTTTATCGTTCCCATTATCTGTTGCATCCCTATTCCATGCCCTTCTTTCTTTGTTGTTCCTACTT
>JAITJN010000002.1 GCA_031278895.1 Candidatus Endomicrobiellum guadaloupense
TGTGCTATTATATCTCCTCCTTGATTTTCAAATACTAATGCTCCTGATACTGCCTCACTATATGATTTTGCTTCCGCTCTTGCATTTACTTCTTTTGATGATAGCGTTGCTATTATGTCCTTCCCATCATTCGATAAAGCTAAACCAAATTCACCCTTACATTCTAGCGCTAAACCATTATACTCCCATGTTGAATTGGCACTTGGCAAAGAACCATTAAACCCTTTATCACAATGAATCAATACTACGCTATCTTTTGGAGTTAAATCATTTTGGGGGGATAATAATATTGTTATGTCTATGTTATCAACATTAAAAGAGGTTCCCAACTCATCAGAATCATGAAATGACAATATAGTATCTCCTGCCTTTATTCCTTCTAGTAATGTGAACTTATAATTTTGAAATCTGGCAACTGTCCCTACTTGCAACCTTTTATTAAAGAATATTTCTAAAGAGTTTCCCTTCTCTTTATTACTGAGTCCTCCATATAAAATACAAGTATCTGGTATTTTTGCTGTTTCGTATATTATACTTTATTATTTGCTCCACTATTATTATCATCACTACCAGCAATAGTTACTATTCCAGTAGAACCAATCTTTCCTGAAATGCTTATGACATTGCCAGCAGTATCATCACCTCTTCCTCCGGTAATATCTATATTTCCATTAGACTCAATATTTCCCGAAATGTTTACTCTGTTATTATTAGCACTGCCACCTCCCTTAACTTCTCCACCAACGATCTCTAACCTTTCACCAGAATGAATGTATCCAGAAATGTCTATACAGTTACTATTAGCACTTCCATTGTTACCAACACTTCCACCATATAACATTAACTCTTGTCCCGAATGAATATTCCCAGAAATAATTACACTGTTACTATCAGCACTGCCACCTATATTAACATTTCCACCATAGATTTTTAAATCTCCATTAGACTGAGTATGTCCAGAAATGTTTATACTGTTACTATTAGCACTGCCACTTCCATCAACATACCCACCACTTATATTTACATCTTCTTGCGTTGTAATGCTACCATAAATATTGACACTATTATTCATACTACTTCCATCACCATCCACTCTTCCTCCAAAAACACCTTCATTATTACCTATAGAAATATTCAATTTAGAAAAAATGTTTACTGTATTAAAACTTGAAGTGCCATTTCTAATCACCATACCTCCAACAACACCCTTACAACTAAAGTCCTTATAAATGTTTACAGTATTATTTTCAGCAGAACTTGAATAAAAGACACTACCTCCAATAACAATGACTTCACTAGAAGAGCTACCACTATGGACATTCACAGTGTTACGTGAGACTGTACCAGTTGAAGTTACACCACCAAAAAGAAAACATACATCATCAATATTACAATTTACATTTAGTGTGTTATTTCTTACATCCCCTAATAAAGTGGTTGGATTATCAGGCTTAAGAACCTCTCCTTGCCCTGCTCCTCCACAAATAAAACAGTTAGTTCCTGGTGTAACATTCAGATTTAAAATATTATTATTTGAGTCTTGCTCAAAAGGTTGTGAATAATTATTACTTTGATCTCCATTTGCTGCAACACAAGCATCGTCAGGTATTTTAAAATCTATGTTGACAGTTTTTTCTGCAAAGGAAATATTATAAAAAAAGACAAGAAGAAAGAGGGATATAAACAGAACTAACAACTTGTTGAATTTTAGAAGCATCTTCTCTCCAATTATTCATTATAGTTTACATAAATTCTACAAAAATTCTAAATGGTTACACAATTTTAGAAATTTTCTTTTTTTATCTAAATCTATTTTAAATAAACCTTTTGATCTATTCTTTAATCTGTATAGCTGGAACTTTATTTTAATTCGCAAGCTTTTGTTGCTTAGCAAAAAGCTTTCCCTTCTTTGCTTGATTTGTATGAAAAAGATTGATAAAAAATGATATAATACCTTGTAAATAGCTCATTCTTTAAAAATTTGATAAATCTGGAATTTTGGCTATGGCAAACTCTAGCCCAAATACAAATGGTTCTCAATTTTTTATAACCGAAGTTTCTACACCTTGCCTTAATGGCAACCATACAATTTTCGGTGAAGTTTCAGAAGGTTTGGATGTAATAAAAAGATAGGAAGAAAAGAAGCTGATTTTTCTGATAATCCTGTAAAATCTGTAATAATTGAAAGCATTAAAATTGAAAAATAAGGGTTTTTAAATGAAACGAGTTGTTTTTGTTACTGCTCCAGAAGTATTTAGAGATGAAGAATACTACAAACCTAAAAAAATATTAGAAAAAGCAGGTGTAGAAGTAATCACTTCAAGTGTAAAAATAGGAGAGTTGATAGGGCGATTTGGTTATAAAACAGAAAGTACTGTCTTAATATCTAATATTAATTGCACTGATTTTGATGCTATAGTTTACATCGGAGGTGTCGGAGCAAGTGTATTCTTTGAAGATAATGATGCTTTAAGGCTTGCAAATGAATTTTTTAAACAAAATAAACCTGTTGCATCAATATGCATTGCAGGAGTTATTTTGGCAAATTCAGGTATATTAAAAGGTAAAAAGGCAACTGTTTATATTGACGGTAAAAAATCCTTGATAAGAGGTGGAGCAGATTATACAGGAAGATTTTTAGAGGTTGACGGAAATGTTATTACCGCAAATGGCCCAGACGCTGCAGAAGAGCTTGGGAAATCAATACTAAAAGCTTTACAATAGGCTTGACTCTAGACTATAAAAAAAGAAGCCGAACATCTTAAGCTATGCTTATTTTGAATTTGTATTTCAGCTTATATATCGTCGTAACCATCTGCTTTTGCATTCCATATTAAAGCAAATAAGATAACCCCTGAAAATCCTAAAAATATAAGCGCACCTAGTGAATAAGACCATCCATGCGTATCAGTAAGGAAACCAACCCCCCAACCTGTAATCAGAACACTTAAGTATCCCCAAATACCATGGAACCCACAAGCTGTAGCTGCAACCTTTCTTGTAGCCGTCTTAGATGTCGCGATTGTTCCAAGAGCCTGAGCTCCGTATAAAAAGAATCCTGAGAGGACCAAAAAAATTATATATACAAATACTGGAACATTAGCCAATTTCCAGAACAAAAGCATAAATGTTGAAGCTAATACCATACATATTAAGCAAACTCTATGAGCTTTACCATCAAAAAACTTATCTGTAGCACGACCTGCAGTAAGCATACCCAATATACCCGCTACTTCAAAAGCAGCTACTATCCAACCTGCATGAGCAAGAGATAGACCTTTCCATTCTTTTAAAAGTGTTGGTCCCCAATCAAGAACAGCAAAACGTAAGGCATATACAGGAAGATTCGCTATAGCCAAAATCCATATAACCTTATTTTTAAAAACCTTTTTCATCAAAAGTTGTTTATATTCATCGTTATTGGGCTGAGTTTCTTTGTAATTATTTTTATGCTCCAATTCGTCTATTTCAGGAAGACCTACATCTTTTGGAGAATTTCTTACAGTAATCCACATCCAAACAACACCAAGTAATGCCAAAACTGCGGGGACATAGAAACACCACCTCCAACCAAAAGAAACAAGATAACCACAAATAATAACAGCTAAAGCTCCACCAATAGAATGAGATGTTTGCCAAATGGACATTTTAGTAGCTAATTGCTTTGGAGGAATCCAATACGCGAGTAATCGCGCTATAGGAGGAAATCCAAATCCTTGAAAAAAACCATTTAATACCCAGAAAGCACCTAAAATTATTAAAGACGAACTAAAACCAAAAATGAAATTACAAACTGAGCAGAGTAGTAATGCTGATACTAACAAATGACGTGAACTTAATTTGTCTGCAGGAAAACCGCTTAAAAATTTTGAAACTCCGTAGATAATACCATGTAGTGTTAAAAAAATTCCCAATTGAGTTTTTGTGATACCTAAATCTGCTTGCAAACCCGGCATTGCCATACTTAGATTTTTTCGTACAAGATAAAAGACGGCATAGCCAACAATTGTCCCTAATAATATACGATTTTGCCAATAATTATACTTTTTTTCAACATCATTCATCTATCTGCCCCCCAATTATAATTTCAACATCTCAACTTATGAAAGAGCTATTTCCCTTATCTAGGATAATAAAGATGTAACACTTATTACTGGACATTTGTGAAATTTGTGTAAATAGAGGTTACTTTAAACTATCTTTTGCAAAAAAGTGAGGTAATAAATCTCGTATTTTAAAATTTCCAAAATATTATTTTTAGAATTTATAATAATATCAGAGTTTAAAGCTAGTTCAAGAATAACTTGACAGCATGCGCCACACGGGAAAACATCAGATTTTGGAGTCCACAAAGCAATAGCATTTATTTTACTTTCACCATTAGAAAAAGCGTTGAATAGAGCTGAACGTTCAGCACAATTAGATAGCCCATAAGAAGAATTCTCAATATTTGTACCGAGATAAATTTTCCCGCTTGCAGCTAAAACAGCGCTGCCAACAGCATACCCCAAATAGGGAGAATAACTGTTGCTAGACGCACTTTTGGCAAAATCAATAAGTTTTTTGTATTCCAAGTTAATCATACGCACTAATCTTAGTTCAAACAGAATTATAGCAAATGCATATTTAAAACAATATGGGTTCGTTTACAATTAATAAGACGGCTTTATATCTAATACATACAGTTGAGCTGTTCTATTATCATCTCTACCAGCTAAATCTATATTAAAAGCTATATCCAACAATGTTTCAGACTGAATAAATTTAGCAAGTTTTGAATTTCCCCAAAACACAGCTGAAACATTTCTACTTCCCTTCTGGGAAATTTTAAACTTCAAATGTTCTCCTTTGTTGCCAAACACCGATATTTCTGTAGGAGTTACTTTTTTTATACAAAATATCGGGCGTAAGTTTCCTATACCAAAAGGTTGCATAATTTCTAATTGTTTATAGTAATTAACAGATATGTCGGAAATTTTCAACTCACTCTCAATTAAAATGGTATTTAAGAGGGAGGTTTCTTTCAAATTTTTTTCAGTATACTCACAGATTCTCTTTATAAATTCGTCACTTTTTGAATCTTCTAAAGTAAACCCTGCAGCTTGGCTATGTCCTCCATATTTTATAAGAATATCTTTTACGCTTTCAAGAGCTAAAACAGCATCAAAACCTTCAACTGCTCTTACTGCGCCTGTAGCTTCTTTTCCATCTGTTATAAATAAAAAAACAGGTTTTGCGTAAGTCTTTACCATCTGAGACGCTATAATTCCGGTAACACCATGGTCAAGATTTGAAGCCTTTACTATAAGAACCTTATCATTTTCAAGATTACATTGTTCTTTCAAAAGTTGCTTAAACTGTTCAACATTTTCAGATTGAAGGTATCTTCTTTTTTCATTCAATTTTTTTATTTCTTCATATAATTCTTTTGCTCTTGAGATGTCTTTTGTCATAAGAAGTTCTACTGAAAGTTTACCTTTATGCATACGTCCGGGAGAATTTATTACAGGGGTAATATTCCAAGAAACTAGTTTTGCTGTAATATCTTTAATTTCTTTTGAATTAAAAGCATCATCCACTAATAAACCTAATCCTGGTCTTGAATATGGACTATCTTGTATCACTTTTAGACCTTTTTTTACAATGATTCTATTCTCATCAGTTAATGGCATTGAATCAGCTATTGTCCCTAAAGCACACAAATCAAGATTTGTTTCATAAAATTTTTTTAAGATTTTATCTTTATTATATTCTTTAGAAAAACTAACAGTCAGCGCTTGAGCCAGTTTTAATGCAACAACACAACCTGCTACATGTTTAAAAGGATATTTTGAATCTGCAGTTTTAGGATTTATTATAGCGTAAGCATTAGGAACTCTCTGAGAAGATGCCTCATGATGATCTGTAAGGATAACATCTATTCCTAAAGTGTTAGCATAGTCAATTTCCATATTTGAAGATATTCCGCAGTCAACTGTAATTAAAACTTTAACTTTTTCCAATGCATATTTTGAAATAACGTCTTTGCTTAACCCATATCCTTCCTCTGCTGGAACATACCATTTTATAATGCCGCCAACCTTTTGCACAGTATCTACAATTATATTTACCGAAGTAACTCCATCAACATCTCTATCTCCATAAACTAAAATAGTCTCATTATTATCTAGAGCCTTTCTTAATCTTTCAACCGCTTTAGACATATCTGGAAACAAAAATGGACTATGTAAATACTCAACACCGCCGTAAACAAGTTCTGCTGTTTTTTCAACGGTATCTATTCCTCTAGCAACAAGCAGAGGAGCTATTTTTGAAACTAAAGGAAATGATGATGCTATTGCAGACACTTTTGATGCATCTACTTTAACTTCTTTCCAAATTTTCTCCGTATCGGTCATTGTCAAAATTCCTAGGCAGGACAAGTAAATGAATTATCCGCGTAAAAGTTTTTAAATAAAATCATAATACCTCAATAATCCTCTTGTCATAAACTCTTTCTGCCATATGTATATTTTTATTCTCATTATTAGATATAATGTAAGCATCCGACATAACCATTTCTGCTTCATCTATATGATCAGACGAATTATATATAAGGTCAGCAATCACTTCATCTTTCTTTACGTATTCGTTTAATTTTTTATGAAAAATAATTCCTGCAGAGTAATCTATCTTATCTTCTTTCTTTTCTCTACCGGCACCTGTTAACATTTCAGCAATACCAATACTTCTTGTATCGATATTTGAAATATATCCTGATTTTTTTGCTACAAATTTTTTCGAATATTTAGCTTTCGGCAAAACATCATCAGGATTATCTACAACTTTCGTATTGCCGCCTTGAAGCCTTATAATCTCTGTAAATTTTTCTAAAGCTTTTCCATTATCAATCTGTTTTTGAGCTAGATCTTGCGCTTCTTTAAGACTGGAAGTCTTTTTTACGTTTAAAATCATTAAGGCACTAAGATATATAGACAACTCAGACAAATCGTTTTTCAATTTTCCTTTTAATATATTTATAGCCTGCTCAATTTCAAGAGAATTTCCGACACATTTGCCAAGAGGCGAGTTCATATCTGTGACAACAGCAGAAATGTTTAGTCCAAAGTTCTTGCCAATATTTATCATCTTTTGGGCAAGATTTTTAGCATCAGAGTCTTTTTTCATAAAAGCACCATTTCCAGCTTTTACATCTAAAACTAAAGATTTTGTACCCTCTGCTATTTTTTTAGACATAATACTTGCAGATATTAAAGAAATAGATTCCACTGTAGCTGTAGAATCTCTTAATGCATACATTTTTTTATCAACCGGAGCAATTTCAAATGTTTGGCCTATAATAGCCGCACCTGAAGACTCTAGTATATCTATAAATTCTTTTTTATCTATATTTGTCCTAAAGCCAGGAATAGATTCTAATTTATCAAGAGTTCCACCTGTATGACCTAAACCTCTGCCAGCCATCATAGGCACGCATATACCCAAACTTGCAACAATAGGCGATACAATGAAAGATGTACCGTCACCTACTCCACCAGTAGAATGTTTATCGGCAATTGGCATATCAAGAAAAGATAAGTCCAACCTGTCTCCGGAATTAATCATTGCATCTGTCAAAAGAAATGTTTCATCATCGTCCATACCATTTAAAAATGCTGCCATCAAAAAAGCAGACATTTGATGATCAGGTATATCTCCATTATTATACTTAAAAATCAAAAAATCTATTTCTTCTTTTGAAAGTTTCTGTCCATTTCTCTTTTTAAAGATAATGTCATAAACTCTCATCTATCTTTCCTCTTTCTTTCGAACTAAAAAAATGATATGTTTAATTATCTTTGCTAAATTTCCACTTACTCTTTCTCCAGTTTTAAGTACTTCGCTATGAATAAGAGGTTTATCATTTATTCCGGCTGCCATGTTTGAAACATAAGCAAGCCCTAAGGTATTAAATTTCATATGGGCTGCTGCAGTAGCCTCGTATACAACAGACATACCTACAACATCGCCACCAAGTATCCTATAGGCTTTTATCTCTGCCAGCGTTTCATAAGCAGGTCCTGAAACTGCAAAATAAATACCTTCTTTTGCTTTGATATTGAGGGTTTTAGCTATGCTTAAGACTTTCTTTCTTAAGCTATAGTCATAAACATTTTCCATATTAGGAAACCGCTCGCCAAACTCTTCAAAGTTTGGACCTATCAAAGGACTATTTCCAGTAAAGTTTATGTGGTCTTTTAAAACAACTATATCGCCTATATTGTATTTTTTATTTAAAGCGCCAACTGCTGCCGTAAGCACAAGCGTCTTAATTCCAAGAAGTTTCATTACTCTCAAAGGATAGATTACATCTTGAGGAGAATGCCCTTCATAATAATGAAAACGTCCATTGAAAATCAAAAAATCAATATTATTGTAAGAGCTTAATAATAACTCACCAGCATGACCTGGAGCTGTTGCTTTAGGAAAATATGGAACTTTAGAATATTTAATTACTTTGTATATGTCAAACTGAGAAGATATTTCTCCAAGACCTGAACCTGTAATAATAGCTATTATAGGTTTAAAATTTTTAAAAGAAAGAACTTTTTTTGTTTCTTGAATCTTTTTGAATATGTCCAGTTTCAATTTATTTTATCCTTCTTTATTCTATATTCTCTTCTCATTTTGGTAAATCCTGAAAACTTAATTACGAAACTATTATCTTTTTTAAAAAAATTAAATCTTTAAAACTATTGCCGTTTTTCATTTTCGAAATTCCCAAGATAGCAGAAATGGTTTGAGCAATATCTGATAGAGTTCCCCTTATTCCCAGATCGATGTTTCTTTTTAACTTTTTTCCATATACTAGTAAAGGGACATACTCTCTTGTATGGTCTGTATGAATTTTGTAAGTCGGATCACAGCCATGATCAGCTGTAATGATAAGAATGTCATCGTCATTTAATGCTTTTTAAGCTCTGGCAAAAAGTCATCAAAGTCTTTTAACCCTTTTGCATAAGCATCAACATTTCTTCTGTGTCCCCAAAGCATATCAAAATCAACGAGATTTGTAAAAATTAATATTTGTTTTTGATTAGATTGATTTATTTCATTAAGCGTTACGTCCATACCATTCAAATTACTTTTTGTATGGATAGCTGTTGTAATCCCTCTCCCTTTAAAAACATCTTCTATTTTACCTATAGCAACAACTTCTTTACCTGATTGTTTAATTTTGTCTAGAATAGTAGTTTCTGGAAGAGTTAAAGAGTAATCTCGTCTATTTGCTGTTCTTGTATAGTTACCTTCAGTTCCAATAAAAGGTCTTGCGATAACCCTGCCGACAGCATTATCTCCTTGCATTAAATCTCTTGCAATCTGCGATATTTCGTATAGTCTATTTAAACCAAAAGACTTTTCATGTGCAGCAATTTGAAAAACAGAATCTGCTGATGTATAAACAATTGGATAGTTTGTTATCTGATGTTTTTCTCCAAGTTGTTTTATTATTTCAGTTCCTGAAGCAACACAATTGCCTAAAACTTTGGTCCCTATAAGTTTCTCAAATTTATCTATAATTTCTTTAGGAAATCCGTGAGGGTATGTTGGAAAAGACTTTTTTAGAATTATACCAGACATTTCCCAATGCCCTGCAGTGGTATCTTTTGCAGGAGATTTAGTCATCATTTTACCGTAACAGCCAACCACTTCAGTATTTGGCAGATGATTTTTGGTATTTACAATTTTGTATAAGCCAAGTTTTGCAAGGTTTGGCAGTGTATAAGATTGTCCAAGAGTATCAAAAATATGCCCAAGTGTATTTGCACCTTTGTCATTATAGACAGCGGCATCAGGGAGTTCCCCGATGCCGAGACTGTCTAAAACAATTAAAATAATTCGTTTTGCCATAGTTTTCCGCTCAAAATATGATAAAATTTAGAAATTATTTTCTTTTTAAAACTTTTAAAACTGATTCTACTATGTTAACGTCCCTTAATCCGTATTTTGTCATTAAATCCATAGAGTTACCAGATTCGCCAAATGTATCATTTACCGCTAACATTTCTACTGGAACTGGATAATTTTTTACTAATACTTCTGCAACGGCAGAACCAAACCCGCCGTAAATTTGGTGCTCTTCAGCAGTTACTATTGCTCCACATTCTTTAGCAGCAGAAACAATTGCTTGCTTGTCTATAGGTTTTATTGTATGAATATTTACAACTCTTGCTTTAATTCCTTTTGTTTCTAAAAGATCAGCAGCCATTAAAGCTTCGTAAACCATTGTTCCACAAGCCATAATTGCAATATCTTTACCTTCTCTTAAAACATTAGCTTTGCCAATCTCAAACGGAGTACTGTCATTTGTAAATATCGGCGTGTTTTCTCTGCCATATCTTATATATACTGGGCCATTAGCATAAGCGCTTGCTATAACACTCTTTCTTGTTTCAACTAAATCACAAGGAGTTACAACTTTCATTCTAGGAAGACATCTCATTATTGCAATTTCTTCTAAAGCTTGGTGTGTAGCCCCGTCTGGACCAACCATAAGACCTGAATGCGAACCACCAATTTTAACATTCAAATTAGAATAACAAATAGTTGTTCTTATTTGTTCCCAAGGTCTTCCTGCGGCAAAAACGCCATATGTCGCAACAAATGGAATAAATCCAGCTACAGCAAGGCCTGCAGCCATACCAAGCAAATTTGTCTCTGCTATTCCGACATTAAGAAATCTGTCTGGAAACATATCTCTAAAAGTATTTATTGCAACTGAAGAAGCTGTATCAGCCCCTAAAACAAATACTTTAGGATTTTCTTTTCCAAGCTCTACAAGTCCTTCTCCAAAACCAAATCTTGTAGCTTTCTCCCCAAAAACTTCTACCATAACTATCTCCCGTATACAATGTAGAGTTTATAAAATATATTATTTTAGTGAAGTATCTATTTCTTCTAAAGCTTTTTGAACTAATTCTTTTGACGGAACTTTCCCGTGCCATTGAGCAAGATTTTCCATATAAGAAACGCCTTTACCTTTAATAGTTTTAGCTATTATTGCTGTAGCCTTTCCTTTGGTCTCTTTAAACTGTGAGTATGCTTTGTCAACTTCAGAAAGATTGTGACCATCTATTTCTATAACATTCCAGCCAAAAGATCTATATTTGTCAGCTAGAGGTTCTACATTCATAACATCTTTTGTAGCGCCATCTATTTGCAATCCGTTATTATCAACTATTGCACAAAGATTATCAAGCTTAAACTGTGAAGCAGCCATCACTGCTTCCCAGACACTTCCTTCTTGTTGCTCGCCATCGCCCATCAAAACATAAACTCTATTGTCTTTTTTAGCTTGTTTCATGCCAGCAGCTATGCCAGCACCTATTGAAAGACCATATCCTAAAGATCCTGTAGATACTTCTATCCCAGGAAGTTCTTTATCTTTTGCAGGATGACCTTGAAGTCTACTTCCAGCTTTTCTTAAAGTGCAAAGTTCATCAGGAGTAATACACTCAAGCTGGGCTAAAACCGCGTAAAGAACAGGACAAACATGTCCTTTAGACAATACAAAATAATCTCTATTTGGATCATTTGTATCTTTAGGATTGAATTTCATATGTCTAAAGTATAAATTTACTATAAGCTCAACTGAAGATAAACTTCCCCCAGGATGTCCTGATCCTGCAAGCGCTAACATTTTGATAATATCTTTTCTGACATTGGCAGATACTATCTTTAAGTCTGGAATCTCCATCGTAAAAACTCCCATAGCGCTATTTTCTGCTAATTACTTTTTCTTTAGGCAAAGACTTTAAAACAACTTTAACTACTCCGTTTATTGCAGAATCTTCGTCCCAACTTTCATTATTAAATGAATCTGACCACACCACTTGTCCTGTTTCAACATCTGTCATACGAGTTGAAATACCAATAGTGACAGTATTGTTGTAAATAACTCCATCATAAATAGGCATACCCGCCCAACGATACCTACGGCGGTACCTTCCTGCGTATCCGTAATAAAAATCATTATCTATCCATTCTTCCCTTATTCTATAAAAAGATGTTACGCTACCATCTATAACGCAATCAACTTTTACATTGGTGTTTGAAACAATATCATATCCCTTAGCTAACAAATCTTGTATGAATGCATTTTGGACAGCATCACTAATACCTCTATATCTTTTTCCTGAAGAAAACTGATTCACCCTAATGCTTTTAACTTTTGAAAAATCATAATCAGGCTTTATAATGGCATTATTAATAATGCACGACGATAAAAAGAGTGCTAGTGATAAGCACATTAAAAGTATTTTGTTCATACAAAAATAATTCCTTTTAGGAAGGTTGTCCAAGCATATTTCAGCGATATTCTCGCTTTTCAATTTCCTTTATTTTATTTATTCTTTTTTTATGTCTTTCCTCAAAAGAAGTATCTAAAAATGTCTTTATCATATGGCAAATCTCACTTACAGTGGCAGTTCTTGAACCTAAACACAATACATCTGCACAATTGTGCTGAGAAGCGAGTCTTGCTGTATCCTCATTCCAACAAACAGCTGCTATAACGCCTTTTACTTTGTTTGCAGCAATACACATACCTATTCCTGTACCGCAAATAAGAACACCTTTGTCTGCTTCTTTATTAGCAACGGTTTTCGCAACTTGGATTGCAAAATCTGGATAATCGCAACTGCCTTGCCCACAAAAACCAAAGTCTTCCACGTTATAGCCTAAATCTTGCAAATACTTTCTTACAGTATCTCTTACTTCTGCAGCAGCATGATCTGTACCAAATGCAATTTTTTTTATATTTCCCATTTTATATTCTCATATTTTATTTAGAGTATTTTACAAGCTTTGTAAAAGATTCCGCTTCTAAACTTGCTCCACCAACAAGACCACCGTCTATATCAGACTGTTTCATAAGTTCAGATACGCTTGCAGGATTTACAGAACCACCGTAGAGAATTCTTACTTTTTGAGAAGCATTGCCATACATTTCTCCATACACTTTCCTTGCAAAAGCATGGGCTTCCTGAGCTTGGTGTGGGGTTGCTGTTTTGCCAGTTCCTATAGCCCATACAGGTTCATAAGCTATAACTATAATTACTGCTTGTTCTGCTGTAAGATCAGCCAAACCTTCTTTTATTTGTTTTTCTATAACTTTAAATGTAACGTTATCTTCTCTTTCTTTAAGAGTTTCTCCTATACATACTACAGGGATTAATTCTGCTGCAAGAGCTGCTTTTATTTTTTTATTTACAGTCTCGTTTGTTTCTCCAAAATACTGTCTCCGTTCAGAGTGCCCGATTAAAACATAAGAACACCCTGCATCTTTTACCATCGCTGGAGAAATTTCACCGGTAAATGCACCTTTGGGCTCCCAAAAAAGATTCTGAGCGCCAATATTAATATTTGATCCTTTAACTTCACTATTTACAGCATAGAGAGCCGTAAAGGTAGGGCAAATCAGAACATCTACATCTTTAACATCAGCAATTGAGCTTTTTAAAGCTTTTACAACGCTAACAGCTTCTGCGACTGTTTTGTTCATCTTCCAATTTCCTGCCATTAACGGCTTTCTCATACAAAAACTCCTTTTTTCATTAAAATATTCTATATTTAGTGTCGTAATTATACAGATTTAGACTGCGCTTTTCAACGCAGACTTATAAGAAGATAACGCCTCCGGGAAAACTTCTAGAACCTTATCTATAACTCCATTGAACACAGATATAGCAATACCATAGTTTGTTATTGGAACACCTGCTTCTAAAGCTTTGCTTAAACGCGAAAGCATTCCTTTTCTATTTAATGTACAACCACCACAATGTATTACAACTTTATAATCTTTTAAATCGCTCGGATAGTCTTGTCCAGAGACATATTTTACATCTATATTTCTCTTTGAATACTCTTTTATCCATTTAGGAAGCTTTACTCTTCCAATATCATCTGATGTGGCATGATGGGTACATCCTTCTGCAATCAAAACTTTATCACCGTCATTTAGGTTATTAAAAGCTGCTGCACCTCTAGCCATTTCTACTATATCAGACTTATCGGCAGCATAGATTATTGAAAAAGTAGTAAGTTTTATATTTTTTGGAGTTTTTGCAGATACCTGTTTGACTACTTGCGAATCTGTTATTACAAGAACTGGAGGTTTTTTTAAATTTTTTAAAGCTATTTCATATTCAGTATCTTGAACAGTATAAGAAGCTACATGTAAGTCTAACAAATATCTTACCGTCTGAACTTGAGGCATTATTATTTTGCCTTTAGGAGCACCTAAATCTATTGGCATAACAAGAACTACAGTGTCGTCTTTTTTAACTATATTTCTTAAAGACAAATAGCTTTCTATATAATTTTCAGGCAATACTTCAAGAAAAACTTTCTTTAAAGAGTTAAGAAAAGCGTCGCGGTTTCCCGTAACACTTGAAAATAACAATATGTGTTTTGTATATTTTTTTAAGTCTTCAAGAAACTTTTTATCAGGGAGATTTAAATCAATTTTACTTACTACTATAACACAAAGCGTTTTTCTATTCTGTGCTTCTTTTATTATATTTTTTTCAAAATGCCCAAATTTTTCAGACTCACACATTAAAATAATAATATCCGAAGAATCAAAAGCTCTTTTAGTTTTCTCGATTCGTTTTGCACCAAGCAAAGATGTATCATCAATCCCTGCTGTATCAAAAAGAGTTATTGGTCCTAGGGGATTAAGTTCCATTTGTTTCCAGACAACATCAGTTGTTGTACCTGCAATCTCAGAAACAATAGAAGTTTTTTGATTTGTCATAAAATTCATCAAAGATGATTTACCGACATTCGTTCTGCCAAAAATACCTATTTGAACTGTAAGCGCTTTCACATATACTCCTGCTACTGTCCAGTATTTTTAATTAAATAGTCAGAAATTGCAACCATGGATAGAAAACGTTTTTCAAGTCTTTCAAGCTTATATGTTTTTGTAGAACTTTTAAGAGTATAATTCTCGTCCCACGTGAAATATAATAATTTATCATTTACAATGTCCCATTCTACAGCACCGAACTTATTCATAATAAAATCTTGATTGACTATTGCATTATCTTTAGCCTTGCTTGAAAATAAGTCTATACCTTGAGACATATAAGTCTCATTTGAAAGAGATAGATTATATAAAGTTGGCATTATATCTAGGTGAGAACCGAAAACAGAAGTATCTATATTGTCTGGTTTTAAAGATTTGGGTATATATAAATAAAATGGAACTCCTACTTTTCTCAATAAACTATCTATTTGATATGCATTGAAGTTATGATCACCTGTTACTGCTATTATAGTATTATCCGCATATTTTGATTTTTTAATTTTATCAATCAAACGTGCCAGCATTTCATTAGCATATTGATAAGTAGTAAATCTTTTATAGGCATCATCAATATCAAATATTTTATCTCTTAAAGAAGTCGGAATTTCAATTAACAATTTCTTATAATCCTTAGGCAGAGAGTATGGGGTGTGATTAGTAGTTGTTAATGAAAAAATAAACTTACTTTTGTTCCCTTCTGACAAGTTATCAAAAATAGCATCAAATAAATATTCATCATATACTCCCCAAGTTCCTCTAGATGAGTCATGAATCAAAGATCCTGCTTCGTTTAATATCTCATCAAACCCTAAGTTCGTGGCAAACACTCCAACATTTTTCCAACTTGTGTTGTCACCATACATAAAAATCGCATTATAATCATTTTTCTTATAAGGAAGAATTGAAGCAAAAGGATATCTGCTATGCACTAATCTTGACTGAGAAAAACATATAGAAGCTCTTGGTTTAAGAACAATATTTAAAAATAAAGCCTCTAGCGCCTCTATAGTGATTCTCCCTTCAGAACAAAAATTATAAAAAACAATATCTTCATCAAAATGCTTTTTTAGTCCACCTAAAATGTTAAATTCAGGAGAATTGTATTTAATTATATCACTACCTAGACTTTCCATTAAAATCAAAATAATATTCGGTTTTAATTTTTCTGCTTGCGCATTGTATGAGGTTCTAGAAACAAGCAATATTTCAGGATTATTTTGCGCAATATCTTCGATATCTTTACCTAAAAAATCCGCAAAAGCTTGCTTAATATTATTTTTATATCCAGATTTTTCAACATAGTCGAATGATTTCTTCTCATTAGCCCTGTGTTCAAAAGCTCTTTGTAAAGTATAAAAACAATTTATAGCAATTTTGTTAACAAACATGTTTGACGAAACATCAGTATATACACCAATCGGGTGTAGTATAACAGTTCCTCTTATAGCCATAAAAATAAATACAAGAATTAATAAAGAAATTATAAATCTTAAAAATACCTTTGGAAATTTAAAATTGTATTCTTTAAATTTTAATATAAATTTGCTTACAAAAAATGGAAAAATAAAGGAAAATATTACTAAAGTACCTATTAATAAAAGATTGTAGTTTTTATAAAAAGTTTGAATAAGAGCCTTTGTATCATCCTCAACAAAACCAAAAATTAAAACGTTTAGATGTTCCTGAAAATATGAATAAAAATTAAAATCTATACACAAAAGTGTCAAAATTAGACCAATAAAGATACAATAGTAGTATTTAAGAAATGAAAAAAAATATCTGAATAATAAAGATTTTCCAAATATGAGTATAACAACGAATGCAATCACAACAGGAGAATTAATTATACCTATAACTGACAAATCCAACCTAGCTCCCATGAAAAATGCTTTGAGAATATCAAGTCCAAAATCGTGTAAGTCTATGCCTTTTCTAAAATGAATAAAGAATATAAACCTGTACACAGACATGAAAGACAAAAATAAAAGATTAACAAAAGCTAGCTTTAAAACTATATTCTTCAAGCTTTTCATATCGCACGAACCTCTTGTATTATTTTCTAAGATAGTTATCTATAGCCTTAGCCGCTTTTTTACCCATTCCCATTGCAGAAATAACTGTATCGCCTCCGACAATATCGCCTCCTGCAAAAATGCCCGGGACTGAAGTCATAAGACTCTCATCAATTACAATATATCCATGGGAATCTATATGTAACTCTTTGGTAAGAGAAGGCAAAATTGGATTTGGATGCAATCCCAAAGCCAAAACAACCATATCAGTATCCATTGTATAATTTGATCCTATAATTTCTTTTGGGCGTCTTCTTCCAGATTCGTCAGGTTCACCAAGCTCCATTTTAACGCACTCAACAGCTTTAACGGCTTTATTATCACCACCAATAAACTTCACAGGATTGGTAAGAGTTACAAACTCCACACCTTCTTCTTTTGCATGTCTACGCTCTTCAAGTCTTGCAGGGATTTCCTCTTCAGATCTTCTATAAACAAGCTTAACACTCTTTGCACCAAGACGAACCGCTGTCCTAGCAGAGTCCATGGCAGTGTTTCCTCCACCTACTATAACAATATTTCTTCCTCTGTATACAGGGGTATCATATCTAGGGAATTCAGAAGCTTTCATTAAGTTTATGCGTACTAAAAACTCATTTGAACAATAAATATGGATTAAGTTTTCTCCTGGTATTTTAGGAAATACAGGGAGACCTGCTCCAACAGCAACAAAAATTGCCTTAAATCCGTCATCAAACAGATCCTGTACGGTTTTTGTTCTGCCAATGAGAGTATTCAAAACTATTTTCATGCCAAGTTTTTTTAGCTTTTCTAGTTCTATATCTAATACTTTTTTAGGAAGTCTAAATTCAGGTATTCCATAACGTAAAACTCCACCGGTATCATGAAGAGATTCATAAACAGTAACGTCATATCCTAGTTTTAACAAATCCCCCCCGCATGTTAAACCCGCAGGGCCAGAACCAACAACAGCAACTTTTATATCATTTTTTTCTATTTCAATACTGTCTTCCATCTTTTCTGCCGCATCTGCGGCATAACGCTCCAAATTACCAATGTAAATAGCTTCGCCTTTTTTTGCCAAAATACAAGATTTTTCGCATTGATTTTCTTGAGGGCAAACTCTGCCGCAAACTGCAGGTAGGTTGGTTTTTTGTTTCAAAACTTTTATTGCTTGTGATGGGTCATCTTCAACAAGACATTTGATAAAACCTGGTATATTTATTTCAACAGGACAGCCTTTTGTACACATAGGATTCTTGCATTGCAAACATCTTTTAGCTTCTGCAAGCATTTCTTTTTTAGAGTAGCCTGTGTTAACCTGCTCAAAATCTTTTCTTCTTATTTGCGGATCTCTCTCGGGCATATTTACTTTTTGTGACATTTACACTCCCTGCTAGCAGTAAAATTATCAAGCGAAATTTTCTCTAAATCTTTAAATAAATTTAAACGTGAAGAAAGCTCGTCCCAATGAACACAATGAGCATCAAATTCTGGCCCATCAACGCAAGCAAACTTTGTCTTACCATCTACAGTAACTCTGCAAGCTCCGCACATTCCAGTGCCATCAAGCATTATAGGGTTTAAGGAAACTACCGTTTCTATATGTTTTCCTTTTGTAAGTTCTGAAACTGCTTTCATCATAGGAACAGGTCCTATAGCATAAACTATATTCACTTTCTCTCTACTCATAACTTCTTTTAAAATATCAGTTACAAAACCTTTAATACCACAAGTACCGTCATTTGTTGCAAAAAGCAAATTATCACTCTCTTGTTTAAGGTCCTCTTCAAGTATAAGCAAGTCTTTGCATCTTGCACCTACTATAGTTATAACTTTATTGCCTGCTTTTTTTAGCTCTTTTATAACAGGTAAAAGTTCTGCAGCGCCAACTCCTCCGGCAACGGCTACAACTGTACCATAATTCTTTATAACGGTAGGGTGTCCCAGAGGTCCTGCAAAATCTTTAATAGAATCGCCTTCGCAAAGAGATGCTAATTGAGTTGTACTTTTTCCAGTTTCTTGAAATATTATCCTTACCAATCCTTCTTGTGGGTTTGTTCCAGCAACTGTAAGAGGAACTCTTTCACCTTTATCATCAATTCTAAATATAACAAATTGTCCCGCTTTCGCATTTTTTGCAATTTCAGGAGCATAAATTTCAAGATTATGAACTTTATTTCCTATTTCTTTTTTCCGCGCAATTTTGTACATTTTGTTCCTCAATTATTCTTTCCAATGTATTGCTGAACTTCTTACAAAAACAAAATTTTTCTTCCCAGATACAATATTAACTTCAATATCCTGTGACTCTATAACTTTACCTTTTTTATCTATAAAATTAACTTTTAAAGAATGTACTCCTTCTAGCAAGAAAAATCTTGACATAAGGATTGTGTCTGGCAAAGTATTCCAGGCACGCCTATCAACTGAAGATGTTGCAGCGCTAAACACATTCAAGAGTGCTTGGGAAAACTGCTCAGCACCATCTCCACCTTGTCTACCAAGCTCTTTAGATACAGCTTTGCTTATAATATACTTAATTGCTGCTCTTGATAAAGTCTTGGCATAAACTTTTGCCGTATCATTCTTTAAACATGCTTTTGCAATTTTCCCTAAATCCTGAGTCAAAACACTTTGCTCTTCACGATTCTCGTGTTTAACTCTAAAAGAAGTTATTCTATTGTCAAAATCTCTATATTTTGGGAATGCAACTTTAACATAATCCCTTGCAAATGCAGCTACACCTATAGATTTCGCTTTCTCAAAGTCAGCTATATCTTTACTATCTAAATTAGCAACATCAACATAAGCCCAAATGTCACCTAAAGCAAATTCTATAGCTGTTTCAACTTTTTCAGGAACAAACCCATTGTAGTCAAATAATATGCACTCTCCACATTTTTCTGGAATAATTCGTTTTTTTGCGAGAGGGAAATTCTTTTTAATTTCACTGGCTTTATCTGGCATCCCAAGAACAAGTGCAGATGTATATGCATCATCAATTAAATCTTTAGGAGTGGCAATTTCAGGCATCCCATTTTTATAAGCTTTTAACGCCATTGAGTAAGAAATGAAAGCATCGTTAAGATAGCCTGCATTTTCATATATAAGACCTGCAAAATATCTTACAAAGCCATCATCTTTATAAAAATTTTTATAATTAGAATCAACAGCAAAGTTTTTAAAAAGAGAATCTATCTGACGCGCCTCTACAACAGCGTCGTCGTCACGTCCTGACAAAACGTAGTCTAAAGATTCAAATACACAGATATGAACTCTTTCAAAATCTTTTCCATAATATGGCATTACATTGTCGTTTACAAGCATTGAGCTAACGCCTGTAGTTACACTCTTTTGCTCGTATTGGCGAAACTTGCCTTTTGCAAGCTCAAACTTTTTTGAACTCTTTTCGTAATCTTTTGCAAGGTGATTAACAACACCAGAATCTAGATAATACATAAGGATATTTTTAGATCCATACTTGCCCTCAGATTTATCAACAAATTTGGCTGCACAGACATAATCGCCACTGTCTATTTTTGTTCTCAGTTTTGAGTAGTATCCAGTAAGAGTAGAAGCACAACCGCTTATCATTGCGATTAAAGTAAATGCGGATAAGATAATCAAAATTTTAAGACTAGCTATTTTTCTCTTTCTTACGCTCACCAAAAACCTCATATTAAAAAATACAAGTTTCTAAACAATATTTCGACTTCTTCATAAGTTATGTCCTCTAGCAGCAACGTTCTGCGGAATTGGAATTCACCATCTTTTTTTATTAGAGCAGACTTTTTGGGATATATTTGCCTTCATCATAACTAAAATAAATATCTAGTATATCTTCAAGAAATGATAACGTTTTATTACACGGCTCTTGTTTGAATTTTTCCTCGTCAGGTTCATGCAATCTCAAAACTTCTTTTGATGTAGGAAGGTTGAATGAACGATTTTTTAAATATCCTAATTCTTGTAACCTAACAAAGTCTTTATCTTCTATTACCGTAACAGTATTCCCCATAAATATCCCTCTTGTAAACCGCTTAACGATAACATAACAAAGTCCCAAAGCGGCTCCGCTGTGAGATATGCGTTAACAAATAGCAGAAAAATCTTTAACTAAGTCCACGACAATGTGGAAATAGTACTGTTCTTAAAACTTATTTAAGCTTTATACTTTTTCTTAGAAACGACTTTCTTTATTTTCTTCTGACCTATCCATACCGTTTCATTAGTTTCCAAGTCAATCAACTCAAGTTCAACCTGATAGTATTTAAGCTGAGCTTTCTTATTGGCATCAAATATAGAATTTATTTGACCTTTCAACATGAAATCAGCAGCTGATTCATTACCTTTCTTCTTTGCATTTTTGGAATTAATGGATTGGTCTTCTCTTTCTTCCCTTATTTCATTTCTTTGAGATTTTGAAGCTACAAAAGTTACTTTCCCTGAATTTATAAAGCTTTTTTCAAGATCTTTTATAAATGTTTCAGTGCTTATATGCTCTTCAGTTTTATTTAATACAGAGCCGACTATAACTTTAGGTTTTCTTCCATTTGCCATTTTATAGTCTTCTACCCATCTGCTTGCAAAAGAATCTGCAATCATTTCTTGAGCAACCTGTTTAGAATCAGTATCGTTCCAATCGCCGCTTAGATCAATTTCTTCATTGTCATCTACTCTTGTTACTTGAAGACCAGAACATGCAAAAAATCCGACTGTAAAAATTCCCATTAAAAAATATACTGCTGTTTTCTTAAAGCTCATAACTACCTCTCATATTTTTATAATACAAATCAATCTTGATTGATTTTGTATTTCTTTTAATTCTCTTTTGATACTATTTTTTTAAATCTTCTTTTACCTGCTTGCAGTATAAAAGATTTAGAAAAATCAAGTGATACATCCCCTTCAACTTTTTGGGAATCTATTTTTATTCCACCTTGCTCTATAAGGCGCTTTGCCTCGTTCTTGCTTGAAACCATACCACTTTCAGCAAGAAGTTCTGATAATTTTAAAGTAACATCATTAACAAGATATTCTTTTGTATCATCTGGAATATCTTTTTTGACAAACACTTTATTAAATTCTTCTTTTTCTTTTAAAGCTGCCTCTTTACCATGATATCTTTCAACAATTTGTTCAGCCAGAGCAAATTTTGCTTCTTTAGGATGCAGTGTCTTAATAGTATTTAAATCTTCTTGAGTAAGAAGTTCGTAATATTTATACATGAGTTCGTCAGAAAGTGACATTATCTTTCCAAACATATCTTTTGGAGTGTCGTTTAAAGCTATATAATTATTATAAGACTTTGACATCTTCTTGACGCCATCTGTCCCCTCTAAAAGAGGCATGCTAATTACTATTTGAGGTTCTTTAATTCCGTAATCTCTCTGGATTTTTCTTCCTAAAAGCAAATTAAATTTCTGATCATTTCCGCCAAGCTCTACATCAGCTTTTAACGCTACAGAGTCGTACGCTTGAAGCAAAGGATATAAAAACTCTACAATACTTATTGGTCTATCATCATTATGACGCTTTTCAAAGTCATCTCTTACAAGCATTTGAGCCACTGTGATCTTTGCCGCAAGATTTAAAAGTCCGTTTATCCCAAGCTCGCCAAGCCATCTGCTGTTATAAACAACTTCTGTTTTTTTTCTCTCCAATATTTTAAAAACTTGTTCAGTGTATGTTTTTATATTCTTTTGAATCTGTTCTTGCGTCATAATAGGGCGAGTCTCAGATCTACCTGATGGATCTCCTATTCTTGCAGTAAAATCACCGATTAAAAATACTATTTGATGCCCTAAATCTTGAAATGTTTTTAACTTATTTATAATTACAGTATGCCCCAAATGCAAATCTGGAGCAGTTGGATCAACACCAAGCTTTATTCTTAGTTTTTTACCTGAGGAAAGCTTTTTTTCAAGCTCTTCAATAGAAATAATTTCGCTTGTTCCACGCTTAATTTTGTCTAAAACGTCTTTCATCTATTATTTCCTTTGAATATTAATATCTCAAACAATAAACCAGCACTGTATGCCTGGTTTTTTTAAGAAGAGAAGCTTACAAATAATCTTGTGGTTATTTTACATATTATTGATTAAACTGACAAGGTTTTCAATACTTTAAACGTTTTATCGTCAAATTGCTTTTCCCGGCTTATAGCACGGTTTATAGGTACAGCAGAAACGTTTCCATTTGTTATGCCAATAAGTTGATTTATCTTTCCTTTGTGAAATAAGTCTATTGCCGCATGACCAAATTTTGAAGCAAGTATTCTTGTTCTTGCTGTAGGTATTCCACCACGTTGTATATACCCCAAAGTACTTACTCTTACTTCAAGGTCAGTGAGTTTCTCAATTTTATATCCAAACTCGCAAGAAGACCCGCATCCTTCAGCAAAAGCTATAATTTCTGAAGTTTTTCCTTTTTCTTTCCCTTCTTTAAGTCCTTTTGCAAGTTTATGCAGATCCGTACCCATTTCAGGGACTATTATAAACTCACAACCTGCAGCAAGACCTACATCAGCCGTTAAAAAACCATGTTCTCTCCCCATAATTTCAACAACAAAAATTCTATCGTGGCTTGTAGCCGTGTCTCTTATCTTGTCTATAGATTCAACTGCTGTATTTAAAGCTGTATCATATCCTATTGTTTCATCAGTTCCATAAATATCATTGTCTATTGAAGCTGCTATATTCATAACTTTTATACCTTGCTTTGAAAGCGCATTCCCTGCAGCCAAAGAGCCGTCACCGCCAATAATTATTAGGCCTCCTAACTCAAGCTCTTTTATAGCTTTAATAGCTCTATTCATGCCTGTTTTTGTTTTCATCTCAGGACATCTTCCTGTATGAAGCATTGTCCCGCCAGAATTTATTATCCCGCTTACAGAACGAGCAGTAAGATTTACATATTCATCTTCAAGGAGACCCCTAAAACCTCTTTTTACACCAACCATTGAATAACCTGAAGCAATTCCTTGTCTTACTACAGCTCTAATGGCTGCATTCATACCTGGAGCATCACCGCCGGAAGTTATAACACCTAGTCTCTTTGCCATAAATATCTCCTATTGCCATTATAAGTGCTGATAAAATATAATTACCGATGCCACTGGCCCATCCCCATGCTCCATTATAAATCAGTTCTCTGGAAATTAACATACCCTAAAAGTTTATTCCCTTTAGAATCATCTACTTTAATAGCTTTGCGATTTAATTTAATAAGTCTTAAATCTGGCGATTCTAAAGCATTACTTTTAGAGAAACAAATCAAAAACAATACGCAAAGTATAAATAATTTTTTCATGTGCGTCTACTTAAGTGATTTTATGAATATCTTTTTTTTACTAACATTATAGAAACAGATTTGAATATAGCAGTTACAGGAACAGCAAAAACCACGCCTAAAAATCCAAAAACGTGTCCGCCTGCGAGCATTGCAAAAACCATACTAACAGGTCCTAAATTTACATTATATCCAACAACTAAAGGTTGTATAAAATTGTCATCTAAAAATTTTATAAACGCATATACTATAGCTATTTTAATAACTATAGCAAAAGTTTGGTATTGTACAGCACCCACTACAACAGCTAGACTAAGACCCACAATAGGTCCCAAATATGGTATAAGGTTTGCAATACCTGCAATAGTACCAATAAGCAAAGCAAAATTGACGTTTAGTATACTTAAAGATAGGGCAGACATACTTCCTACAAAAAATGCTTCTATAAGTTGACCTCTTATGTATCTGCCAAAAATGGAATCTACTCTATAGACTATTGATAAAACCATTTCTATATAATTTGGAGGGAATAATCCTAAAAGAAATTTCAAGCTTTTTCCTCCACCAAGTAACATAAAAAATACAATCATAGGTATCAAAACTATGATTGAAAAAATTGAAAACATATCCATAAGATAGTTTGGAATTTGCTCAATCCTGTACAATATAAAATCTTTTGATTCGGATATAATCACATTTGGAATATCGAATTTTTGCAGTATAGGGAAAGAAGTTTCAAGTTTTAATCTCACAGCGTTTATATAATTAAAAATAGGTTCGTAATATTGATCTGCATTAAACTGAAAATTCTCAATTTCATTTATTAAAATTGGAACAAGAATTATTAGAACTCCTGCAAATATTGAGATGAGAATAATAGAAACTATGATGACACCAATAATCCTCTTGTATCCAAAAGATTGTATCTGTGTAACAAGAGGAGAAATTAAATAAGTTATAAAAGCTGCTATGAGAAATGGGGCAAGAATAGCTCTTGCTGAATATAAAAATAAACAACTGCCTAATAACAGAAGTATTAAAATACTGAATATTCTGTTTTTTGTAGTCTCACTCATTTAAGCTCCTTCAATCTCACAACATTTTAATCTTGACGCAAGTATAGAAGCTAAATTTTTCATTATTATTAACCCAACCTTACTATTTGATTCAAACATATCTTCAAGCTTAGCGCAGTATATCAAGTAAAGTTCGCTGTCTTTTATAGCTTCTGCGGAACATGTGCGTTTGTTATTTTTAATTAAGGATGTTTCTCCAAAAAAACCACCAAGCTCTACTAGTTTGCTTGCAACTCCACAAGAAAGCTTTACTTGACCACTTTTAACAATATAAACGACATTCTCTTCGCTGTTATTTTTGTAAATTTTTTCTTCAGCTAAATAAGTCCTTTTAAAAATAACTAAAGCAATTTTTGCAAGAGATCTGTTTGAAAGTCCATGAAATAATGGAATTGTTTTCAAAAAAGATACTTCTTTCTTTAAAACAGTATCAATAAAGAAAAAACTAAAAATTTCTTTTATCATATTTTCCCTTCTTTATGTTATTTTCTTTCAATTTTATTTAATACACTATCTTTTAATAAAAATCGCATAAGATCTTTTCCAGCATATTTCTTTGCATAATCTAAAGATGTATTTCCATCTCTATCTTTTGCATCTAAATTTGCCCCATTGGAAATAATCAGTTTTACAATTTCCAGATTATCTCTATTTATTGCCATAAGAAGAGGAGGGATCCATCTGGTATTTTTAAAATTTACTCTTGCTCCTTTTTTAATTAACCTTTCAACAGCTTCAACATCTCCTACTCCTATGACTGAACTTAAAATACTCCTAGATTTTTTTGTGTTTAGAGGTACTCCTAAAGCAAATAATCTTACAGCTATTTTCCTGTCTGGTTTTACAACAGCAAAAATTAAAGGAGTACAACCATTTTGATCGGCAATATTACCAGCTGACTTGTTATATTCTAGTATTTGGCCAATCATGTCATAGTTGTCAAAAAAAACAGCATATGATAGAGGAGTTAATCCATTAATATCTTTCATTAAAACATCAGCATTATATTCTAATGCTAGAGAAAGCATGGAACTATCATTTTTCATAGCAGAAATTAATGCTGGATATAAACCATTATTATTTTGTGCATTTATAGCAGATTTGTTTTTTAAAAGATAAGAAGCTGCTTCATAATTACTATTTAAAAAGGCCAAAATAAGAGGTGTGTTTCCAGATGAATCTCGTATTTCTAAATTTGCTTTTGAATCAACAAACTTTTTAATTGATTCTAAGTCTGAAATAATCGTTGCTTCTAAAAGATTTGTTGGTAAAGCTCCTAAATGATTAAGAAGCAAAGCAGCCTCTAAGTTCTTTTCATTTAAAGCTATTGTAAGAGCTGTTAATCCTCTTTTATCTGTAGAGTTTATGTCAAGAACTTTTTTTTCTACTATCTTTTCAATGACATCAAGCATATTTTTACTAGAAGCAACCATTAAAATATTTGTTCCATCTTGGTAAGATCCAGAAACATCTGCTCCATATTCAATAAGAAGATTAGCAGCTCCATTTAATTTATGATTTATTGCTATAAAAAGAGCTGATACACCTAAAGCATATTTATCATTAACATTAGCGCCTTTTAATATAAGAGCTTTTGCCATCTCTTCTTTTTTAGTATTTAGCGTAAGCAAAAGCGCAGATGTACCTCTTTCATCTTTTGCATTAGGGTCTACACCATTTTCAATAAGCAGTGTAAACTTTTCATAGTCGTCTCTGTTTATTGCGGATATTAAATCTTTATTAATATCTACACAAACAGCATAGGTTGAAAACATAGGCAAAGAAAATAGGACAATAAAAACATTCTGTAAGAAAAACTTACAGGTTTTTATCCTCATTACACCTCCACAAAATAAACCATAAAATACACAGCACTGCCATAACCGGCACTACAGACCTCATTACGATTGTATTTGTATTGGAAACACTTCTTGTGATTATATAAAAATAAAATATTCCATATGCATAAAAAACTGAAATAGTTAAAGCAAAGCATTTTTTTATATGTCCCACAAAATTACTTTTGAAAATAAAAAACATCGCTGTAACCCAAACAAGTAATGATAACAAATATTTAAAATCAATATTGCTTATATAGTAATAAAAAAAATAAAAAGGTTCAAAAATAAATCTTATAACGGATTCTGACTGTTCCTTTCTGTATAAAATAACTTTTGTAATTTGTTTTTCTGCAATTGTTGTTTCAACATTTTCTGACACAGTGCCTTCCATAACAGTCCAAACATCAGACATATATCCCCAACCATGCCAATCTGTAACGCCAAACATCATTAAATTATTATCTTTTGCAAAATTTATTAAAGAGATCTGTTCATTCCTATCAAAATTTCTATATCCACAATTATAGATTTCAAAACCATCTATCCCAAAATTTTTGAGTTCTTCAAAGCTATATTTATGCCATTTCCACCAGTGTGGCACTATAACAAACATATTATTTTCATGGGCTCTTTTTATAGTATCTATTAAACTTAAATTTTTGTAGTCTTGTCCATTAAATTTTTTTGGAGATAACAAAACAATTGATACTTTATCTTCTGTTTGAACTTGTATGCCTGGATAGACAATTTTAAATTTTGCAAATTCAGGAAATTTATCAAATCCAAATGTATGATTATGCTCAGTGTTAAAAAAAGCATCAAACCCTTGTCGTAAATGAGCTTTTAAACTTATCATTGCAGGAGCCACATTATCATGCGAGCTTATTGTATGAGAGTGAGTATCAACAGCAATATAACCTTCAGGTTTTAAAAGTTTAGGACCAGCAATAGGTACTAAAGCAACAAAAGAAAATAATGAGACTAAAAAAGTCAGAGAATAAAAAAAATTATATATAGTTTTAGAAATAGTTTTCCTGCTAATAAAACAGTAAATTAAAACTGTACCAGATATCCATAAACACCAAGAAATTATAATTGGCTTATAAGAATCTCTGTTTAGAGTCAATGCATAGAAAGTGAAGGAGTAAATTGGCTCTATACAGATTCTTATTCCTGGCCACATGATTGAGAATTCTGGAGTTTTAAGACCAGTTATTAAATCATACAAATATATTGGAGAATGAAAAATAAAACTTGATACTGTTATTATAGAAAGAATTAGAATCAGAACCTGAGTGGATTTTGAAAGTCGCATTTACTCTCCAATATTATTACTTAAAAAACAGATAGAATAAAGAGTATAAAGGCGTTGGAAGATTGATTCCATATAGGGCTAAAAGCCCATAGACATCAAAATCTCCAATGCCTAATCGGTAAAAGCTTGATGGGTTGCAAATGCTCAAATTTTCATTTGACGCATGCTAACAATTGAAAGTAAGCTATTCCCAATTTCTTTAGGATGCTATTATGCCAAAAGACTTATACTCCAATTTTATCGGTATAGATGTTTCTAAACATAAACTAGACATCTTACGGCAAAAAATGCAAAGAATGCAAGGAATATTAAGATTATACAAAAAACACAATAATCTTTTGCAAGAACTTATAAGTTGATAATTACAAGAAAATATACTATTGAGAAGTTAATAAGTGGTAATGCGGTACATGTAGATAAGACAGAACATATATACAAATTGATAAATAGCGGAAGTGTATATTTTCTATCAATGTCAAGAAGATTAGAGAGGTTTGTATTTTTAACAGGAGTATCACAGTTTTCAGGGTTATCAATATTTTCCGGGTTAAATAATTTAAACAATATAACAATGGACAACGAATACGGGGCAATCTGTGGCTACACGCAAGAAGAGTTAGAGATAAACTTTAAAGAATATATAGAAAGTACAGCAGAAACAATGGTGATAAGTAAAGAAGAGCTGTTATCAAAGATAAAGTATTGGTACAACGGATATTCGTGGGACGGGAAAGAGTTTGTATATAATCCATTTTCAATGTTAATGTTCTTTGAGAAGAAAGAAATTGAGAGTTATTGGTTTGCGACCGGGACGCAAACATTTTTGATAGAGCAAATAAAGAAAAAAGATGATTTAGAATTACTTATAGAGGTGAAGGTAGTAGATTCAAGCTCTTTAATGGGGCGAGACGAGAGTAATATAAGAAAATAATAAACTGCAATATAAATATACATTAAGAAGGAATGGAACAGATAAAGGAAAAGAAGTATTATGAGAAGTACGAAGATAAAGAAGTAAGGTTGTTGGCGATAGCGTTTGGAGAAAATAAAAAAATAGGGTGTAAGTTTGAGTAAGAGACAAATTGAACGAAAAAGATTTTACTTTAAAATCGCTAAACAGCGCGCAAGAATCAATAAAGATTGGAAGAGAAATAGCATCAAATCTGGTCAATGATTAACTCTTTACTAGATTCTTCAGAACCTGTGTATATACTTGAACGCCTTAATAAATGATGAGTAGAAAGAGGTCTCTTATTGTTATGAACATAATAATTTATCATTGAATTTACTAACTTATTTCTTCCATCTTCTTCCACATTTGATGGTGTATTACTTAGCGGAGCCTTATATGTTCTTGGATGACGCAAGTTCCTATGAATACCATTAATATATTCTCTAATCTCATTTTCGGTTAGTAGTTGTCTATTTTTATTAAAAGAAAGATTTAGATGTTTTGATTGTTCAAATGATTCTGAATCTGGTTGTGAAGTTGAAGTACCTTTTCCATATTTTTTTATATTCGGGAATGGGTGCAATTGTATTAGAGAGGTATAAGAAGTAATTGCTGGATTATCATATTCTCTATCCATAGAAATTATTTTATGGCTGCCTGATCTGGTATTTTTCCCTGAATATCCTTCTTCGCTTTTGTCTATATCTTTGGTTTTGTTTGCTGAAAAGCTATTTTTACCATTATCTAAACGAGGAAAATAATTCTTCTTATCAGTTTTTAGATTAGCATTAGGCTGCCTGATTCCGAAAATTTTTAAAGTATTATAATCAGGGGTTCCATTATTGGCATATTTCAACGCTTCTCTAAAAACTTTTTCTTCTGGATCTACTTCTGCACATAATGTCATACACTTGATAAATATTATTAGTCCTTCTTCATCAAAAATCTCTGAAATATCTTTCTCTACCTTTTGACTTAAAATTAAATGCGTTAAGAATAACAAGCGTTCTCTAAGTTGGGGATTCCTCATATACTTATATAATTGTTCTAGATTATTGATATTAAAATTATTCCCACTAACATGTGGAAAAAAGATTCCTGTTATATTCTTGCCTGCTTTTCCAAAAAGTAGAATATTTTCAAATTCATGAAAAAGTGAGATTTGAGCTTTATTCAATTCATCAAAGTTGACATTATTTTCGCCTTTTTCTTCTTGAGAATATTCCAATTCTCCATTTGCATACACTGATAATGCAAAACAAAAAATCAATATTATTGATACTACTATCTTCGTCAATTTCATCATATTAAAATTATATGTTTATAGACAAAAAATATGGATAGATTTTGTAGAATAATTGTGAACTTTTGCAAATTAAACCCAATATGTAAGGGAACAGTTTTTTAACATTTATAAAGGTAATTTAACAAATATTAAAAATGTAGAATAAAGCTTAAAAGATTACTTATTTTGGTATAATTAAGACAAAAAGATAAAAGAAAAGGTATTAGTAATATAGTTAAGAATAAGGGAAGAAAGAATGAAAATACTACCGATAGGGACGCAAACATTTGAGAAGTTAATAAGTGGAAATGCGGTATATGTAGATAAGACAGAAGATATATACAAATTGATAAATAGTGGAAGTGTATATTTTCTATCGCGCCCTCGAAGATTTGGGAAGTCATTGTTGATAAGTACGTTTAAAGAATTGTTTAAAGGGAATAAGAAGATATTTGAAGGATTGTATATATATGACAAATGGGACTGGAGTAAAACAAATCCAGTAATACATTTGGATTTTGCGGAGCTTGGGTATAGTTCAATAAATGTATTAAATAACTCTCTGGAAGATTTCATAACAAGAACAGCAATGGAATATTCAATAGAGCTTATAAGTAGAGGAACGCCAGATAAATTTTCAGAACTAATAGAGAAGCTACACAAGAAAGCAGGGGAAAGAGTAGTAATATTGGTAGATGAGTATGACAAACCATTGATAGATAATCTGAGAAAAGAAGAAGTATATCCCGAAGTAAAAAGGGCATTACATGACTTTTACCAAGTGATAAAAGC
>JAITJN010000034.1 GCA_031278895.1 Candidatus Endomicrobiellum guadaloupense
AGGATAGATTTAAGAGAGAACATAAAACCAAGAATGAACATAAGGAATTATGCAAAAATTCTCTCAGCTGCATAAAAGTGTCTATGCCTTTTTGTGTGTTTCTATAGGCGTTTTCTCTATGGACTTGCAGACAAGTCTATAGCTTTATCGTCACTTAAAACATTATCGCAATTATCCCCGAGGTCCAAAAAGGAATGCTTTTATAAAAGGCTTTAACATGCCGATAAAAGAGCAGTTTGTTTATAGGAAACGAAGCTTGGATAGAAGATTGTGATTTGGCAAATCAGATAATTAAGGATTGGCTTTTGTGATATAATACCCATAGGATGATCCTGTGAGTATTAAGGAAAATGTATAAAACTTGAAGGGAACAATAATGCAACTCAAAAAAATATTATTGGACGATATAAAAGCACTTGTTTTTGGAGATTTGAATATTGACATTTTGGGAATATCATACGATTCAAGGATAGTTCAAGATGGCTATGCTTTGTTCTCTTTACCGGGGCATAATACTGATGGCAGTAAATATATTGACGAAGCAATAAAAAAAGGAGCATCAGTAATTATAAGTCCGTCTAGAGTTGACGTAGGATCTGCTACTTTAGTTGTTGTTGAAGACATATTTAGATTTATGTCAGTTTTTTCTGCAAGATTTTATAATTATCCTGATAGAGAGTTAAGCGTTATAGGTATAACTGGCACAAATGGCAAAACAACTATCACCTACATGATAGAAAGTATTTTTTCTCATGTCGGTATTGACTGTGGTGTTATTGGGACTATTAACTATAGATATAAGGGCACAGTTATAGAAGCTCCAAATACAACTCCACAAGCTCCTGATGTTTATAGGATTATGAGAGAAATGCTTGATGCTGGAGTAAAACATATTGCTATGGAAGTTTCTTCTCATGCATTAAAACTTGGAAGGGTTTATGGTATAGACTTTGATATTGCAGTTTTTACAAACTTAACTCAAGATCATTTAGATTTCCATAAAACTATGGATAATTATTTTGAAGCAAAGTCTTGGCTGTTTAGATCTCTTGGAATAGGAATAAAGAAGAACAGAAAATATGCAATAATAAACATTGATGACAAGTACGGGGAAAAACTTGCTGAAATAGATTTAAATGCTGAAAAGAAACTTTACTCTATATCAGAAAAAGCAAAAGCTGATTTTAAAGCTGGAAATATAGATATTACAAGTTCTAGTAGTAAATTTGATTTGGTATGCAATGGTGAGATATCTAAAATCAATATAAGACATCTTGGACTTCATAATGTATATAATGCTCTAGCAGCTTTAGCTTGTACTGTTTGCTGTGGTGTTAATTTTGACAAAGCGATAGAAGGTTTAGATAAGGCTAAGGAAGTACCTGGAAGACTTCAACGAGTGGATACTAGAAGTTTAGGCTTTGAAATTCTTGTAGATTATGCGCATAGTGATGATGCTTTAAAGAATGTTCTAGGTGCAATAAAAAAGATTAAACATAAAAGACTTATAACTGTTTTTGGTTGTGGTGGCGATAGAGACAGAACAAAAAGGCCTATAATGGGAAAAACTGCAGTTGAAATGAGTGATTTTGTGTTTGTAACATCAGATAACCCAAGGACTGAAGATCCAAATCTTATAATTTTGGATATAGAAGCAGGCATAAAAAAAATATACAAAACTAATTATAAAGTTGTTGTTGACAGAGATAAAGCTATAAAAGAAGCTATTATGATGGCAGATAATGGCGATATTATTTTACTTGCCGGAAAAGGTCATGAGGCATATCAAGTAATAGGGTTGGACAAAATCCATTTCAGCGATATAGATACAGCTGAAAAATATATAAATTTAAAAGAGAATAGAGAAAATACATCAAGCGAACCCGAGCAAGAGGAGTTTAATTTTTAATGGAAATATTTCAACTTAGAGACTTAATACATGCAATAAATGGTAAATTTATAATAGGTGATCCAAATCTTTTAGTAAAGGGTGTTTCTATTGATTCAAGAACTATACGCAAAGGAGAATCTTACTTTGCTATAAAAGGCGAGCGTTATGACGGGCATGATTTTATAAAAGAAGCTGTTGATAAAGGCGCATCAGTTGTGGTTTATTCAAATGAAAATTTAAAACCGCTTGATCCTTTTTTTAAGTTTCCATCTTTAATTAAAACTGAGGATACTCTTATTGCTCTTGGGGAATTTGCAAAATATTATAGAAACAAATTTAATAGTACAAAGATAGTAGGTATAACTGGCTCAAATGGAAAAACTACAACAAAAGAAATATTAGTTTCAATTTTAAATAAAACCGGCAAAACTCTTTCAAGTAGAGTAAATTTTAATAATAGAGTTGGGCTTCCTCTTTCAGTATTTAATTTGATTTCTGAATATCAATATGCAGTTTTTGAAGCTGGAACTTCTCTTTTGGGAGAAATTGGAATACTGTCAGATATTCTAACGCCAGATGTTGGAGTAATTACAAATATAGGTTTTTCTCATCTGGAAACTTTTGTTTCTCCAGAAGGTGTTTTTAAAGAAAAGAAAGTTTTGTTTGAAAATGTAAAAGAAAATGGAGTTGTAGTTGTAAATAACGATGATAAATTTTTGAAAACTATAACAAAAGTAGGTAATCGTAAAATTATTACCTTTGCGATAGATTGCCATGCTGATATAATTGCTAAAAATATAAAATTATTCCCCGATCAGATAATTTTTGATATTTGTTTTGGTAAAGAACAGCTAGAAGTTTTTATGTCTGCTATAGGTAATTTTAATGTTTACAACGCGTTGGCTGCAGCTGCATGTGCGACAGGTCTTGGAATATCTTTAGAAGATATAAAGCTAGGAATAGAATCTTTTATTCCACCTAAAATGCGTATGGAAACCATTATAACTAAAAATGGAATAGTATTGATAAATGACACTTATAATGCAAATCCTTCTTCAATGAAGAATTCTATAGAAGCAGTATTGCAGAGCTATCCCGACAAAAAAATAAATTTGGTTTTAGGCGATATGCTGGAACTTGGAGATAAATCTAATGAATATCATTTTAAACTAGGCAAATTTATCGGAAGAGAAAAAGTAAACTCGATAAATCTTTTGGGCAATCTTATTTCTAATACTAAAGCAAGTCTTGGCGATAAAAGAAATGTCTTTTATTCTAAGAGTGTAGATGACCTTTTAAATAATATTAAAAGTATAGACGTTGATAAAAACTCTGTATTCTTATTTAAGGGTTCTAGAGGAATGAAGATGGAAGAAGTCTTTACGAGATTTTATGCCTTTTTGGAGGGGTAAGGTAAAGTGTTATATCATATTCTTTATAGTTTGAGAGATGTATTTACACCTTTTAATGTTTTTCAATATATTTCTTTTAGAGCAGGCGGAGCAATCCTTACAAGTATTCTAATTTCTTTTATAGTGGGACCTTATATTATAAGAGAATTAACAAAATTTAGAATTAAACAAATAGTAAGAACCGATGGCCCATCAACTCATCTATCTAAGAAGGGAACTCCTACAATGGGAGGTCTTATCATATTGCTTTCTGTTGTAATTTCAGTTCTTTTATGGGCAAGACTAGATAATAGATTTATTCTATGGCTTTTGGCTGGATCTATTTGGTTTAGCCTTCTTGGTTTCTGCGATGATTACTTAAAACTAAAGAGAAAGAATACAAAAGGTCTTTCTGCACGAGGGAAACTTTTTGCTCAGACTCTTTTTGCCACAATTCTTGCAGCATATTTAAGTTTCTTTCCACAAAACCCCGAATTTGCAACCTTAGTAAATGTTCCTTATTTTAAAAGCCTTTTTATAAATGTTTCTTTTTTGTATATGTTTCTTGTTATGGTTATGATTATCGGTAGTTCTAATGCTGTAAATTTAACTGATGGCTTAGACGGACTTGCTATAGGAAATATAATAATAGTTGCTTTTGCTCTTGCTCTTTTTGCTTATTTTGCAGGACATATAAAAATAGCTGATTATTTAAAAATCATTAATGTATCTGGCGCTGGAGAGATTTCTATATTCTTATTTGCTGTTGTTGGCTCTGGACTAGGATTTTTATGGTATAACTCACACCCTGCACAAGTTTTTATGGGTGATACAGGAAGCTTATTTTTAGGCGGTGTTTTGGGGATGTCTTCAGTATTTATAAAACAAGAACTTATCCTTGTTTTACTTGGTGGTATTTTTGTTGCAGAAGCTCTTTCTGTTATTATTCAGGTATCATATTATAGAAGAACTAAAAAAAAGTTTTTTAGAATGGCTCCATTGCACCATCATTTTGAGATGCTTGGTCTTTCTGAAACAAAAGTCACTATAAAATTTTGGATAGTTGGCATAATGCTTGCAATATTATCTTTTGCATCGCTTAAATTGAGGTAATTTATGAAAAAGAATTTAGGCGTTTTAGGACTTGGTAAAAGTGGTGTTGCGGCAGCAAATCTTGGTGTAAAATTGGGTTATAACGTATTTGCTAGCGATTTGGGAAACAAAAGGAATATAAAGAAATTAAATAAAAAGGTTAATACAGAGTTTGGAGAACATTCAGAAAAAATATTAGACTCTGATATTATCGTAAAAAGTCCAGGGATTCATTTTGATATTCCAATACTGAAAAAAGCTATAAAAAAGAAAATTAATATTCTAAGTGAGCTTGCTTTTTCTTTGAAGTATTCAAAATATAAAAAAATTGTTGCCATAACTGGAACTAATGGCAAAACAACAACTACAGATTTAATTTCAAAAATAATAAAATCAGTTTATAAAGATTCTATAGTTGTTGGAAATATAGGTATGCCTTTGGCAGATAAAGCTTTAAAAACAAGAAATAGCACTTATATTACTATGGAGCTTTCAAGTTATCAGCTTGAAGATACGCCGGATTTGAAACCAGATATTTCAGTTTTGCTAAATGTCACTCCAGATCATCTTGAACACCACAATACAATGAACGCATATATAAAAGCAAAAGAAAATGTTTTTATAAATCAACGCCGCAATGGTTATGCAATATTAAATTATGATGACAGAATATGTAAAAAAATGAGTTCAAAAGTAAAATCTAATTTGATTTTTTTTAGTAAAAACCCGTTAAAGAACGGTGTGTTTTATAATGAAGGGAAAATAGTAATAAAGTTTGCTAAAGAATATTTTGAAATAAAACCTAAAATAAATATAGTAGGCAGTCACAATATAGAAAATATTTTGGCTGCAACAGCTGCTTCTTACGTTGCTGATGTAGAGCCAAAAGATATAGAAAAAGTTATTTCAAAGTATAAAGGTGTAGAACATAGGATAGAATTTATAAAAACTATAAATGGTGTAAATTACTATAACGATTCAAAATCAACTAATGTAGATTCAACAAGAGTTGCTTTAGAGTCTTTTGGTAAAAATATTTTGATTATTATGGGTGGCAGAGATAAAGGTTTTTCGTATAATCCTTTAAAGGATCTTGTGAAAAATAGAGTTAAAGCTATTTTCCTTATTGGTGAAGCTTCTAAGAAAATAAAAAGAGATTTAAATACTTGTACAAATTTTTATGATTGCGGCAATATAGAAAATGCAGTTGACAAAATACATAAGATCTCCAATGAAGGCGATACAGTTTTGCTTTCACCTGCATGCACTTCTTTTGATCAATTTAAAGATTTTGAAGAGCGAGGAAAAATTTTTAAACAACTTGTAAACAAATTATAGGCAATGTACATGTTTAAAATTGATTTTAGGAAATATGACCGTACTCTTATAGCTTTAATATGTTTGTGTGTAGTTTTTGGAACTATTATGGTTTTTTCTTCTAGTTTTATTGCTGCATATATAAGATGGTCTAATCCTTATAAATTTTTTTTGAAACAGATATTATGGCTGGCAGTAGGTTTTGTTGCAATGTTTATAACTGCTTTTGTAATCAATTATAAATTTTATAAGAAACATGCAAAAATAATTTATCTTATTTCTTGGATTTTAGTTGCAGCGGTATTATTTATTGGAGTTTCAAGACTTGGAGCAAAAAGATGGATAAGCTTTGGTTTCTTTAGTCTACAGCCTTCTGAGTTTGCAAAAATAGCTATAGTCGTAATGATTTCTGATTTTATATCAAGAAAGAAAGATATGGTTGAAAGAGTTAAAGGATTAATAGCTCCTATAACAATAATTCTTTTTATATTGCTTCCTGTTGCTTTGGAACCTGATTTAGGCGCGCCTATTCTTATAGCAGCAGTATGTTTTGCTATGCTTTTTTGCGCAGGTTTGCAAATTAAGACTGTTTTGTTTGGTTTGGTTGCTGGTGGATTGTTGATAGCTGAAGAAATAATAAGAAAACCATACAGGCTCGCAAGATTTAACGATTATCTAGCGTCATTTATAAATATTGATGCTGCTTCTTATCAAGTGAAGCAATCCCTGCATGCTTTAGGTTCAGGCGGTTTTTTGGGCAGAGGTCTTGGTAAAAGCGAAATGAAACTTATGTATTTGCCTGAAGCCCATACAGATTTTATTTTCCCTATTATTGGCGAAGAATTGGGTTTTTGGGGTGCATGTGCTGTTATCACTTTTTTTATATATATTTTTTTCAAAGGAGTAAAAATGAGCAAACATATGCCTGATGTTTTTGCAGAATATTTATGCTTGGGCATAACCTTTGTTATTGTTTTTCAAGCTATTATCAACTTATCTGCTGCAACCGGCGTATTCCCTGCAAAAGGCCTTCCTCTTCCGTTTATATCTTTTGGAGGTACTTCTCTTGCAGTAAGTATGGCAGCAGCAGGAATATTGATAAATCTGTCTCAGTACAGTGAAAGGTAAATTTAATGAAAACGAATAAAAAGGAAAATATTATTATTGTTGCTAGCGGGACAGGTGGGCACATTTATCCTGGCATAGCTTTAGCAAAAGAGTTTGAAAGCAAAGGATATAATCCTATTTTTTTTGTCAATAACAACCATGCATCTTACGAAATTATAAAAAATAGCCACTTTCAATATGTTGCTTTTAATATGATTTGGCTGCCTAGAAAACTTTCATTTTCATTTATATTATTTTGGCTCAAATTTAATTTTGCTTTTTTAAAATCTTTAAAATGTATTCTTCAAACAAAACCTCTTACTGTTATAGGAACTGGAGGATATCTTACTGTCCCTGCATTGCTTGCAGCTAAAGTTGTAGGCAGAAAAATTTTTATACATGAGCAAAATACTATACCAGGTAAAGCTAATATCCTTCTAAATAAAATAGCAGCTGAGACATTTGTAAGTTTTAGCTTTTGTGAAGAATATTTTGACAATAAGAATATTACTGTTTCAGGTTATCCCGTGAGGAGTGATATTTTCGATATATCAAAAAATAATGCATTAAAGTCGCTAGGTTTAAATTCTGATATTTTTACAGTTCTAGTTTTTGGTGGAAGTTTAGGCGCTCTTAAGCTAAATGAAATTGCATACAATGTTCTTTCTCGACTTGCTTCAAATAATAAAGCTCAGGTTATTCATATAACAGGTGCAAAAGATTTTGAGAGGATACAAAATCTTGTCGGAGATCAGGCAAAGTATAAAATATTTGCTTATATGCATAATATTGCTTATGCTTACGCAGCGTGTGATATAGTAATATCTCGTTCAGGCGCAGGAACTGTTTTTGAACTTAAAGCTTTGGAAAAACCTGCTATTTTAGTTCCTTATCCTTATGCTACTGATAATCATCAATATTGGAATGCTAAAGAAATTGAAAAGATGGGAAAAGTAACAGTAATACAAGAGCAAGATCTCACACAAGTAAAGTTATTTGAGGAAATTGAATACTTAAAAAGAAATATAAATGGAATACCAGTAAAGAATACTGAAAAGCTGCCGCAAGAAATAATATGTGATGAAATAATTAAATGTATAAAATATTGATTTCTAATAAGAGAGCTTTCCAAAATAGCTAAGGGTTTGGCATTATTGTTCCAAAAGATCAAATGTCTGGAACATGGCATGAAATATCTATTGCTCAATATAAAAAAGTAGAAAAAGTACAAAAAATTAAATTATTTTAAAGGAATGATTTTAGTAAGCATATATGGAAAAATTTAAGCTTGTATCAAAGTTTAAGCCTTCTGGTGATCAGCCTCATGCAATAGATGAGCTTTACCATAATTATCTAAAAAATAAAGATTCTCAAGTTTTGCTTGGGGTAACTGGTTCTGGCAAGACTTTTGTTATGGCTAATGTAATAGAAAAGCTTCAAAAGCCTACTCTTATAATTTCGCCAAATAAAATTTTAGCAGCTCAAACTTATGCTGAGTTTAAATCATTTTTTCCTAATAATGCAGTGGAATATTTTATCTCTTACTATGATTATTACCAGCCAGAAGCTTATATTCCTTCAAGTGATACGTATATAGAAAAAGATGCATCTATAAACGACCATATAGACAGACTTAGACTTAAGGCTACAACATCTCTCCTTGAAAGAAAGGATGTTATTGTTGTAGCTTCTGTTTCGTGTATATACAATCTTGGTTCGCCAAAAGATTATCAGAATATGTGTATTGAAATTATTTTAGGGAAAGAAAAGTCAATGAAAAAGTTACTTTCTGAGCTTGTGGCTGGTTACTACGAAAGAAATGAGATTGAATTTATAAGAGGGCGTTTTAGAGTTAAAGGCGATACTATTGAAATATTTCCAGCTTATCTTGAGACTGCAATAAGGGTTGAATTTTATGGAGATGAAATAGAAAGTATTAAAGAGTTTAATCCTATTACAGGGGCTGCAATAAATAAAAAAGATAAGGTATATATATATCCTGCTAAATTGTTTGTTACAGATAGAGAAAAGATAGAAAGGTCTTTAAAAGATATACGGATAGAATTGGACGAACGCCTTAAAATTTTAAAATCTCAAAATAAACTTTTAGAAGCTCAAAGACTTGAGCAAAGAACAAAATATGATATGGAAATGTTGAGAGAGACAGGTTCTTGTAACGGTGTTGAAAATTATTCAAGACATTTATCTGGAAATCCTCAAGGAACAAGACCTACTACATTAATAGATTATTTTTTACAAGATAATGATTATTTTTTGATGATAGCAGATGAATCACACATATCTTTGCCACAAATCAGAGGAATGTATGAAGGTGACAGAAGCAGAAAACAGACTCTTATAGATTTTGGTTTTAGACTACCGTCTGCATTGGATAATAGACCATTAAGGTTTAACGAGTTTGAGCAGCTTATAAAAAAAATCATGATGGTATCGGCAACACCTGGAGCTTATGAACTTGAAAGAAGCAAAAAGAATATAATTGATTTAATTATACGTCCTACAGGGCTTGTAGACCCTGAAGTTATTATCCGGCCTATTGAAGGGCAAATACAAGATTTGATAAACGAAATCAAAAAAACAGTTGAGAAAAAACAGCGAACTTTAATTACCACTCTTACAAAGAAAACTGCCGAAGATTTAGCTTCTTATCTTAAAGAAAAAGGTTTTAAAGTCGAATATTTGCATTCAGAAATAGATACTTTAGAAAGAATAGAGATACTTAAAAATCTTCGTTTAGGAAAATTTGATGTACTAGTTGGAATAAATCTTTTAAGAGAAGGGTTAGATTTGCCGGAAGTGTCGCTTGTGGCAGTTTTGGATGCTGATAAAGAAGGTTTTTTGCGCTCTGAATCAACGCTCATACAGGTTTGTGGTCGCGCTGCAAGAAATGTTGACGGACGCGTTATTTTTTACGCTGATGTTATGACAGGGTCAATGCAGAGAGCTTTAAATGAAATGAATCGCCGTAGAAAAAAACAAGTTGAATATAATAAAAAGAATAATATTGAACCTAAAACAATAATAAAAGCAGTTCACGATATTGATGAGTTTCAAAACTTATCAAGGCAAAAGTCAATGACACAAATTGTTGAGGAAGAAAAATTTGACTATATCGTTACGCCAAAAAATATTGATAATATAATTAAAAAATTGGAATCTCAGATGAAAGACGCGGCTGAGAATTTGGATTTTGAGACGGCTGCAGTTCTAAGAGATAAAATGCTTGAATTAAAGAATATGAAGTCTGGAAGTTTATCATCGAAAAAGAAAAAAAGAAGCAATAAAAATTGACATAAGTAGAGGTTTATGTTATAATTCTCCTCATGAAACATTGCGAATCGGCAATAATTATTGCTTTAGCTTTAATAGCCGTTTCTGTGACAGTGGAAACAGTTTTTTTGATAATTGCACTTCTTAAAGTTAGAAGAGCGGCTATAGAGCTTGAAAAAGCTTTGCATAAACTTAACTCTGAATTAGATGTTGTAAGGAGAGTATCAAGTAAAGTTGCCTCTTTAACTGAAAAAATATCATCTCCGGTGGTTTCGGCAGTTTCTCTTATCTTTTATGCTTTATCAAGTGTTAATAAAAGAAGAAAACAGACGGAGGAAGAAAATGAGTGATAATAGAGATACTTTATTGGTTTTTGTTTTAGGTGGACTTATAGGAGCTGCTATTGGAATATTATATGCGCCTAAATCAGGAAAAGAAACAAGACGCGATATAAAAAGATTTAGCGAAGACGTTGCTGATAAGGTTAAAGATTTAGGTGAAGATCTAACCGATAAAGGCCGTAAGGTCTATGAAGAAGGAAAAGATAAAATAAACGAAGTCTTTGAGGCATGTAAAAAGGCTTTTGAAAATTATAATAATAAGAAATAAACAGCTTAGGTATGCTGAGGTAGCTCAGTTGGTAGAGCACAGGTCTGAAAAACCTGGTGTCGACAGTTCGATTCTGTCCCTCAGCATATTTTTTAATTTGAAATATACTCCAAGTCCTCTGTTTTTGCCGATGTAGCTCAGCTGGTAGAGCAATTGCTTCGTAAGCAATGGGTCGGAGGTTCAAGTCCTCTCATCGGCTTTCTAATTTTTACTTATCTTATGGTAATAGGATTATATAATGTTAAGGTTATTAAAAACTAAGATCAAATTGTTTAAAACGTCTTTAGTAAAACTAATTTTAGATAAGAAAATCAATAAACCTAATAGAACTCTAACAATTGAAAGCATTAAATCTATTATTTTTTTTAGAACCGATGATAAAATTGGAGATACCGTTGTTTCAAGTTTTCTATATAGAGAAATAAAAAGAAAATATCCGTATATTAAAATTATTGTTTGCTGCGGTAAAAATAATAAAGAAATACTTAAATATAATAAAAATACCGATGAGCTTTATGAAGTTAGCGGTTGTTTGTTTAAAGATATTTTTGTTTTTAAAATATTGAAAGCGCAGAGTATAAGTCTTGCAGTAGATTTTTCCACATTCAATCCTAAGTTTAATCATTTGTTAATGCTTTGTATTATTTCTGCAAAATTTTTAATAGGGTTTAACAAAACTTCCTATAAGATGTACGATTTATCTATAAATGAAAACTTTTTTAGTGTACATATCACTGATATGTATAAATATGTTCTAAATCTTCTAAAGATTGAAAATCCTGATTTAAAATATGAATTGCCTTTACCTTCTAAAGAAGAAAAGGTTGCTTTAGAATTAATCAGCAATTGCAAGTATAAACATAAAATAGTTATAAATCCTTTTTCAGCAAGTAAACATAGAAAACTAAGTATTAATAAACTCAAAGAGCTTATTAATCTTATAGAAAACAGTTTTGATTGTTGTATTTTTATAGTATGTAAACAAAAGAATAAAGAGAAAGTGGCTTTTTTAGAAAGTGACAAAACTATTATTGCATCATTTAGGTCTATTTTAGAAAGTGCAGCTTTAATAAAATATTCAGATATTATAATTACTCCAGACACGTCAATAGTTCATATAGCGTCTGCATTTGATAAAAAAACTATTGCTTTATATTGTGATTATTCGGATTTTTATGAGAAGATTGATATAATATGGGGGCCCAATAATCCAAATGCTATTCAATTGTCTGTTGATACAAAAGATGGATTGTTTGGTAATGACGTTGAAAATATTCCCAATATTGATATTTTTAACGCTTTAAAAAATTTTTTATAAAGGTTTTTAATATGGAATTGATGATTGCCATTCCTGTTTACAATAGAAAACAATTCTTAGAAATAACTGCAAAATCTCTATATGAATGTCCAAATGCTGAAAAGACCGATATAAAGATTTTTAACGATTGTAGCACTGAGTTTGATTCAACTTATTTAAAGCAAGTTTTTAGCACGCCTAATGCTGAAGTTATAGAAAGAAAAGAAAATTTGAAATCTAATCGAAATACTTATCAGATTATTTTAGATTTTTTAAATACAAATAATAAGGTTTTATTTATTTGCGATTCAGATTTATTGCTTAGACCAGACACATTAGATTATATTTTTAATAATTTTAGTAAAACTGATGGTTTTCTTGGTCTTTATAATTCTTATATGCACAGAGACTTATATTTTGATGGTGAGTTTATCTATAAGGAAGATGTTGGTTTTGCTGGAATATGTATATCAAAAGAACTTCTTAAGAGTTTTGTTGAAAATCAAAAAGAAAAGCAAAACTCTATGGATTTTAGATTATCCGAATTTCTAATTAAAAAAAACGTCAGACTTATGGTTCCAAAGAGTGGTTTAGTCGCGCATATTGGATTTGATGGAGAAAATGCCAGTAATGGCAGTATGGATTTTTCAACAGATTTTGTACCATTGTCAGATTTTAACAAAAAAATAATGAACAAAATGACTCCTATTGTTTTAAAAGGACAAGGCAATACAATAAAAGAACTTTTATTTAATGATAAATATAGGAGACATGGTTTTATGTTACATCAGCCTTATGAATTTATTGTACGTGAAAGGAATTTTAAAAGATTGGCTAAGTTATATGAAGTGAAATATCCTCCCAAAAAATAAGAGATAAAAAAATTGTGTTAATTAGCAATGGAATAGTAAACGCTTATGAGCTTCAATAAGTTGTAATCCAGAATTAAAATATAAAGTTAAAGAGAAAATAACATTAAAATTATTTCTTTTGCCGATTTATAATTTTAGATTTATCAGTCTATTAGGGATAAAAAAAGTGCAATTATCAAAAAATAGTTTTTTTAGATTAAAAATTACCAGTGTATATTTTTTTATTTTTTTCTTATTATTTTTTGTTTTTAGAACTGCTTTATTTTTATCTTCATATATATTTTTTAAAGAATTGCCATATGTATCTATTCTCTCCTCTCTCTTTATAGGTTTAAGATTTGATGTTGTTCCTATTGCTATTTTTTGCGGTATTTTCTTTTTTTTATCAAACATTCCAGTTAATTCTAAGCTTTTTCTAAAGATAAATATTGCATTTCTAAACCTATTTCTTTTGCTTTTCGGTTTTTTGCTTGCAGCTGATGTTGTTTATTTTAAGCTGTTTTTAAAGCATCTCACAACAGAACCTCTTTTAATAAAAAGTCATCTTGATTATTTTATAAGTTTAGCTTTTGAGAATTATACCTTTGTAACTATTTCTATAGTATTATTTACTATCGCCGTATATTATTTTTCGTTTAAAATAATTGATAAATACTATAAAAAGCCTTATACTGGTTTTGTTTTTAATACTACAACTCTTGCACTTCTTTGTATTATTATAGTTGTTGGTGTACGCGGAGGATGGCAAAGAGTTATTCTTCAAATAAATGATGCTTATATAAATGGTCGCGTTGAGGGTGAATTAAGATTAAATGGTGTTTTTACTTCTTTAATAAGTATACGTTCTATGACAGCATATAATGAAATTGATATTTCTCCTGAAGATTCTATTGAAACTGTTAAAGATAATCTTTTAGATTTTAAAAAAGAAGTTTTCTCAAATGGAAAATTCCCGTTGATGCGCCAAAGAGTGACTTTTAATGTAAATGGCAAAAACTATAATATTGTTTTTATACTTTTAGAGAGTTGGCAGAAAGATTATATAGATTCATTTTCAGGAACTTCTTATGGTGTAACACCAAACTTTGACGCTATTGCAAAAGAATCGGTTATGTTTGACAATTTTTATGCTAACGGACAACGCAGCATAATGGGATTGCTGTCTGTATTTTTTAGTTTTTCTTATGTGCAGGGTATGCCGTATTTAGGATTTGGCCTTGAAAACTATGGTCAAACAAGACTTCCTGCTATTCTTTATAAAAATGGATATGACAATGTTTATGTTCAAGGTGATACCAGAGAATCTGATAATGGTGTCGCTTTAGCATATTATTTAGGTTTTAAAGAAGCTTATGGAAAGCAGGACATACCATTTCATCATAAATATGAACAAATAAATAAAGGGTATGATTTGGAGGGCCTTGAGTTTTTCTTTGAGAAAATCAGAATGCTTAAAAATCCATTTTTTGCTTTTTACTTTACAACAACCACACATATCCCTTATGCAAAAACAATTTTAAAAGAGCTTGAGAAATATCCAGAAGATAGGACTGAAAAAACAGGCTACTTAAATAGACTTTATTATGCGGATTATTCTTTGGGGGAATTTTTTAATAAGGCTAAAAAAGAAAAATGGTTTAATAATACTATTTTTATAATGTGTTCTGACCATCAAGCATATGGCGTTGGAGGCGTGAATGCTTCTCTTGAAGAAACAAAGGTTGATAGAACTTTTAAAATTCCTGCAATAATTTATTGTCCTTCTCTTTTTAAAGCAGAAAAAAATAAAATACTTGCATCTCAAGTTGATATTGTTCCTACAATCATAGATATTCTTAATATAAATACTCCATATTCTTCACTTGGAAAAAGTCTGTTCTCAAAAGATAAAAATAGGTTTGTTTTCTTGTCTTATGAAGGTGAACAAATTTATTTGATAAATAATAATGGTGTTTTTGAACATGATTGGAAAATAGATTTGAACAAGAAATTAGATTATAGTAATATCAATAAAAAGTTGTTGTTTTCAGTGGAAAAGGCAGTTTATAATCTTGTTAGTCAAGATAAGTGGTACGATAGAAAAATTTTAGATTAATTTTTAGTTAATAAGAATTTGAGGCTCGCTTCCCGCTATGAAGAGACTACTACGCCCGCTGCTATTGTTGTGTTTTTGTTTTGTTGTTTTTCATTCAAATGTTTATTGTAGTGTTTCATCTAATGAATACGGAACATCTTTAGATTGTCGCGATCACAATTGCGGCAATTTTTTTATGTCTTATAGATGGTTTTGCTATGATGATATAATGCTTCCTATTTGTGGAACAGTTATGTCTGAACGTCAAAGAGATGACTTTATTGAAATATCAAATAACTATTTTGAAGAATTTGATTATGATCCATCTAGAAATTCTAACTTTATTTCGCTGCAACACGATAGTGATGCTTTTTCAATATATGAGGAAGAAGAAGCATGTTTTAAGATAAAATACAATGATATATTTGATGACCCTCATAATTGTGAGGAAGAAGAAGCATGTTTTAATGATATATCTGATAACCCGTCTAATTCAGGATACCCTTGTTTATCATTAACTTTTCCTGGTGGATCAACGCAAACTTATGTTATGACCAAAAATAGTTCCACAGATGGTATTTATTTCTGTTCATTGCCTCTACCTTTGGGAAGTTATAAATATAAATACACAATAATTAATAAATATTCCCATAGAAGTTTTTGCGAAACTGAAGGGCAATGGCATGTTACTAGCAGACCTCGTAATTTTGTAAAGAAAACACCTATTCATCCCACTGAAATTCTACCTAATAATATTTATTTTTCTTGGGATATAGCAAAAGGAGTAGAAGGTGATGACTTGTCTTACGAAATATATATAGGTCGTAATCCATCAAAAGAAAAACTTTCTAAATTCAATATCAATCCTGATAAAAATTCTTTAACATTTACTATCCCTAAGTTAGAAAATAAAAAACGATATTATTGGTATATGAAAATTACAAATCAATTCGGTGCTTCTATTGAGACAGAAATATTCTCTTTTACAACTGGCGGAATGGTTGATAAATTTTATAATGCTCCAAATCCTTTTAATCCATTAAGATGTATAGATACAGAATTTGTTTTTTTTATGAGAGAAGACGGAACTTGTAAAATAACAATTTATTGCGAATATGGTGACTTAGTTTGGCAATCCGACAGATTCTTTTTCTCAGGCAATAACTCCCAAGTTATAAGATATGACGGCAAAGATAATTCTGGTAGAATGCTTTACAATGGTACATATTTAGCTGTTCTTGAAAAGAAATATGCTAATAAAACGGAAATAGAAAAGTGCAGAATACTTGTAATAAGATAATCGCTGTTATTGTATTATTTGCTATTTTACTTAATCCTCAGAGCAGTTACTCAGCATCTGGTAGGAGAAAACATTTTTTGTCGCATGGTCCAAGTGTTTGCTCTTTTGGAGCAGGCGAAAGCGTGTTTGCAGCATATAGAGACCCTGCCATTATACAATATAATCCAGCTCTCTTAGCATATTTTGATTGTAATTCTTTAAGCTTTTCAAGATTTAATTTATTTGAAGGGTCTTCTTATAATTCAGGCTCAGTTGCTGTAAAAGTAACTAATAAATCTTTTCTTGGAATATCAATTTCAAATTTATCAAGTGGGAATATAGAAGCAAGAGAGAATATATATAGTGTTGAACAAATTATTTCAACAAATATTTGGAATTACGTTCTATCTATGTCAAAATTCTCAGATACTTTACAAACTGCTTTTGGTATAAATGTTAAATATTTATACTACGATTTGTATTATAAAAAAGATGGATCTTATACAATTGACAGCGGCATTGCAAAAAATATCTCTATAAAAGATACTCTTGGCATTAAAATTGGTTTATCTATACAAAATTTTCTTTCTGGAAAAATAAAACTTGATTGTGCTTCAGACGATATTCCTATTATATGTAGACTAAGCTCTGTATTAATTTCCCCACTCTATTATAGATTTCGCTCAAAAGACACAATGAATTTCTATTTGGATCTAAAATATGAAGATAGTTTTATAGATTTCTATGGAGGGTTGGCTTACATAATTGCTGATAAATATTGTGTCAGAGCAGGATATTACCCAAGACACTTTACTGCCGGATTTGGGATCGAAATTTATTCTTTTTCATTAGACTATGCCGCTGATTTTGGTGAGGTTGATTTAATAAACAGGCTTGCACTTACTTATAAGTGGGGGAATTCTAAAAATTCAGATGGATTTTTTCAAGAAGCTCAACAAGCTTTATATATAGAAAAAGAAAACATAAAAAAAGCTAAAGAGAAATTTAAAAAAGCAAAAATACTATATCATAAAAAAGAATACTTGAGAGCCTCAGATATTCTCTTTGATATTTTAACTTCGTACTCAAACTTTGAATCTCCAGAACACTTTTACGAAGATATACACAATATGATGAATAAAATTGCAGAACAGAAAAGTAGCCTTGACTTTGATAAGGTAAGCTATGCAAGAGGGTATGTTAATTATTACAATGGAAGGTATAAAGAAGCATTAAATGATTGGAAAAGATATCTAAGCTTTAAAGGTGAAAATGAAGAAATAAAAGAATATAGTGAAAAAATAGACTCTGAAATTAAAATTGAAGAATTTCAAAAGAGAGAATTCGATCTTGATCTTGAAGCCTCTAAATTATTTGAAGAAGGTGTAAGAGAATATAACGAAAGGAAATGGATCTCTTCTATAAAGAAAATGGAAAAATTAAAAGAATTTGTATCTGTATCTAATAATAATTTTTCAAAAACTATTGAATACTATGATAAAGCCAAGGAATATATAAACAAAATTGTTGCTAAACTTTCAGAAAATCGTGAAAGGTATAATAGTTTAGAAGCAGTAAGCTCAGATAGAGCTGAATATGATGAATCTGCAGCCAATGATAAATATATGGAAGGCCTTGTTTTGTATGCACAGGGGAAGTACTATGAAGCACAACGTTTGTGGGAGTTAGCTTTAAGGTTTAACCCTAATCACAAAAAATCGAAGATTGCTCTTAGCAAACTCAGAGATTTTATTAAAGAATAAATTTTCTTATGTAAAAAAACTCCTAAAATATGGTATAATACCGAAGGTATAAAAAGATGAGAGATATCTACAAGAATATAAAACTTGTAAGGGATACTTTAAAATTAACTAAAAGCATTTCTTGTTCCGTAGAAATTATAGCGGTGACAAAAACATTTTCTTACCAAGATGCTTTAGAAGCCTTGAATTGCGGTATAATACATATAGGTGAAAGTAGAATTCAAGAAGCACTTCCTAAGTTTGATCAACTGGGTTCATCGTTATCTGGTGTTAAAAAACATTTCATTGGACATTTACAGACAAATAAGGCAAAAAAAGCTGTAGAAAACTTTGACTTTATACATTCTTTAGACAGCTTAAAACTGGCCGATGAAATAAATCGGCATGCTGCAAATACAGACAAAGTTCAAAACTGTCTTATTGAGGTAAAGGTCTCTCAAGAAAGTTCTAAAACTGGTGTTTTGCCAGATGATGTTAATGATTTTTATGTTAAATGTTTGTCATTTCCAAATATTGTAATAAGAGGTTTAATGCTTATAACGCCTTACAGTGATAATCCGACAGATTCAAGACCTTATTTCAAATATGTAAAAAATTTGTTTGAAGATATAAAAAAATCTTTTGCCAACACGAATTTTGATATTTTATCCATGGGTATGTCTTGCGATTACAGAATTGCAGTTGATGAAGGGGCTACCATGATTAGAATCGGTTCGGCAATATTTGGAGAAAGGGATTATGGAGATAAGTAAAAAGCTTTTCTTTATTGGCTCTGGAAATATGGCGTCTGCAATAATTAGTGGCTTATTGGAGTCAAAGCTTGTTAAACCTGAAAATATTATTTGCAATGATGTTATTGTAGAAAAAGTTGAAAATCTGCAGAAAAAATACGGTATATCAGTTGCCGAAGATAAAGGTGAGGCCATAATAGAGGCTGATATAATTTTTCTTTCTGTAAAACCTCAAAATATGCCAAAAGTGTTTGATGAAATAAGGCGTTTTATAAAAAATAAAGCAATAATTATTTCAATTACTGCAGGAATCACGACAAGATTTATTGAAGATAGTATACAAAAAGACATTGCAGTTATTAGAGCTATGCCTAATACTCCTGCGCTTGTATGTTCAGGTGCTACCGCTTTATGCAAAGGGAAATTTGTGTCTGATGATCAACTTCAAAAAGCTAAAAGCTTATTTGCTTCTATAGGAAAAGCTGAAATACTTGAAGAGAAAAATTTCGATATCGTTACCTCTTTATCTGGGTCTGGTCCTGCATATATATTTTATTTTTGCGAACTTATGCAAGAAGCTGCTGAAAAGCTAGGTCTTGATAAAAATATAGCTAAGATTTTTGCAGTTCAAACAGTTTATGGAGCAGGAAAAATGCTTGATATAACAAATGAGTCTGCGCAAGCTCTTAAGGAGAAAGTAAAATCTCCAAATGGGACTACAGAAGCGGCATTAAAATATTTTGAATCTCAAAAACTACAAGATATTGTTTACGAAGCGATGAATCAAGCAATGAAAAGATCTAAGGCATTAAGCAAATAAACTTAATAAAAGGGGATTAAAATGATTGTTAAGGTAAGAGTGATCCCGAACTCAAAAAGAAATGAAGTTGTAAGCAGGGTAGGTTCTATTTTGAGGGTTAAAATTGCTGTGCCTGCAGTTGAAGGTAAAGCAAATGAAGAATTATGTGATTTTTTGGCAGATTTTTTTGATGTTAAAAGATCTATGGTTTTTTTGAGAAAAGGTGAAAGAGGCAGAGAAAAAACAATAGAGATAACAGGACGTTCTGAAGAAGAATTTGACGAAGTGTTAGATACTATACCGTAGATTATAAATTAATCATTATAAGATTTTCAAGGAAATAAAAAATGGCAGAAGAAAGAGATTATTCAAAAACTGTAAATCTTCCTAAAACAGATTTCCAGATGAAAGCTAATTTATCGCAGAGAGAACCTTCTTTTGTAAAAGACTGGGAAGATAAGCAACTTTATGTTAAATTATGCGAGAAAAACAAAGATAAGGAGAAATTTATTTTTCACGATGGACCTCCATATGCAAACGCCCATATACATATAGGTACTGGGCTTAATAAAGCTTTAAAAGATTTCATTATAAAATATCGCTCAATGTCTGGGAATTATGTTCCTTTTACTCCAGGCTGGGATTGCCATGGACTTCCAATTGAGTTGATTGTGTTAAAAGAGTTGAAAACAGATAAAAACAAAGTAGATAAGCTCGTTTTTAGAAAGCAAGCTGCAGATTTTGCAAAGAAATTTGTAGATATACAAAAAGAAGAGTTTAAAAGACTTGGGGTCATAGCAGATTGGGAGCACCCATATCTTACTTTAGACCCAAAATATGAAGCTTCAATAGTAAAAGTTTTTAAAGAGTTAGTTGAAAAGGGGTATGTATATAGAAGAAAAAAACCAGTTTATTGGTGCCCCACTTGCGAGACTGCTATGGCAGACGCTGAAGTAGAGTATGCTGACCATGCTTCAGAATCTATATTTGTAAAATTCCAAATTGTATCTTTACCTGAAGTCCTAAAATTAAAAGAAAATAGCTTAAAAGATTTTTCAGTTTTGATATGGACCACTACTCCATGGACTCTTCCAGCAAACGTTGCATTAGCTTTTAATGGCGAGTCTGAATATGTCGCAGTTGTTTATAAAATGGAGTCTGGTAGCCAAGAGAAACTTATAGTTGCCAAGACTTTGCTTGAAAGTGTTAAAGAGAAAATAGAAGCAGTAAGTTATGACATAATTTTTGAAACTAAGGGCGTAGATTTCGTAAATATTAAATGCCAAAATCCGCTGGTTGAAAATAGACAATCGCAAGGAATTGTTGCTGAATTTGTGAGCATGGAAGACGGTACTGGTATAGTTCATATAGCTCCAGCTCACGGCCATGAAGATTATCAAGCAGGTTTAGAGTATGGGCTTGAAATATTGTCACCGGTAAATGGAAAAGGTTTGTTTACAAAAGAAGTTCCTGAATTTGAGAATGTCCATATATTTAAAGCAAATCATTTGATAATAGAAAAGCTTACAAAAGAAGGGAAAATACTAGTTCAAATTAAGCTTAACCATTCTTATCCTCATTGTTGGAGATGTAAAAAACCTATAATTTTCAGAGCTACACCACAGTGGTTTTTGTCGATTGAGCATAATAATTTAAGATGGAAACTTTTGGAGTCAGTAAAAGATGTTAACTGGATTCCAAAGTATGGTGAAAATAGAATAACTTCTATGTTGGAAAGCCGTCCTGATTGGTGTTTAAGCCGTCAGCGTTTATGGGGTGTGCCTATTCCCGTTTTCTATTGTAAAGAATGCGGCGAACCGCTTTTAGACACAAAAATAATTGATTCTATATCAAAGCTTTTTGGGGAAAAAGGCTCTGATTCTTGGTTTGAAGTGAGCGAAGAAGATCTTTTAAAAGGAACAAATGCAAAATGTTCTTCTTGTAGCGCAACAAGTTTTACAAAAGAAGAAGATATTCTTGACGTTTGGTTTGACTCTGGCGTTTCATGCAAGGCAGTTTTATCAAGCGGTAACTATAAAGATTTGGAGTTCCCTGCGGATTTGTATCTTGAAGGTAGCGATCAACATCGCGGTTGGTTTCAGACATCTCTTATACCTGCTGTAGCTGTAAAAGACGCAGCTCCTTATAAAAATGTTTTAACGCATGGGTTTGTTGTTGATGGACAAGGGAAAAAGATGTCTAAATCTCTTGGAAACTTTATATCAAGCGAGCAGTTGATTAATAAATATGGCGCCGATATTCTTCGTCTTTGGATAGCTTCAAGCGATTATAGAGAAGATATAAGAGTATCTGATGAAATAATAAAAGGTCTAAGTGACGCTTATAGAAAAATAAGAAATACTATTAGATTTTTACTTGGAAATATTGGTGATTTTAATATCAAAAATTCATTGTCATTTAAAGATATGCAGGAAATTGATAAGTATGCTCTAAGCAGACTTCAGCAGCTTATATCTTCTACTGCAGCAGCTTACGAAAGTTATGAATTTCATAAAACGGTTTCTGCAATAAATAACTTTTGCACAGTATTTTTAAGTGGTTTTTACCTTGATGCTTTGAAGGATATTCTTTATTGCGATAAAAAAGATAGTAAAGAAAGAGTAAGCGCTCAGTCTACGATGTTTGAGATATGTTTGGTACTCATAAGGCTTGTATCTCCTATACTCTCGTTTACTGCGGAGGAAGCATGGAAGGAATTAAATAAACTTGACTCAAGTTTGATTTGGTCTGTTTTCCTTTCAGATTTTCCTATAATAAACAGCAAATATATTCTCCAAGCAGGAACTATTGAAAAATGGGAAAAAATCCTTGAAGTAAGAGAAAAAGCTTTATCTGTTTATGAAAAGTTAAGACAGAGTAAGGTTATAGGTTCAAATCTAGAAGCTTCTTTAAATATAGTTTATGGAAATAAATATGCTGAAGTTTTTAAAGATGCAAAACTTATAAACCTAGCTTTAGGAAGTTGGGATATAAAGTGTAAAGTTTCAAATAAAGAAGATGAATTAATTGTTGAAGCAGCAAAATCAAACTATAAAAAGTGTGCTAGATGTTGGAGACATACAGATGGCATTAAAGATAATCTATGTCCTAGATGCTTGGAGGTATTAAAATAAGTGAAAAAGCCTTTAATTCTTGGAGTTATTGCTTTTATTTTAGATCAGTTTACAAAATCTTTAATTGTTAAATATGTAAGCTATGCATCTGTTATAAATGTTATTGCAAAATTTGATTTTTTTAATATTACGCATGCCTATAACACGGGAACAGCTTTCAGTATGTTTCAAGGCAAAAATGTTTTTTTTTCTCTGTTTATTTCAGTTTTTTTGCTGGCTTTATCTATATGGCTTTATAAAAGCAAAGGGAAATTAGATAGCTTACAAAAATATGCTTTTTGCCTTGTAATATTTGGAGGACTGGGAAATCTTGCGGATAGATTTTTTCGTGGAGCAGTAGTAGATTTTCTTGATTTTGGCATAAACTCTTTAAGGTGGCCCTCGTTTAATATTGCTGATTCCTGTGTATGCATTGCAATGTTTTTAATTGTGATAGATTTACTATTCTTTGACAAAAAGCGCAAGGGAGTATAAATGTATCCTATTCTTTTTAGTTTTGGTAAGTTGACTATTTTCTCTTACGGTCTTTTTTATGCACTGGCTCTTTTTACATCTATTACATATCTATCAAATCAACTAAAAAAATCAAAAGAAAAATTGTTTTCTCAAGATAAACTTTATTCTTTATGCTTATACATTATAATCTTTGAAGTATTTGGAGCAAGATTATTTTTTGTTTTAACAAACTCGCAATACTTTATTTTAACCCCTTTAGATGTTTTCAAAGTTTGGGAAGGCGGGCTTGTATATTACGGAGGGCTTATATTTGCAGCTTTATTCTTGCTTGTTTATGTTAGAGTAAAAAAAATATCAATATTAGACCTTGGAGATTTTTTTGCTCCGGCATTAGCTTTGGGTCATGCAATAGGAAGAATAGGATGTTTTTTTGCAGGTTGTTGTTATGGTAAAGAAACTAATGTTCCTTGGTCTGTTGTCTTTAAAGATAAAAACTCTTTAGCTGTTATAGGCGTACATCTTCACCCTACTCAGCTCTATGAAGCTTTTGGAAATTTTTTAATTTTTATTCTTTTATATTTCTATTCAAAAAAAGAGTATAAAAGAGGAATAATCCTTGCTATTTATTTTATATTGTATGCTGTATTAAGGTTTATTGTTGAGTTTTTTAGAGGAGACAGTGAAAGAGGAGTTCAATATTTCGGTTTGTCAATTTCGCAGGTAGTATCAATATTTTTGTTTATAATAGGAGTTTTCATACTATGCAAGAACAAGAAGAAAAAGTAACGTATGAGAAGTTTGAAAGAGAAAGAGTAGATTCTTATCTAGCGTCAATATATACAGAATATTCAAGATCTTACTTTCAAAAACTTACAGATAAACAAAAGGTTTTTGTAAACAATAAACATGTCTTGGCAAGCTATAAGCTTAAAAAAGGCGATATTGTTTCTTTTGAGTTTGATAATGAAAAAAAACTTCAAATAGAGCCTGAAAAGATAAAGCTTGACATAATATATGAAGATGATGATATTATTCTTGTAAATAAACAGCATGGCATTGTAGTACATCCATCTTATGGTCACCCTAAGGGTACATTACTAAATGCTTTAATGGCACGCTCTAAAGGAAAATATAATCCGTATTTAGTACATAGATTAGATAAAGATACATCTGGACTTATTATTTTTGCAAAAAATGAAAAATCTAAAATAAGTATTTCAAAACAGCTTTATAAAAGAGCTGTAAAGAAAATTTATCTTGCCATAGTAAAGTGGACTATTGTTGAAAATAAAGGTATAATAAAAGCTCCATTGAGTAGATCTCCTCAAAATAGAAAGCTGATGTCTGTTAATCCGTTGGCTAAAAAAATGGCAATCAGCGAGTTTAAAGTTCTTGCACGAAGAGATGGATATACTTTAGTAGAAGTAAGGATTATTACAGGTAGAACACATCAAATAAGAAGCCATATGAAATATATAAATCACCCCGTGGTTGGAGACCAACAATACGGTGGTTCTGAGGTTTCTATTGATGGGGAAAAGTATAATAGACAAATGTTGCATGCATACCATGTAACTTTTACCCATCCAAGAACTTCAAGAACAGTGGAGTTCGAAGCAGAACTTCCAAACGATATGAGAAAAATCTTTAAAAATATAGAATTAAAATCGTAATAATATAATAAAGTTTAAAAAAAATGAAAGGTGGAGGATTTATTTATGCCAGTAGGTATTGAAGCTACAGTTGCAGGTTTTCGTAATTTGCCTACGTCAGTACCAGTAAAAAACTCTGTTGTCATATTTTGGGAATCGCATACAAAAAATCCAGAAGATAAAAGTAAAGTTCAATCCACAATAGATTTAATTCCTAAAAAATTTGATTTATCAACTTGTGAAAATTATGAAGTGCGTACTGGCTACTTAAGTCGCTATAACTATTTGTCAAAACCAAAGGAAAATTCTCAAATAGAGGAACTTGAAGATGCTATAGTAAAGGGCGAAGAAGAACAGCTAGAATGGATTAAACGATGTAACCCAAATTTAGAGGGTTTTACACAAATAAATTGGCAGGAGTGTGTAAGTAAGTTAAAAAATCCTAAATTTAGAGATTGCAAAGATCTTTTGATGAAGACTATAGTAGAAGATGTAGCTATAAAAAAAGCTTATAAAGAAAGTGCTCGCGTATACGCAGCTAAGCGGAAAACGAATGAACAGAATGGATTTTCATATCTTGTTGAAGAGAATGCGTGGATTTTATCTCTTCCATATTTATATTCAAACAAATATATATACGTTATTCATGTTGGTAATGTTACGGAAGCAACTACATTATTGTGGTCTTCTTTTGAATACTTGAGGGAATCTGTAAGATTACTGTTTCCATACTTTTCAAAACAAAAATTTTCAAATTTAGCTGATTTTAGGTCTGAATATGAGAATAAACGCAATCTTGGCTATTTTATTGACGACGAATGTTTTAAAAATGTAATTAATTGCAAGTATGTCAAAAAAGAGGACTTGTCAAAGGAGAGTTTGTTAAAACTTCTTGTTGATGAGCGTTCGGAAAAAGAGATTTTAACAAATATAATAGCCAATATGCCAGGACATGTGTATTGGTTGAACAAAAGGTATTATTTTATGGGATGTAACAATGTTCAGGCAAGAGATTTGGGATTGAATTCTAGACACGAGATTATTGGAAAGACTATTTTTGATTTGTTACCAAAAGCGGAGGCCAAGAAACACAATAATATCAATAAACTAGTGATTGAAAAGAGTAAAGTATGGTCAGGTGAAGAAAAAGCGTCAATGTATAATGGATTTAGGACATATATGTCGCATAAGCTTCCCTTGACCAATAGTGCTGGTAAAAATGTTGGATTATTAGGCATTTCAGTGGATATAAGTGATACTAGGAAAAAAGAAGAATTAAGACTAAAATTAAAAGCCCAGAAAGAGCTATACAGCTTAGCTCAGCAAGTAGCGCACGATATAGCATCGCCAGTAACATCATTGAAGATGGTAGAATACTTGTCTGCAGAAAAGCTATTAGATAAAGAAAAAGAGATGTTAGAATTGGCAATAGAAAGTATAGAAGAGATGTCAAATAAGCTAATAGAGAAGTACCAGGTATCAAAAGATGAGGAGGCAGGCATAGTTAGACAGGCTATTAACAGATCAGAAGAGATGTACATTGCGCCATATCTTGGTTTATTAGAAGTGATAGGGAGTTATGTGTATAGGGATAATAAAAACATAAAGTATTATCCAGATGAAAAAAATAAGTTTGTGTTTATCAGAGGAGATTATTCAGATTTCTGCAGAATGATAATAAATATAATAAACAATGGGATAGAAGCAGTAGAAGGAAAGAAAGGGGAAATAGAAGTAAAGTATAAAGTGAAAGGGGAAGAAGTAAAGATAGTAGTAAAAGACAATGGGAAAGGGATGCCAAAAGAGATCGTTGAAAGAATAAAGAATAATGAGGAAGTAGGAACAACAAAAGAAACAGGACACGGAATAGGGACGCAACAGATAATGGATACGATAAAAGCAATGAAAGGGAAGGTAGAGATAGAGTCAAAAGAAGGAGAAGGAACAGAGTTTATACTAACATTCCCGAAATCAGAGAAACCAATATGGTTTG
>JAITJN010000036.1 GCA_031278895.1 Candidatus Endomicrobiellum guadaloupense
AGGATAGATTTAAGAGAGAACATAAAACCAAGAATGAACATAAGGAATTATGCAAAAATTCTCTCAGCTGCATAAAAGTGTCTATGCCTTTTTGTGTGTTTCTATAGGCGTTTTCTCTAAACCGCCGCTTCTATTCTAACAGCTTCTTTTAAAGCTAAATATTTATTATATTGTGATATTTTACACTGCAAAAGTTCAAATAAATATTAGGTTTTGAAAATATATAATGTTGTATCAAGGGGAGTAGTGATGAGTTGAGAAGGAGAAGAATTTTTGGGTTTAATATATTTACCCCAAGATAGTGTCAAAGAGCAATAGGTAGAAAATTACTTATTTTGGTATATATGCAAAAAGTTCATGAGGGCTTAAATTGGCTAACATTTTTGATTTTAAAGGCAGGTTCTTAAATCAGTCGCTTGACACTTCAAAAGTCTACGCGTACAAACTAAAGAAACTTTTTCCCGAAATGGTATAATATTCTGAGCAAAAAAATCTCAAAAACAGGTGTTTCTTATTGCTAATGTTAGCTTAATTAATCTTGGATAGTTAAAGAGGAGGTTTTACAGTGAAAGAAGATATTCGCTGGAAACAACGTTTTGATAATTACAAAAAAGCATTAAAACGATTAAGAGATAATATTAATTACTACAATACTAAGAAATTAAGTGATATAGAAGAGCAAGGATTAATTAAGTCTTTTGAATTTACGTATGAGCTTTCCTGGAAAACTATGAAAGATTATCTAGGAGATATGGGAATTTTTGGGATAATTGGAAGTAAAGGTGCATTTCGTGAAGCTTTTAGAAATGAATTAATTCCCAATGGACAGGTATGGATTGACATGATAGATGATAGAAATCTATCATCACATACTTATGATGATACAATTAAAAACAAATTGATAAAAAATATAGTTGATACATATTATAATGAATTTGTTAATTTTGAGAAAAAGATGATTGAAATATCTGGAGAATAAAATGATTAAGCCTGACTATGGTTTGTCTGAAAGGACTTTGACAACATTAAACAACATATTCAAAAAGTATAGCGGTTTAGAGAAAGTTATTTTATATGGCAGTCGTGCAAAAGGCGACTATAAAAGTGGATCAGATATTGATATTACACTAGAGACGGACACTACGTTTACATATCAAGACCTAACAAGAATATACGGTGATTTTGACAACTCAGACATACCTTATAGTGTAGATGTCTCATTATATAAAAATTTGGATAGTCAAGCATTAAAAGAACATATCAAAAGAGTAGGAAAAGCAATCTACAAAAAAGATAATAAATAAACTATAATTTGCTGATACAAATATATAAAAATAACAATTTTTCGACACATATCAGCACGATTTAACAGATATTGATAATGTAGAGCAAGGCTTAGACGATTACTTATTTTTATAATATGCAAAAAGTTCATAAGTGCTTAAATTGGCTAACGTCTTTTGATTTTAAAGGCCGGTTCTTAAATCAGTCGCTTGACACTTCAAAAGTCTAATTTATCATGAACGCGTGCATATCCTAAACAACTACTTTCCGAAATGATATAATATCTCAAGCAAAAAAATCTTCAAAAACAGGTGTCTCTTATGGCTGCGGAATTTGTGCATTTGCATAACCATACCGAGTATTCCCTTTTAGATGGTGCATGTAGATTAACCGATGACAAAGGTAAACCCGGAGAGTTGTTTAATTTAATAGCTAATGAATACAAAATGCCTGCTCTTGCTATTACCGATCATGGTAATATGTATGGAGCGATGGAATTTTATTGGACTGCCAAACAAAGCGGTATAAAACCTATACTTGGATGCGAGGTATATGTAGCTCCCAAGTCGCGCTTTGACAGAAATATAGACCGCAATGCTGAAGATGGCGGCAATTACAATCATTTAACATTGCTTGCCAAAGATTTTGAAGGTTATCAAAACCTTATGCGTATAGTAAGTATAGGTTTTACAGAAGGTTTTTATTATAAGCCGCGTGTAGATAAGGAAATTTTAAGAAAATATAGTAAAGGTATTATTGCGATGTCTGGCTGTTTAGCTGGCGAGGTTGCTGCTTCTTTGTTTAAAGGAAATGATGAGAAAGCAGAAAGAATGGCATTGGAATATCGCGATATTTTTGGTGAAGATAATTTCTATTTGGAAATTATGGATAATGGTTTAAAGGAACAAAACAAAATAATTCCAGGTCTTGTAGAACTTTCGAAAAAAACAACAATACCATTAGTAGCTACAAATGATTGCCATTTTTTAAGGAAGGAAGATGCGCAAATACATGATATCCTAATCTGTGTTGGTACTGGCAGAATGTTGGACGACCCAAAAAGGTTAAAGTTTGGTTCAGATTTGTTTTATTATCGCAGTGCACAAGACATGATAAAAACATTCTCTTATGTCCCAGACGCCATAAAAAATACTTTGATAATTGCTGAAAAATGTAATGTTGAAATAAACACGGATAGACTTCTTTTGCCACAGTTTCCAGTGCCTCAAGAATATAAATCTGATACAGAATATCTAGAAACTTTATGCAAGAAAGGTTTAACTAAAAGATATGTCAATGTAAATCAAGAGCAGGAAGATAGATTAAAACATGAGCTTTCTGTCATTAACAGAATGGGTTTTGCTTCATACTTTTTAATAGTTTCAGACTTTATAAAGTATGCAAAAGACAACGGCATTCCTGTAGGCCCAGGAAGAGGTTCTGGTGCAGGCTCAATGGTAGCTTATACATTGGGTATTACAGATATTTGTCCATTAAAATATGATCTACTCTTTGAAAGATTTTTAAACCCTGATAGGCGTTCCATGCCAGATCTTGATATAGACTTTGCTGATTTAGGCAGAGAAGAAGTTATAAAATATGTCCGCCATAAGTATGGCGAAGAAAAATGCGCTCAGATTATAACATTTGGATCTATGCAGTCTAGACTTGTTATAAAAGATGTTGCTAGAGTTATGGATTTTACACCAACAGAAGCAAATAATATATCAAAGCTTGTACCTCAAAACGCAAGTATTGCTGAAGCTTTAGAGGTGTCGGCAGATTTAACAAAACTTCTAAAAACTGACAAGCGTGTAGCAGAGCTTATAGCTGCTTCACAAAAATTGGAAGGTTTAAAAAGACATACTGGCGTGCATGCTGCAGGTATGGTTATAGCAAACGAGGAAATAACAAATTATTCTCCTCTTGCAAAAGGATCGAAAAATATCATTACAACACAGTATGATGGTATTATTTTATCGCAGCTTGGTCTTTTAAAAATAGATTTTTTAGGTCTTAGAACACTTACCATTATTGACGACTGTATTAAGTTTGTACATAAAAAAAATCCTGATTTTAATATTGACAATATTCCTTTAGACGATGGAAAATCTTATAAACTTTTAGATGATGCTAAAACTATGGGTGTGTTCCAGCTTGAAAGTAAAGGCATGAGAGAGTTGATAAGGAAACTTCGTCCAAGCAGTATAGATGATGTAGTTGCATTGATAGCTTTGTACAGACCAGGTCCTATGGGTTCTGGAATGTTAGACGATTTTGTAAATAGAAAACATGGGAGAACGCCTATAGTTTACGATCATCCTCTACAAGAGTCAATATTAAAGAACACTTATGGCGTTATTTTGTATCAGGAACAAGTTATGAAAATGTCTGTTGCTATGGCAGGATTTACACATGGACAAGCAGACAGCCTTCGTAAAGCTATGAGTAAAAAGATCCCTGAAGTTATTGAAAAGCAAAGAGAAAAATTTATAGATGGTGCTAAAGAGAAAGGTATAGATAAAAAAATTTCTGAAAAAGTATTTAATAATATAGTGGCTTTTGCGGGATATGGTTTTAACAAATCGCACTCTGCAGCATATGGAATGCTTTCTTATAGAACAGTTTATTTAAAAGCAAACTATCCTTTAGAGTATTTAACAGCATTGCTTAACAGTGAAATTGGGCGTTCCGCCATAAAAGACAATGAAGATAGTAAACTTGCTATGTACTTAGATGATGCAGCAACATTTGGCATTAAAATATTACCTCCAGATATTCAACATTCTGACGGTAAGTTTAAAATAGAAGGAACTAGTGTACGTTTTGGACTCCTTGCTATAAAAAATATTGGGGAAGGTTTTACGCAGTCTATAGAACAATCGCGAATAGTAAACGGCAAAGAAATAAAATTTGCAGATTGGGATGATTTTTTACAAAGGATAGATTTAAAGTCGACAAATAGAAAAGCTCTTGAATGCCTTGCAAAAGCTGGTGCTTTTGATTCTTTGGGCAAAGACAGGCTAGAAGTTAGAGCAAGTATATTGCAAAGCATAGATTCTTCTGTTGAAAAGATTACAAAAATAAAACAAGAAAAAGACTCTGCTCAAGGATTTTTGTTTGACACTAAAGAAACTATGACCAAAGGCTCATCTTTGCAAAAAACAAAACCATTAGAAAATTTTGAAGCATTAGAACACGAGAAAGAAGTTTTAGGGTTTTATCTTTCAGGTCATCCCCTTACTCCAAGAAAAAGAGAGATAATAGCTTATTCTAATTACAGACTTGATAAACTGCCTGAGCCAAAAGAAAATGTTGATTTTAAAACAGCGCAAATTGTGCGTGTTGCAGGAATGATAGTTTCAATAAGAAAACTTATATCGAAAGCAAAAAAAGAATCTTATGCTAGAATAAAAATAGAAGATCTGCACGGTAGCATAGATGCAGTTTTATTCCCAAAAACTTTTGAGAAATTTTTTGCTTATTTAACGCCAAATAATGTTGTTGTAGTAAAAGGCGGTCTTATGGGCACTCAAGGGCAACCTGAAATAGTAGTTGAAGATATTATGACTATAGATGAAGCAAAGGATAAATTTCCACCAAACTCAGGAGAGGTTCATGTAAAACTTTCAACCACAAGATATGATGATGCGTTAAGTGAAGATTTAAAAAAGATTTTTGATTTACACAAAGGTAAAGCTAAAGTATATATTGATTTAGAAGATTCTTTACATGGAAACTTTTCAATAGAAACTGAGTATCTTGCAAATTGTTCAGATAATTTCATAAATGATGTAGAAAAGGTTATTGGTATAAAAGATTCTGTTGAACTGCGTTACACGAATTAAATAGAAACGGAGTTAAAAATGTTAGACATTAAAGTTATCAGAGAAAATCCTTACGCTGTAAAACAAGCAATGGCACACAGAAACAAAAAGGTAGATTTTTCCCAACTTTTAAAATGGGATGATGAAAGAAAATTTGTTACATGCGAAACAGAGAAATTAAGATTAAAAAGGAATAAAGTTTCTGAAGAAGTCGGCAAACTTAAAAGGGAAGGCAAAGAACCTTCACCTGAAGTTCTTGAAGAGATGAATGAAATTAAAGATTTAATTCAAGAACAAGAAAAACAATTGTTATCTTTAGAAAACCATATAGAAGATTTTCTTCTTGGTCTTCCTAATATTCCAGATGCAAGTGTTCCAATAGGTAAAGATGAAAAAGATAATAAAATTGTTCGTTATATTGGCGAGCCTAAAAAACATTCTTTTAAACCAAGACACCATTGGGAGGTTGGCGAAAAGCTTGGCATTCTTGATTTTGCTACAGCTTCAAAAATTTCAGGAGCAAGATTTGCAGTTTTAAAAAATGAAGGATGTGCTTTGGAAAGAGCAATTATTTCTTTCTTCTTAGATACGCATAAAGAAAAAGAATATAAAGAAATAATGACGCCATATCTTGTAAATAAAGAATCAATGTATGGCACAGGACAGCTTCCTAAATTTGCGCAAGAAGCTTTTAAATGTACTGATGATGAATTATATTTAATATCAACAGCAGAAATACCAGTTACAAATATTTATAGAGATGACATTCTAGATGAGGAAAATCTTCCACAAAAACTAGTTTCTTATTCTGTATGTTTTAGAAGAGAAGCAGGCTCTTACGGTAAGGATACAAAAGGACTTATAAGAAACCATCAGTTTAATAAGATAGAACTCGTTAAGTTTGTAAAACCTGAGACCTCTGATAAAGAACTTGAATCGCTTGTTTTAGATGCAGGAAATGTTTTAGAGTTGTTGAATCTTCCATATAGAGTTTCTCTTTTATCTACTGGAGATACAGGGTTTTCTTCATCAAAAACATATGATTTAGAAGTTTGGCTTGCTGGAGATGGGATATATAGAGAAATCTCTTCATGTTCGAACTTTAAAGATTTCCAAGCAAGAAGAATGAACATAAAAGTTAAATATAAAGATAAAAGAAAAACATTGCTTCACACATTGAACGGTTCTGGCGTTGCTGTAGGTAGAACTTTTGCTGCAATACTTGAATACTATCAACAAGAAGACGGGTCTGTTGTTATACCTGAAGTTCTTCGCAAATACACAGGGTTTGATATAATCAAAAGTAAGTAATAAATAAAATATATATAAAATTCCTTTTATATTGGTAGTTGAATATTTCTAAAATTTTACATTTACAATTTATATGCAGACAACTATAAATTATAGTTATAGTATCAAAAGAGGGCATATGGATCTAAAAATGATAAAAATTTTGAGTATTATACTTACAGTTTCCTTTTGTTGCTGTTTTATTAGTTGTGGCAAATATAATCTTGCTAGTAATATAGCCACCAGAAACGGAAACAAAGATGAGAGAGCAACTCCTAGACTAGAGAAAGTTATAGGTACTACCACAATAGTTTTATTAGAAGGAGGAGATATTACTACTCTCACTAATGTTGGTGCTATAGTGAATGCTGCCAATGAAGGACTACGTCGTGGAGGTGGTGTCTGCGGAGCTATATATAGTGCTGCAGGATATGGTTTAGATAGTGAGACTAATGCATTATCATTATTTCCAGGTTCAAATGTCAAATGCCCGCAAGGATATGCTGTAATAACTGGCGCACATAATCTTTCTAGAAATGGAATTAATTACATTATTCACGCAGTAGGGTCTATTGTTCATGGGAAAAATCCTACTCATAATGATGAGAAAGTGTTAGAAAGTGCATACACCTCATCTCTTAGACTTGCTGCAGATAAGGGTGTTTATAAAATAGCTTTTCCTTGTATATCAACTGCAATATTTGGCTATCCTGGAGATAAAGCTGCACCTATAGCGTTTAATGCAGTACTACAATATATTCAAGCTAATCCAGGTAAATTTGATGAGATAATTTTTGTTTGTTATCGTGGTGGAGGGAGAAGTCTTGATTACTGGTATTATAGAAATTTGCTTGAGACTCTTTCTTAAATTTTGACCCCTAAAGTTTTAAGTTATAAAAAAATAAACCGCTTCTTAAAAAAGAAGCGGTTTATTTTTTAGTTGAGCGGTCTCATTTTTTCTTTTTAGTCGCGGTTTTTTTCTTTGCAACTTTCTTCTTATGTGCCGCTTTTTTTGTCTTGCATCCACAAGCCATTCTAGGCTCCTTTTGGGAAATCAATCCCTTATTTTTGTTTCCGCGCTAAGTGCGGAAAATCTTTTAGATGTTAGAAGTTGAAAATATTTAATAATTTTTTTTATTTTATTTCAAGTCTTTTGGAATATCACGTGGAGGCATCTTAATACTTTTCATTTCAAATATTCCCGAGATAATTGCACCGGTAAAATAAATAACCCAAATATGCGTATAGTATGAGCCAAAGAGTGCGGCAAAGCCAGCGACGATAAAAGATCCAGCAAGAATAATAAGGCTTGCTTCAAGATATCTCCACTTAGTCGGTATAAGATTGTAAATATTTGCAAGCTGATAATTATGGCGTCTATGTCTTACATATGCAGCTGCTAAAAGTAAAAATCCTACAGGAGAAACAAATTGACATATTAAATGTATAAGCACAAGTTGTGTAGGGTAAAACCCGGGTTGAAACCATACTGGATCATAAACTGTTATAAAACTCCACGATGACAAAACTTTGGAGTCTGTTACAACCAAACTATTTAAGAGAATAAAAATAAATCCCATTAATGTGCCTGTTGTGTATACTGTGAATTTTGTTGAACGTGGAGCGCCGCTTGGCGTTGGTACCCAATGGAAAATTGCTACTAGAATTGAAGGAGCAATTATCGCCATTAAAAAAAATTGACGAAGGCAATTTATTATCAAAGGCATTGGGTGAGGGCCTAAAACATTTTGAAGAGGCCTTGTTATAAAATAAATCCCAAACATTATAAATGCTACTTCAAGTTTTTTAAATCCAATATCGCCAAACATTATTGACCGAAATTTGCTTGTACGTCTTACTTCTCCTGCCATAAGAAAATATATAGATCCAGCCAAAATAGGTAAGATGAAAGTTATCAAAAAATTGAAATCCATTGCATCTCCGAGTATATTATCTTTAAATGTTAGATCTATTTTTAAATGCTTTAAGAGTATTTTCAAGCAGCATTGTTATTGTCATGGGGCCTACTCCACCGGGAACAGGAGTTATGTTTATATCCATATCTCTGACAGATTCAAGATCAACATCACCGCATAATCCATCAAAAGTTCTGTTTATACCTACGTCAATAACTGTTGTTCCTTCTTTTATAAAATCTTTAGTCACAAATTTTGGTTTGCCTATTGCCGCAACAACAATGTCGGCATTTATACAAAGCTTCTTTAGGTTCTTTGTTTTAGAATGAGCCATTATTACTGTGGAATTATTTGCAAGAAGCAACATTGAAAGAGGTTTGCCAACTAAGTTAGATCTTCCAATAACAATTGCTGTTTTCCCTTCAATTGGTATATTTGATTTATTTAGAAGGTATATAACGCCTAAAGGAGTGCAAGAAACTAGAATATTTTTTTTGATAATCTCATTCCAGCTTTTTGATAAGTTTAGAAGTCCTGCATTGAATGGATGTAATCCGTCAACATCTTTCAAAGGACTTATCGCATTGATGCAGTCTTTGTCAAACTCATTGTTTGGAAGAGGCAGCTGCAATAAAATTCCATCTACTTCAGAATTTTTATTTAATTCATTTATTAAAGAAATAATATCTTCTTTAGAAACTTTTTCGTCAAAATTATGATGGAAGGATTTAATTCCTGCGTCCTGGCAAGCTTTAATTTTTGACTTTATGTATACTTGGCTTGCAGAGTTTTGACCAACTAAAATAGTGGCAAGTCCTGGTGTTTTTCCTCTAGCTTGTTTAATTTTTTCAACTTGGGTTTTTATTTCCAGTCTCATATCGCTTGATATTTTTTTACCGTCTATTATCTTCATTGTCACCTCTTAAAATACTTATAATAATATAAAAGATTATATCAACTAATGCATATGAATGTAAAATTCTTGTCTTGTATAGCACATCATTGCAAGGAATAAAAAATTTTTGTACAATCACTTACTTGTTAAATATAGTAACAATATTTTAGCTAGCTTTTGAAATGATGGATGTTAAGATTAAGCGATGGAGGGGTCGCATAGTTGGTCTAGTGCGCTGGTTTGCTAAACCGGTGTACGGATGAAAATCCGTACCGAGAGTTCGAATCTCTCCCCCTCCGTTCAACCTTTTTTGTTATCGTCGGAGATTTTCAAGTTTCCAAATTTTGTCTCGCAATAGTCTCGCAAAGTATCCGAAATAACACCACGGCTGAGCTTGGTTAATCAGCCGGGGACTTTTGTTTCTATCAGGTGTTATGCCATTGCTATCAAATAAGAGCCTCATACTTCTCTGAAAGCCTGTATGTCTTGTTTGTGCCGGTGATATTTGCCGTTTGCAACAATCCTTCTATTACAAAAGTGTTGCACAGAAGTCTTGCGGAACTGGCGCTGAAAACGAACAATGCGCCGCAGACTCTGATACCCCACGGGCCTTCTCGCCATTTTTCCGTTCAGTCTTGCGGCGCTCTTATACACTTAATTATATATTCTTTTTAAGGAACAATTTCAAAGAATCACATAAGTGGAAAACATAACGGAATACACAACATTGAGAATTTATGTTTCTTTGCTAGTATATTATGTGTAATCGAATTCGCAAGGAATATTTAGGTTTGTCAATAATTATAACATCTGTTGCCAAAGCTTTAATCTAAGTAAGCAAATTAGCTAGTAAGTCTTCCACTTCTTTTCGGTATGGCATTGGATCTGATACTAGAATATTATGTAATTCAGCTGTCAGGGTTCCAAAATAAAGTTTGTATCCTTCCGCATTTCTCAATGTCTGTATAAGCCATTTGTATGCACGGCATGATATAAAGGCAGCTTCTACTTCACCCTTTGTTTTCAGATTCTGTTCTTCATTCAAAAAATCGAATGAATTGTCAAATATATTATCCGAAAAAGATGCAGATGGAAACTCATAAGAGAATAATGACAAAATGTTTTCGTCTTTTACTTGTGCCAAAATGTCTGCGCTCCATTTATGTGATATCGTATCGGTTGGTGTTTCATAAGCATTTTCGATATCACGATACATCTTGGCATATAAATTAGCATTCAATTTTGTAGCATCAGAGAAAAGAGCGTCTATTTTAGCTAAATCATCCTGTTCAATAGGAGCAATGCCAGATATTTCAATGTTGGAGTTTGCGTTAGACCCATACCTCTTGCTGTAACGTTAGCACTGCCAATCAAACATCTTTTACGGTTGAATATATAGGTTTTAGCGTGCAGTTAGGACGTACATATCCCAACCATGCTTTTCACAGAAGTTATAAAGACCTGCATCAGTTGCTCCAGTCAGTATATCGGCAAGAGTAAATCTAACTAATAATCGTTTTTTTGATACAGAGTTAGCGAGCCGCTCATGTATAAATTTCAAAATAGATTCTTTACAAAATGCACTTATGATTTGAACATCGTCTTTTGTATTATTCAACTCTTTTTCAAGTTGCTGTAAAATTTCTTTTGAAAATACAATGTCCACACTTAGCTCCAATATTCTTCAAAGTAATCAAATATGCGCTCGTAATCTGGAAGGTTTTGTATATTGTCCTTAACATTTATCAACTTACAATTTGCTGTTCCGCCAATAGCAGGACCGCGTAAGCCACGACCTATCATTTGGCTATATGATGCGATAGAAGTGGTTGGTCTTGCTATACATACAACATCGGTGTTTGGCGTATCAAAGCCAGTTGAGAGAACACCAGTTACAAATAATTTGTATATCGCCACTCTTGAATTGTCCTAAGACTTTCCCTCGTGTTTCTTTATCGGTTGCTCCATCTATGTGTGCTGCTTTAAACCCAAGGTATATCAACATAGAGCAGATAAACTTTGAATGCTCAACACTACACGCAAAAAAGCAAATTAAAAATATTGTCATAGGAGTTGCTTTTGGAATAAGCGATGACAATACAAAATGGAAGCCATCCGGAACGGTTTGCACTTGAACCGGCTTTACAACTTATGGAAGGCTCTTACCATACAAACGATAAAGAGCTTTTGTTTGGCGCTATCGGCGATTCCGCTCCTGACCGTTAGGGCAGGCTGCTTATGCGCCGCGCCGAATCAAAACGAGCATTGAGCGAAAAAGAAACCGCAAGAACCTTAATGGAGAAAGATTATCTGCTTGGCGTCAACGATGAAACAAGACAAGGCGCTTTAAGGTTTGCTGAAAACATAGGCGGACATTTTCTAAAACCTTCCGATAAAAACTCGGTGCTGCCACTTATAGAACTTCCTAAATTGTTGTCTGCTTCTGAAAAGTTTTTAAGTTCAAAAGAAAGCGCAACGGATTTAAAACTTCTTTTAGCGCCATGTTCATCTTTGGGCGGCGCAAGACCTAAAGCATCTGTCCGAGATAAAGACGGCTCTTTAGCCATTGCAAAGTTTCCTTGTAAAGACGACAGCCTAAACATTGTCTTATGGGAAGCCGTTGCGCTGACACTTGCCAAAGCCGCAGGTATCATAACGCCGCAGTGGCGAATTGAAAATGTGCTTAAGAAACCTGTTCTAATAGAAAAACGTTTTGACAGAACGGCAAAGACCAGAATACCGTTCTCTCTTCCATGAGTATGCTTGGCGCGTCAGATAATGAGATGCACAGTTATCTTGAAATAGCCTACGCTATCAGCCAGCACGGCGCGCAACCTAATAAAGATTTGGCTGAACTCTGGAAACGCATCGTTTTTAACGTGCTTATTTCAAATACCGACGACCATCTCCGGAACCACGGCTTCCTTTATGAACATCAGAAAGGCTGGAAGCTGTCGCCTGTTTATGACATTAACCAGACGCCTGCGGCGATAAAGCCGAGAATCTTATCAATGTCCATAGACTTCAACAATAACGAAGCAAGTTTAGATTTGGCTCTATCGGTGATAGAAGATTTCAGGTTTACAAAGAAACAGTTTGAAAAACTTTCTATCGCTGACACTGCCGGGAAAGACCCATCTGAGAATATAATGCTTACCTTTGGCACATTTCAAACAATTATTGAACTAGTTGCTGAACTGTCTGCCTCTAAGGCTGCCGCCGAGGCTATTGCTAAATACAAAAAGTAGGTGACGCAAAAAAAGACGGACAAATGATATGTAAGCATAAAAGAGTTTCGCACGCATTTCAATTTAGGCAAACAAACCGTATCAGACCTCATCAAAGCCCGCGAAATTGATGCAACGATTATGTTTGGAACAACAACTTGGAGAATCCCCATAGGCGAAATTGAAAAATACGATAAAAAGAGCAGGAAACAGACGCAAAAAAATATTTTCCCCAAGAAGTTTCTAAGCGTCATTTAACAGACTTAGCTATACCACCGAGTCGCGAAAGCGACCGGTCTATAGCAAAACACATGCCCGTCTTATTTTCTTTTTGAAATTTTGATGGAATTAGGCTGTCTTATCTATAAGATAAGACAGCTTTTTGATTTATAGAAAAATTACTGTAAGTGAAGATAAATGATGAGTTGCAACAAAGAAAAATACGCTTACGAATGTTCTCATGAAGTACAACAAATGACATGCTACAACTTAACAGATATTGAAAATGTAGAGCAAGAGATAGAAGATTACTTATTTTGTATAATACGCAAAAAGTTCATGAGGGCTTAATTTGGCTAACGCCGTTTGATTTTACAAGGCAGGTTCTTAAATCAGTCGGTCTTGAACTCCCCAGTTGGGGAAAATGGTTGAATTGGGGCGTGGCAGCGTTAGAGAAATAGAGGATTATAAACTAATTCAGTATGCCTGTTATTTAAAGATCAAAATAACGATTTCAGAAAACTGTAAGCGTTCACAACCTATTAGACTTGTAGTAATTATGCAAGGTAAAATATATGACTTTAAAGATCTCATTGAAAGGATTTGATTCTTATAAGAAAACAGCTGAAATAATAAAAAACGGTGGAGTGGCTATAGTTCCTACAGAAACTGTTTATGGTTTTGCCGTAGATGCGTTTAATATTAATGCTCAAAAAAAAATTTATAAGATTAAGGGAAGAAGTTTTAAAAAACCTTTAATTCTAATGGTTCCAGATATAAAAAGTGCTAGAGTTCTTGTTGATATTCCTCAGAAAGCCTATGAAATAGCTAAAAGATTTTGGCCAGGTCAGTTGACTTTGGTATTTCCTACTACAGAGACTGGAAAAATGCTTTCTGGAGGACGAAAAGATCTGGGGGTAAGAATTCCTGATAGTGAGTTTATACTTAAGCTTCTAAGAGAGATAAAAAAGCCAATTTTTACAACTTCAGTAAATATTTCAAATCAAGAAAGTGCAAAAAAAGTCGAAGATGTTTTAGAATTTGATGGTATAGCTGATATTATAATAGACGGTGGACAATGTAAGTTTTCTTTTGAATCTACGGTTATAGATATGGTACAATTCCCATATGTTATATTAAGAGAAGGTTGTTTAGACTCTAATGAGCTGTTAAAGTATATATAGGCGGGGAGAAATGGAAAACGTAAAGAAAAATGATTCAGAAATTTATGATGTATTAGTAAAAGAATTAAAAAGGCAAAGAGAAACTATAGAGCTTATTGCTTCTGAAAATATAACTTCACAAGCTGTCATGGAAGTTCAAGGCTCGTGCCTGACAAATAAATACGCAGAAGGTTATCCAGGTAAAAGATATTATGGTGGCTGTGAGATTGTTGATATTGCAGAAACAGTTGCTATAGAGCGCGCAAAAAAGCTTTTCAATGTTAAATTTGCCAATGTTCAGCCTCATTCAGGCTCTCAAGCTAACTTTGCTGTTCAACTTGCTCTTTTAAAACCGGGCGATACAATTATGGGTTTAAGTCTTCCTCATGGTGGACATTTAACTCATGGAAGTTCTTATAATGTTTCGGGTAAATGGTTTAACATAGTCTCTTATACAATAGACGAAAAATCTGGATGCATAAATTATGATGAAATGGAAAAGCTTGCTTTAGAGCATAAACCTAAATTGATTATAAGCGGTGGCAGTGCATATTCAAGAATCTGGGATTGGGAAAGAATTGGCGACACGGCAAAAAAAGTTGAAGCTTATCACATAAGCGATATTGCGCATTATGCAGGTCTTATAGCTGCAGAGGTATATCCGTCACCTATAGAATATGCGGATATTGTAACAACTACTACACATAAAACTCTACGCGGTCCTCGTGGTGGATTGATTTTAACAAACAGCGAAGAGCTTTCAAAAAAAATAAACTCAGCTCTTTTCCCAGGTGAGCAAGGAGGGCCTCTAATGCACGTCATTGCAGCCAAAGCTGTAGCTTTTGGGGAAGCTTTGAAGCCTGAGTTTAAAGAATATCAAAAGCAAGTTCTATTAAATGCAAAAAAACTTGCTGAAACTCTTGAGCAAGGAGGACTTAAGATCGTTTCAGGTGGTACAGACTCTCATATGTTTTTGATTGATTTAAGATCTTTGAATGTTAACGGTAAAATTGCCCAGGAAACCTTAGAAAAGGCAGGCATTACATTAAATAAAAATGGGATTCCTTATGATATGGAAAACCCTACAATAACTTCAGGTATAAGAATTGGCTCTCCAACTGTTACAACAAGAGGAATGAAAGAAGGTGAGATGGTAAGAATAGCACAATCAATAGTAAAAGTTCTTAAAAATATTAACGACGAAAAAATTATTTTGGAAGTTAAAAAAGATATGTTGAATCTTTGCCAAGAATTCTCAATATACAAAGGATTAGATTATTAATTAGTATAAAATTTAAAAATTTTGTGATGTAAGTGAATTGATTTTAAATTTAGGCAAAAATATTTTCATCTTGCCTAATTTTTTATTATATCAATTTGACATGTGACGGTGAATCATGTATAATCCTTCATTAAGTTTGGGGACGTGGTGTAGCCTGGTTTAACACACTGCCCTGTCAAGGCAGAGACCGCGGGTTCAAATCCCGTCGTCCCCGTATTAGTATATGGTTATAACTTTTATGATTATAAAGAGCCGCTTGTCCGATTTCGAAGTCGGAATTTAGCGGATTTTGCATTTCTACTGTCTTAAAACTTTCCTTAATCTCTGCAAAGTAATTAAAAGGCTTTCTAAGATTCGGTTTTATGCTTTTACCCTCTAACATATAATTTACTCCCAAAAGTTTTAAAATATGCGCTTTTTCACGGTTATCTGTGATTCAAGATTGTTTACTATATTAAATACCTTGTGAGCTTTGTGTTGTACTTCTTGAGTATTCACCTCGCAATGACTTAACTTGCTTTTAATTGTTGCTAGTTCTTCCGTCAATTCCTGCTCTTTTATGCTAAACATTTCTTCTTTTTTTATACCGTCTAAGCGTATGTTGTACAAATTGTTAAGTCGTACATATACTTTATTGTACTCTTTTTGTAATATCTATTTTTTGCTTATTTTCATGTGTTCTTGTCGCTTTGATATTTCTTTCATTGCGTCTTCAAGCCATGAAACTATAGTGTTGGATGTAGATACAGACTTTATAATAGGCAAAAATAAATCAGGCATATTTTCTTCACGTATATATCCGCTATGTTCATGGTGTCCCTTTGAAAAACTACAGCGATAATAAACATATCGCTTTTTTGCATTTTGCCCAACAATTGTGCAGTCGCATTTTCCGCAGGTTAAAAGCCCTCTATATGCAAAATCCTTTTTTGCTATGCAAGGTCTATGAAGGTTTGCAAGCGCTTCGTGGGCTTTGTCCCATAATTCTTTGCTGATTAAAGGTGTATGTTTAGCATTAGTATATATTTTGCCTTTCCACTTGAAAACCCCGTAATATAGATGGTTATATATAATTTTATGAAGCGTGCTTTTGCGTATTCTATTGCCTCTCGTTTTATGCCTTAATCCTTTGTCGTAAAGCATTTGCTCTAACATCAGTAAAGAATATCTGCCTGTTGATACTTTTTCAAAGAGTTCTCTTATTAAAGGGGCGTTTATCGGGTCAATTTCAATTGTATTTGTGTTTCTATTATTGATATATCCAAGCGGTGAGTTTGACGGGTAAAATCCTTGTTCCGCTTTTTCAGTTAAGCCCATTTTTAACTTGCGTGAAATATCATTTGAATATTTTTTTGCAACGGCAGTTTCAATATCAAACATAAACTCGTCGTCAGGATTAGATTCTATTGAGTAAATTTTATTTGTCCTGCTAAAATGAATAATTTTTTTGTCGTGTTCTATAAGGTCTATAATTTTAACTTTATCGCTGTCATTTCTTGTCATTCTGTCTAAAATGTCAAAAATTATATGCTTTATTTCGGTGTGCTTTTTTGCATAATCTAACATTTGATTAAAATTACGGCGATTTTTTCTACCCCAAGCCGACTCCGCGCCTTTCCAAATTTTTACGATTTGAAAATCTTTTTTTTTGAGCATAAGGACGGGCAAGTTTTTCTTGCGCGGCTAGTGAATAATTATCTTCTTGCCCTTTGCTTGATACCCTTAGATATACAAGTGCTTGTTCCATAGAATTTTAACCCTTTATAAATTATAAGATAAATTTTCTGCTAAATAATCGTCATTCATTGTTGGATTTTATAGTTTTTAGCATCTTTTCAAGCTTTTTATCTGATGGTACCATAGTGGGGGAGGAGCTTCTTTTATCAATTTCATTCAATTTTTTAATCAAGTCTTCACTTTGATAATTGCCATACACCCTGAAAGTAGTTGGGATTTTTTCGTGCCCAAAGTTTTGACTTATTGCCTTAATCTCTTCACCACTTTTTGCTTTTGACATAGCTAATTCTATGGCAAGGTGTCTATAGGTATGTGGTTGGAAGTATTCAACTCCTGCCTCTTTTACTCTACGTTTAAGTATGTTTCTTATACTCCCAGAGCCAGTCCAAAATTTTGCTTCAACTTCCGTTGACTCTTCAAAGCAAAGCTGATGTTTAGACTTATTGTTTTTTGAGCACGGAAATAAAGGGTCATCTCGAACAAAGCCTTTCTGTTTTAGGTAATCTACCCATTCTAAAACATAATTAACCAACTCATCGTTAAAGTTAAACAGCTTTGAAATAATCTGTTTTTTTAGTTTTGTTTTTACATTAGGGTCTTGATGAACAATCAGATTTTTCCTGTCAAAACATTTAATGGGTATTGTCAACAAGGCGGCATATCTTATCCCCGTAAGACATAACATAGCTATTATTGACCTGCCTCTCATATCTACTTCATTTCTTACTTTAATTGATTTAGTAAGATTTAAAACATATTCAATGTTTGGATACTTTCTTGGGGGTCTTGATTTGGCTATAGCCTTGTATTCATTTAATACATTCAAATATTCGACTAATTCTTTCGTTATCTTTAATTTATACCCTCTCTGCTCGGATAACCAAAAAAAGAACTTTTTTAACTCTTTCATATAATTTACAAAGGATGAGATAGATTTCGAGTTCTTTTTTAAATAGTCTTTAAAAGAAATAGCTTTGTCTTTGTTGAATTTTGCATAATTTTCATGATTGGTGAACGCGTCATATTTATCTAACACTCTACGCCTAAATTTTATGGTATCCCTTGAATATCCCCTAGTTTCTTTCAAAAATTCTTCGTGCTTTCTTTTCATTAGTTCATTGTTTGGATTGTAATTCATTTTAAATCTCCTTATTTTTGTGTTGTTAAGTTAAAGTTTAAATGGTTGTTGAAGAAGTGTATTCATCTACGCATACGCCTTTGCCTTTAGGAAATAAACGGCTCGTTTTCGTACCACAAGCTTGGCAATTTTCTTGCCTTGTTACCTGCACATTATCCTTACTGAGTCTCTCTCTCAGCATATACGACATTTACTATCTTGTTACCTTTCCTACACTTTAAGCAGTAATTTTCATCAAATTCTAAGGTGGTTTTATTTTTCTTCCTCAACTCCGATAAATATGTTTTAACCACCTTGCCTTTGAAAAGTAAGGACTGTAGATCTTTGATAGTGGACAAACCTTGTTTACGCCAAATTCTTATAGTTTGTTTACAAACTCTTAACAAATCACTAAGCTCTTTTGTCGTGTAAGTTCTATGCATTTCTATTAAACTATAAGGCACTCTTTTAATCTCCATATTTTTGTCGCAACTCCTCTAAATAAAGTTTCAACGATAATACGTTGCACGCGAGTTCAACGCATTCTTCATCAGAAAGTTTTTTTATGGCATAGAGGTTCAAAGACTTACCTTGTTTTATCAAGGAAGCTTGTTGAATAGGAAGTCAGTCTTTTAGAAATAAAAAAATTCCCGTTTGCCATAAATACAATTTAGCAAAGGGGAATTAGTGTCGGAAGAGTACAAAAAAGAGGTGTAACAAATGTTATGGTATGTTTTTGTTATGCTTAGCTTGCCTTATAGCTTCTCTTGAGTGGTTATCAGATGATTTTTCTGCTATTTTCTTGTAGGAGTGTTTTTCATGCAACTTCAAAATCTTGTATTCTTTTTCTTTAATTTTGAATTCATTTTCTGGTAGTTTGGATAATTTATTGCTCAAAACATCATTGTTATAGTCAAAGAATTTTTTAATTTCGTTCACAGACGTTTTGTAAGGAATGTTTATGTTTAAGCTGCTATACTGTATCTGCTTTTCATTTAAATATGTAAGAGTATTGTTTAACATATAGTCTGGATAACTTGGAATAATTCTAATCGGCTGCAACAACGGTAGAAAGATACAACCATAATTAACAATAAATGGAACTTGATTATAAACGATAGAAGAATATTTGTAATCCTTAAATCCAATTATATAGTTTAAAATATTCTCGTTAAACTCTTTTGATATTTCTTCAGGAGCTTTTTCCCAATCAGATATACATTTCTGCACTGAGTGCTTTGCAAAGCTTTTCAAAGGAAATCCAATTTTCTTTCTACTTTGCGTCACAAAACTTACAAAATCTTTATTTTGCTACAATGCTATTGCTAAATTATGGGCTGTTTGGGAAAGTCCAATATAACCTTGTTTTTCATATTTTAATGCCTCGCTACGGTTAGAAAACAATATATAAATGTTTAAATTTACCTTTATATTTTGAATTTCATTGCATTTGGGATAGTATGCGGTTCTGTTTTACGTATTTTAAATGGACAAAAGAAATTGATTTTATAATGCCAGAAAATGGATTTATTTCACTCAATGCCCCTCTTACTATAAGGCATACTGGTTCTTTAAGTACTCGTACCACTCATAACCATTTTATCAATTCAATACAAGAAATTTTAAATGAAGTCGAAATCCCTGTGCATATTCGTAATCCTTATAAATTTAAGACAAAAGGAGAAATGGTTTTGGAATGCAAGAATCAAAAATTGCTTAAAAATATTGTAAATAACACTGTTTCTTGTAGCCATTGGAAACGTCAAAATCAACAGTGTGGGACTTGTGTACCATGTATCATAAGGCGAGCATCTTTGTTCAAAGGTCAAATGAAAGAGACTGTTGACTATCAATATAATAATATTTCTGATGTATTATCGGATGATTTATACTTCAATTAAAATGGCAATTCTCAGATGCCTTCAAGAAACATAAAATTATGGGTTATAGATAGTGGACCTATTCCTTTTGAAGATTTAAGCAGGTATGAAAACATTTTTATAAAAGGATTAAAAGAGGTTGAATCTTATCTAAAGAAGGCAAAAGTATAATATGTTAATTGACATGCATTGCCACCTAGATTTATATAAAAAACCTCATATTGTCGTTGATGAATCAAAACAAAAAAAATTCTATATTTTGTCAGTAACAACAACTCCCAAAGCTTGGAGTATCACAAATAGACTTGCTCTCCCTAACAAACGTATTCGTACGGCACTTGGATTTTATCCACAGTTAATTTCAGACAGATTTCAAGAAATAGAACTAGTTGAATCGCTAATACCTCAAACAAAATACATTGGTGAAATAGGCCTAGATGGCGGTGATTATAAGAAGTCATTTCATCTACAAGTCGAAATATTTCGTAGAATTTTAAACGCACTTAAAAATCATGGTGGCAAAATAATGTCTATCCATAGCAGAGATAGTGTAAGTTTTGTTTTGGATGAATTAAGAAAAACTGAAGGTATTTCTATACTACATTGGTTTTCTGTTGGTCCGTCTATGATTAACAGTAAAAAAGGAAGAGCAATGATTTATCTGATGCCAAAAGATAAAGTTTTGACTGAAACAGATGGTCCTTTTGCTCAGCACAAAGGAATATCTAATGCCTTGGGATGTTGAATTAATTTCCCCAAGCCTTGCGAACTTATGGAATATTTCACAAGAAGATGCTGAAAATCAAATCTATTCTAATTTTATCATTGCTTAGTATGTCAAGGATAGATTAAAAGCATTCACTATGGTTATAAACAGCTTATGTGATGTTCTTGTTTATTAATTTTTAAAAAATACACCGCAAATCTGTATATAAAATTATAAAACTTTGGTATAATAATTATTATGGATGATATAATTTTAAAATTGAAAATATGGCTTTCACAAGACAGCGTTGATTCTATTTTTGAAAACAATGCGGATTGGCATTGCCAATATAGAAATATATTTCAGTTTAGGCAAGACCAATTTCGTAAGGCTGTCAACGACCCTTTACTTGCCGCTGTTGTTGGAGAAATAGGAAATAATTCGGTTGACCATAATTTCGCAAGGTGGAAAGATGTTGTTGGAGTGTTTTTTATTTATGACTTAGAAAAAAGGATTGTAATTATTGCTGACAGAGGGCAAGGAGTTAAAGCAACGCTTATAAAAGTTAAGCCTGATATTAAAGATGACGAAGAAGCCGTTAAAGTTGCATTTACGCAAATTTTATCAGGCAGAGCGCCGGAACAACGAGGCAATGGCTTAAAGTTTTCGGCAAGCGTTGTGCAATCTAAAAATTGGAATTTGTTTTTACAATCGGGGAAAGGTTGTGTTGTAATAGAAAATGGCAAGATAGCTTTTGAATCCGTTAAATCTGTTGTTAATGGTTGTTTGACTGTTATCAGGTATTAAAAAAAGAGGTAATGTATGATAATTAAAATAGGCGATTTCGGTAACAATTTAGTTTCAAGACCTGAAGGCAGAGAGGCTTTTTTGTCTGCCCGTGCTTATATTATAGACAAAGAGGAAAAGGAATTCGTTTTAGATTTTACGGGGGTTGAAGTTTTAACTCCTTCGTGGATAGACGAGTTTGTTTCTAATTTAAAGAAAGAGTTCTCCCAGGCTGAAGTATCTTATAAAAACACAGATAACCCGTCCGTTTCAGAGTCGTTGAAATGGGTAGGCAAGTAAAATTTGTTATTTGATACTACTGTAATCAAGCGGAATGGTAGAAAATGCTAAAAAGTTATACAACTCGTCCAGTTTGCCCCGTATAGTAACCTATGCGATATTTTTTAGGGCTACAAGTCTAAATTCCTTAGGAGAAAAAAATGAAAAATAAAGTCCTTTTAATACTTACCCTCCCCCCCCCTTGTTTGGGGAGACAAAATGCTTCTAAAATTCAACAAGTTTGTAGTTCTGTTTATATCCCTCTTTCTTCTTGTCTTTTTTTATAATATTTCCTACGCAGGAAGAACTGTCAACATAGATTTTAAGATATCTAGTACTACTTTTTACGCAGCAAATGGAGATGAAAGTAATAATTATTCAGTACCTTTTGAGAAAGACTCAAATGATAATATTTTAAATTTGAATGTTACACCAGGAACTAACTGTTTTATTTGTGGAGGAGCAGGACAAGGAGAGGAGGGAGAGTCTTTATTAGGGGATGTAAGAAATAACACACTAAATGTAAATTGTAATATTGATGATAAATGTTGTCTTTGGGGTGGTGTGACTTCAACTGGTACAGTTTCACGTAATACTGTAAATGTCTATGGTGGTGGTGGCGTTTGTAGAGAATGTGCTGTTATTGGAGGTGGTATCTTTTCTTCAGGTTGTGCTGA
>JAITJN010000021.1 GCA_031278895.1 Candidatus Endomicrobiellum guadaloupense
GCCTATGAGACCTATTATATATAGAATAATATCTTTTCCGCTTACCCACTTGTTCAACTTACCTTTTAAAATAAACTTAATTGAATTTGGAACTTTAAACCAAACTTTACCAGTAACCATAGCAGCAGCAAGGTCTGTTGAGCCTACGCCTGTAGAAAATGCTCCTAAAGCGCCATACGTGCAAGTATGAGAGTCTGCGCCTATTATTATGTCTCCGGGAAGTGCTATGCTTTTTTCAGGAAGAATAGCGTGTTCTACACCGACGTTTCCGACTTCAAAATAATGTTTTATCTTATGTTCCTTTGCAAACTCTCTTACAAATTTAATGTGTTCTGCAGATAAAATATCTTTGTTAGGGGTAAAATGGTCCATAACTAGGGCTATTTTATTTTTATCAAAAACTTTTTTTGCTCCAGATTTCTTAAATTCTTTTATAGCTAAAGGAGCAGTAACATCGTTAGCTAACGCAATATCAACCTTGGGTTCTATAAATTCGCCGGTCTCTACTACTTTTTTCCCGCAGTGAGCGGCTAATATTTTTTCTGAAATCGTACTTCCCATATCTATTTCCCCTTTCTTATTTCAAAAGATTTTGCTTTGTTTAGCGCTTGCATGTAAGCCTTAGCTCCAGCTTCTATTATATCTATTGAAGTTTCTTTTCCAGAATAGAGATTTCCCTTGTATTTTACTTTTAAGAAAACTTCCCCCAATGCATCTTCACCAGAAGAAACTGCCCTAAGAGAAAACTCAGTCAGCGTGATATCCATTTTTACTATTTTACCTATAGCTTTATAGACTGCGTCAATGGGACCGCTTCCGCAAGCCGCTTCTTGAAATACTTTAAATTGAGCATTTTTGCCGTCTTTCTTATCTGATATTTTAACAGTTGCGGCAGGTATTCCTGCGCCTGAGGTTACGTTTAAATATTCAAGAGTAAATATTTTATTGTCAGCTGTTGAATCCTCTTCAATTAACGCAATAATATCTTCATCAAAAACCGACTTTTTCTTGTCGGATAAAGCCTTAAATTTCTCAAATAACCTTTCAGACGCTTGAGCGTCAAGTTTATAACCTAAATCTTTTACTTTCTTGAAAAAAGCGTGTCTTCCTGAGTGTTTTTCTAAAACTAAAGAGCTTTCAGGCATGCCGACATCTGCAGGACGCATAATCTCATAGGTTTCTCTTGCTTTAAGCATTCCATCCTGATGTATGCCTGACTCGTGAGCAAAGGCATTTGCTCCAACTATAGCTTTATTTACTTGGACTACTATACCAGTTAAGCGAGACACTAGCTTGCTTGCATTATACAATTCTTTTGTTTTGATTGAATGCGTAACGTTATAATAATGCGGTCTTACTTTTAACGCCATCGCAAGTTCTTCAAGCGAAGCGTTCCCAGCTCTTTCGCCAATTCCGTTAACAGTACATTCAACTTGCCTTGCACCGTTTTCTATTGCAGATAAAGAGTTTGCCACAGCAAGACCTAAATCATTATGACAATGTACGCTTATTATTGCCTTGCCAATATTAGGGACTCTTTTTTTAATTTCGGATATTCTAACTCCAAACTCTAGAGGAGTTGTATATCCTACGGTGTCAGGAATATTAACTGTAGAAGCTCCTGAGTCTATAACAGCTTCTACAACTTTACACAAATAGTCTATGTCAGACCTTCCTGCATCTTCAGCTGAAAATTCAACGTCTTTACACAAAATTTTTGCGTATTTAACGGCTTTTACAGCCATATTGAGAACTTCACATTTTGTTTTTTGAAGTTTTTTTTCAATATGAATGTCGGAAGTAGCTAGAAATGTGTGTATCCTCGGCTTTTTTGCATATTTTACTGCGTCCCAACATATCTTTATGTCTTTCTCTGTTGAACGGCACAAACCTGCTATAGATGAGGTTTTTATTTGCTGCGATATTGTTTTTACGGCTTCAAAATCCCCCACGCTTGACGCCGGAAACCCTGCTTCTATAACATCTACACCTAAAATCGCAAGTTGATTTGCAATAAGAATTTTCTCTTTTAAATTTAAACTTGCGCCTGGTGATTGTTCACCATCCCTTAATGTTGTATCAAAAAATATTACTTTATCTTTCTTCATAAGAATAAACCCCAATAAATAATTTTAAATTAAAAAACTATTTATTGACTAAGTCGCCAGTTCCCTAATATATCTATTGATAATATTTTTTTAAACAAAATACATACTTAGCACGAATAATATTATATATTAAATCGTTCTATTTTGCAAAAAATTAGTCTAATTTGTCATGAACGCGTACATATATTAGGAATTACATCATAAAATTTTGTATAATTAATATTATGAAAAAATTTATATTTAGCATTATATTATTGTTTTCCATACAACAAATATTCCTTGGTACAAATTTATATGCTAAAACATATGACTCATATGTTTCTCTACCAAATTCTCTGATCAGTAAACTAGATGTCAATAAATATAATGATGGGGATACATTAAATGCAGATATAAATGGCCAAAATCTAAAATTAGTTATCGCAAAAGACCGCGAAACAATAATAAGAGGCCTTTCTTGGAGAGAAAAAATTCCTTTTGATGGAATGATATTTTTTTTTGATAAACTACTAAAAGTATCTTTTTGGATGAAAGGAATGAACTTTCCATTAGATATCGTATGGGTACGAAACAATGTAATACTAGGAGTTACAGAAAATGTAAAGTCAGAGCCAGGAGTGCCTGAAGAAAAATTAAAAACGTACTCTTCTCCTGGAGAAGTAGATATAGTTATAGAACTAAGTGCAGGTCGAGCAAAAGAGTTAAAAATTAAAGAAGGCAATATATTGATATTGTAATATGAGAGGGTTAATATGCCTGACATAGAAATGATAAAAAAATTAAAATCAGATTTGACAACTTATATGAAAGCCAAAGACATGGAAAAGTTAAATGTTGTAAGAGCTATTCTTAACGAAATAACTATACGTGACATGAAAAATATCAAAATAACAGATGAAGAAGTGCTAAAAGTTCTGCGAGGTGAAATAAAGAAACGCAAAGAATCTATAGAAAGCTTTGAAAAAGGTGGAAGAAAAGATCTTGTTGAAAAAGAGCAAAATGAAGTAAAGGTTATAGAACAATATTTGCCAGCAGAAATGTCTGATGAAGAGCTATTCAATAAAGTTAAAGCAGTTGCAGATGCATCCGAAGATAAAAGCTTTGGCACAGTTATGAAAGCCGCTATAGCAGCTCTAAATGGAGCCGCTGATGGAAAGCGTATTTCTGTTGCCGTAAAAAAAGTTTTAGAAAACAAAGATGGGGCATAACGGGGATAGATCACAATTTGGGTCTTTAGAAGATGGAATAACTGTTTATGTCAGCGTAACTAAAGCATTTGTAATATTCCCTGACCTCTTTAAAATATTTGCTAATAATCACAGAAGAATTCTGAAACATTCCATGACATTACATAGTTTCAAGATCATCCACATACTTTCGAGTATGCTTCAGTACCGTGCGTTGTTTAAGCTCTTAGCTATTGTTGTCATACTTCCATGTCCTGGGTAAACAGTTATAGAAGGGTCTAGCTTTTTTAGCTTCTCTAAGGATTTTATGATCTCTTCACTGTTTCCACCCCATAAATCAGTTCTGCCTATAGAACCTGCAAAAAGAGTATCTCCAGTAAATAAGTACGAACCAAATAACAAACATATACTTCCCTTTGAATGTCCTGGAGAACTAAAAACTTTAAAAGTAACAAAAGACAGTTTTACTTCTTGGTTATCTTCAAGCAAAATTTCAGGATCTTTAACAACTGCATACTGACCAAAAAGCAACGATCCATTTTTTTCTGGATCAGCAAGCATTTCAACTTCATCTTTATGAATTGCTAGAGGAATTTTATACTTTGAACGAATTTCATCATCAGAACTAATATGATCATAATGAGCATGTGTATTAATAACAATTTCTGGTTTTAAACTTTCAGACTCTATAGCATTAATAATTTTATCAGCCTCTTGTCCAGGGTCTATAATAGCTGCATATTTGGTGTCTGAGTCATATACCAAATAGCAATTTTCATCAATAAATCCTGTTATTACTTTTTTAACTTTAATCATTTTTATTCCAATTAATTATTTGTCAAGATAAAATTCACAATCTGGAGTATACAATTTACAAATAATCCTGCTAAAACATCATCGATTGTCACACCAAAGCCGCTTTTTAATTTTTGTGATGACTTTATTATCCAAGGCTTTTTCACGTCAAATAATCTGAATAATAGAAAACCGAGAATGTAGAATAAAAAAGATCTCGGCAGTAAAGCTAAAGAAATCCACATACCAGCAACTTCATCGATAATTATTCTTTGATCATCTTTCGTTTTATAAATATCCTCAGCTAACGAAGAAAGTATAATAGATATCACAAAGATGACTATTAAAGAAAAAAGTTGAAATGCCATTTTCTCTGGAATAAAAAATATCCAAAGCAAAAGTCCCACTAAACTACCAAACGTACCTGGAGCATACTTAATATATCCTAAATATCCTAATGACGATAAAAAAATTATTATTTTATTCATTTATTCTTCACTTAATAAAATTTCTATATTTGAACACATACTTAGCACCTGAAAATATTGTAAATATAACTGCGAAGAAAGTAAACCAATACGGAATTCTTTCTATTATTATCACTATATATGAGTATACTCCTAGAGAATAGAACCTAAAAAATTCAATTGACATTCCAAAATATTTATTGAAAGCTTCGTTAATTATTACAATTACTAAAACAGTTATAATCACAATTATTTGAGACGTAGTTTTAAATTTGCCAGACTTATCAGCAGGTATAATCACATTTTTATAGGCTGCAATTGAACGGAGACCTGTTATCAAGAATTCTCTAGATATTATGGCTATAACCATCCACGCGGATATGCCAAGATATGTAATACTGACAAAACATATAAAAGCAGACGATATTAATAGCTTGTCAGCTAAAGGATCTAAAAAAATACCTAAGGAAGTTACAGTCTTTTGTTTTCTTGCTACATGTCCATCGAAGAAATCTGTAATTGACGCAGCACAAAAAATAACCAAAGCAATAACTGTATTAAAAAAACCTCTAAGTTCCATAAACAAAATAAAAAAAGGGACTAAGCATATCCTCGCAATAGTTAGTTTGTTGGCCAGGTTCATTTGTATTCTCCAATCGCTGCTTTTATATTATATCCTCTAATACCTTTTATCTCTACTTTATAAAATCCTACAGTAATATCAGCTTTTTCAATATCATTTATTATTTCAAAATTTCAAAACTTTTGCTTTTCAAGACTTCTAGCAGATATTCTGCTTCAACAATATTTTTTGGACAACCAGCTACAACTGTTACTTTTTGCATGAAGATCTACACCCTTATATCATTCTTCTTTAAGACAACAGTATTAATGTCTTGAACTGCTCCTGATACAACATCAACATCTTCACCATTAAAAAATACTTTAACTCCTGGCGCATACCCAAGTTTTAGCATAAATGATTTATCAGCTTCCCATGTTTTTCTGCTACCTTTTGAAAGCGTTCCTTCATAGACCATTATACCGTCAATATCTAGTCTTATCCAAACATTCTCTTTTGCTTCAATTTTAAGATTCTGTTTCGTTTGGATTTCAGGTTTAGCAACATTCTCTTCAATTAATGTTTCTTTTTGCTCTAAAATAACAGTATTATCTTGTCTTGACACTGATTTTTCATTTTCAACTTGCTTAAAACTATCAGAACCCACCGGCTGAACAACCTTTGAAATATTTATATACAAATATACAAATGCTGCTAGCAAAACTAAAAAAATAATAACAAAGCTAACAATAAGTATTATTTTTTTATAAAATGAAGTTTTATGTTGATTTACAAGACTCTCATCAGAAAACGACATCTCATCTAATTTAGAAGCTTGTTCTATAGCATGTTTCTGAGTATTAAATAAGTCTATAAACTCTTCTGGATCAAAGCCTAAATATTTAGAATAAGATCTCAAAAAGCTTTTGTAATAAACCTCAGCTTTAAAAAGATCTAAATTGCCCATCTCTATAGCGGCAAGATACTTTTCTTGAATTCTAGTAGCATTATGAACATCAGAAATAGACAAATTCATTTGCTCCCGTTTCTCTTTAAGGGCATTTCCTACTTCTTTCATAGTATCTCCAAATTCTGGTTTTTAGTATAACTTTATTATTTCAACATTATTTGAAATCTTAAACTTAAAAATATCCTTTGATAATTCAGGATTAAGACTATAATTTTTAAATACAATCTCTATCTCTGTTATTCCAGAATGTATAATTGCTTTTTCTGGAAGCATGCTTGCTTTAGAAATATATATTTTTGCATTCATGTTTTTATTTTTTAAAGGTTGAATTTTAATTATAACACTATTATTATCATGCCCTTCAAGAATTATGTTACTTGTTTTTCTTATATCTTTCCAAAAGCTCCCAAAGTTTACTATAAAAACTGATGGAAAATCTTCATTTATAGAGTTTCTCCAACTATCTATAACAGCTTGGCTCTCACTTGGAGTATAAATAGTTATTGTCTTCCCATCAATATAAATTCTCTGTTCTTGAGGAGTCCTTTGGTCTATATACAAACTATTTGGTTTCCCCCAGAGAACAGTTCCAACAATTTTTTGTTTTTCACCAGTACGCTCAAATGAAATAGTTTGGATAAAATCTGCTTTAATAGTATTTGTTTTTTTATCGCTTTGTTCTAATTTTAGAAGAAACTCTGACAATTCTCCACTTACTTCTTGAGCCTTAATATTGCAAACACAAAACATTAAAAAGAATATAGAAATTCCAAATCTAATAAGTTTAAATTTTGTAAGTAATAGCGATAGGAGAAATTTTATCATATATTATTTGCTTCCAAATATTTCGAAATCTTATCAAAATTTATCTGCCACTTATTAGTGCCTTCAGGTTTTGATATAAATCCTTCTATTTCAAGAATGCTCAGTATATTGGTAGCTCTTGCAGAGCTACCAAAATTTGCTTTAAGCAAATCTTGAGATATTCTTCTCCTTGAACTTATAAGTTTTAATGCTGGAATTAGATCTTTATTACCTTTTTCTTTATCTGCATCAAAACCTCCTTCTCCTTCCACTTCAACAGGGATGGATTCATAAAGTCTTGGGAATTCTTGATCATTTATAAAAGAAATAATTTTTTCAGCTTCTTTTAAAGAAACAAAAGCTCCCTGTAAACGAACAGGTCTTGCTTCGCCTGCTGGTAAAAATAGCATGTCTCCTTTTCCCATCAGCGATTCTGCACCAAGCATATCTAAAATAACTCTAGAATCAACTTTAGAAGTAGTTTGAAATGAAAGTCTTGCAGGAAAATTAGCTTTGATAATACCAGTTATAACATTTACTGACGGTCTTTGAGTAGCAAGAATTAAATGTATTCCTACAGCTCTAGCCATTTGTGCTAACCGCTGTATAGAGTCTTCTATTTCTTTTTGAACTACAAGCATTAGATCTGCAAGTTCATCTATTATAACAACAATATAGAATTCTTTTTCTCCATCTACCTCACTCATTTTATTATTGTAGTCCTCAATATTTCTAACCATTACTTTCGCAAATTTAGTATATCTTTCTTCCATAACTGCAACAAGTTTCTTTAATGCTGCAGCAGCTTCTCTAGGATTGGTTATAATATCTGCATTTGCAGCGTTAGTACATGGATTATATAAGTGTGGAATATCTCTATATATTGGCATTTCAACACGTTTAGGATCAATCAACATAAACTTTACTTCGTCCGGACGAGCCTTATATAAAATTGAAAGTATTATTGTGTGAATACCTACACTTTTTCCTGAACCTGTAGCGCCAGCAATTAGCAGATGAGGCATTGAAGCCAAATTTGTTACGTATCCTGCTCCATCTGTAGTTTTACCTAAAGCTAAACTAAGAAGAGATTTTGATTTCTCAAATGAAGCACTTTCTAAAATTCCTCTTAACCCCACAATAACACTTACAGGATTAGGAACTTCTATACCAACAACCGCTTTTTCAGGAATTGGAACAACTCTTATTGATGCTGTACGCATAGCCAAAGAAATATTGTCTATAATATTTGAAACAGTTTGTATTCTTATGCCAGGAGCTAAAACCAAATCATAACGAGTTACCACTGGACCTGGAATAATATCTTTGACTTCTGCATTTATATCGAAGTCAGAAAGAATTGTCCTTAGATGATCAGCTCTTTTAAGAAGTTCATTTTTATTTGTTGTAAAACTTGAAGTATCGTCACTTTTCAACAAATTCGTTGGAGGGAGATTATATTTGAAAGTTTTACTGTCAATTGATTCCTGCTTAACAAGGGAACTCTTTGCAGAAGCCTCTTCTTTCTTTTTCTCTTCTTCATCAAATCTATTTACAATATTTGGTTTTACAGACTCACGAGCAAAAACATCGTCAAGAAAACTTTGTTGAAAAAGTTGTCCACTAGATTTTTTCAAGCCATTTTTCTCATTATTTGATTTACTTAAATCTTCTTTTAATCCACCCAAAAAACTACGAAGAATCCTTATTATGGATAACCTTAATATTTTGAAAAATAATATAAGAGTAAGGACAGTGATTAGAGCAAGTCCCAGCCAAGCGTCAAGAAGTTCTTTTAGAAATGGGTATAAAGTATCTCCTATCCATCCTCCTTTTATGTTTGCTTTAAACATAAAATGAACAGCTTCAAAGAGTACAGAAGCACAGATCATGCATAGAAAAGACCAAATAAAATCAAGTCTTCCTTTTAATTCTACAGATTGCTTTACTCTCAGTATAAATTGCCATAAAAATATAAAAGGTAAAATATATGCAGATACACCAAATATATTAAACATTACAGAATAAAATGCTCTGCCTATTATGCCCGACTTATAAGGAACAATAAAAGCATAGGCACTTAAAAACGCTGCCAAAACAAAAAACAGGGCAATCGCCTCCCTACTTATTTTTTCACTATTATGAAGTTTATTCTTATTTTTAATAATTCTCTCTTTCTCCACAAAAACAAGCCTCTTTGAAAAAAGACTTTAAATTTTTTAAAAATCTTTATTTTAAAGCAATTTTGTAACTATTTTCATTTTGTTCTATAACAATTTTATCTTCTCTCGAAAGCCAACCCAATGCAAGATAAAGTATTGAGTTTGATATACCAACAGCTGATTTAATTTTTATCGGAGAAGACTCTCCATTCTCAGATAAGTAATGCCATACATCGCCTGCGATTATCCCTATCATAGACGACATCTCACTCATAGTTTATGCCTTTTCCACCTCAAATAAGTCTTGTCCAGCATTTACAGGCTTTCCATTTTCAACCAATATCTTAAGAATTTTTGATTTAAAAGGAGCTTTTATTTCATTCATTACTTTCATTGCTTCTATTATGCAAACAGTCTTGCCAGTCTCTGCGATACTACCTTCATCAACATATACAGGAGATGATGGAGAAGGAGATTTATAAAAAATACCTGTTATTGGAGACTTTATAGTTTCCATCACAGTTTGAGTATCTTTTGATTCATCGAAAGAAGGCACAACAGTTTCTGAAATTTGCTGTTTTTTCAAAACAACTGACTGTTTATTCTCATTTTTATCTTTACGTTTTATGCAAATGCTATAATCTTTTGAGTTTACTTCAAGTTCTTGAACTTTTTCCTCTTTCATTATTTCATAAAGAGATTTTACTTTGGATTTAATGTCATTAGCCATGTTAATCCTTGCCTCAAACTCCGAGTTTTATTGTGTATTACAAAGCAGCTTTAATGCTTAAGTTTATTCTTCCTTTATCATCAATTTCTGTAACTTTAACTTTAACTTTATTGCCTTCTTTAACAACATCTTCGACTTTCTTTGTATGTCCTACAGCAAGCTGAGAAATATGTATTAAACCTTCTTTGCCAGGCAATATTTCGGCAAAAGCACCAAATGCCATTAATTTTGTAATTCTTGCGTTATATATTTTCCCTACTTCTGCTTCTGCAATCATAGATTCTACATATTCTTTTGTAGCTTTAACGCCTGAAAAATCTACTCCAGAAATAAATACTTTTCCAGTTTCTTCAATATCTATTTTTACGTTGTTTTCTTCCTGAATCTTTCTTATATTCTTCCCGCCAGGGCCGATAAGTTCTCCTATTTTGTTTTGAGGAATCATCAATGTTACCATACGAGGAGCATAGGTTGAGAGGTCATCTTTAGGTATGGATATTGCTGAATCCATTCTATCCAATATAAAAAATCTGCCTCTTTTTGCTTGATCAAGAGCTTCCGCCATGATTTCAGTAGTAAGTCCAGTAATTTTTATATCCATTTGAAGAGCCGTGATACCTTTTTTAGTACCTGCTACTTTAAAATCCATATCACCAAGATGGTCTTCCATTCCCATAATATCAGTTAAAATAACATAATTATCGCCTTCTTTCATAAGTCCCATAGCAACACCTGCACATGCAGATTTAACTGGAACACCAGCATTAAACAAAGCGAGTGAGCCACCACAGACCGAAGCCATTGATGAAGATCCATTAGATTCCAATATATCTGAGACAACTCTTATCGTATAACCAAAATCCTCTTCTTTAGGCAAAATAGGTCTAAGTGCCCTCTTGGCTAAATTCCCATGACCTATTTCCCTTCTGCTTGTAGATCTCTCACCTTTAGCTTCTCCTGTTGAGAATCCTGGAAAGTTATAGTGAAGCATAAAACGTTCTTTAAACTCTCCAGAGAGCTCATCCATAATTTGCATATTACCTGGAGTTCCAAGTGTAACTGTTACTAAAGCCTGAGTCTGGCCTCTTGTAAACAATGCAGAACCATGAGATCTTGGAAGAAGATCCGTTTCACAAGTTATAGGTCTTATTTCTTCTAAACCACGGCCATCTGTGCGGATTTTTTTGTTTAAAACAAGTTCTCTTGCTTTTTTGTAAAAAATATCTTCAAGTATAGTATCAATAGTAGTTACTGATTCCTGAGGGTATTTTTCAACAAGTCTTGCAGTTATATCTTTTTTAAATGATGCCCAGAAAAATTCCCTTTCACCTTTTTCTTTAATTGTTACACCTTCCTCAGCCTTTGCTATTGCTTCAGCTTCAATATCATTTTTTAAAGATGCATTATATTTAGGTTCTGTAACAACAGTTTTTGTTTTTGTTGGAAAAGATTTTTGAATCAAGCATACTGCTTTTATTGTCTCTCTTGCAAGATTTAATGCTCTAAGCATTTCCTCTTCTGAAAGCTCCTGCGCGCCTGCTTCTACCATCGTCAAGGCATCTTCCGTTCCACTTACAACAAGATCTAAAACACTAAGTTTCTGTTGTGAGATTGTAGGATTTACGATCAATTTTCCATCAATCTTACCTATTCTTACTGATGCTATAGGTAAAGTAAAAGGCAGGTCCGAAGTGTACAAAGCTACTGAAGCTCCAAGTATTGAAGCTATATCTGCTTCATTTTCACCATCATGAGATAGCACAATAGCTGAAATTTGTGTGTCATTTCTCCAGCATTGAGGGAAAAGAGGTCTAATACTTCTATCTATAAGTCTGCTTACAAGTATTTCACTTTCTCTAGGCTTAGCTTCTCTTTTAAAAAAACCTCCTGGTATTTTACCAGCGGCGTAAGTTCTTTCTCTATAATCTACAGTCAAAGGCATGAAATCCACGCCAGGTTTTGGGTCTTTTGAAGCTACTGCAGTAACTAAAACCATTGTGTCTCCGACTCTTACAGTACAAGCCCCGCTTGATTGTTTTGCAACTTTTCCGGATTCAATAATAAACTTTTTATCAACAATTTCAACTTCTTTTTTAAAATATTCCATTTTAACTCCACACCCAGCAACTTCTACACAAAAGATCCAAGCAAACGCCTTATAACCTAAGCGTCTCCTTGCATCCTTTGTGAGTTTCTGCCGGGACTTTTATTTACTTTCTAAGATCTAATTTCTTTATCAAGCTAGAATAGCTCTCCTTGTTGTGCTTCTTCAAATAATCCAACAATCTTCTTCTCTGACCTATCATCTTAAGAAAACCTACTCTTGAAGCAAAATCCTTAGGAAATTTCTGGAAGTGATCTGAAAGATACTTTATTCTTGTTGTAAGAAGAGCGACCTGAACTTCAGGAGAACCTGTATCTGTTTCATGAGTCTTAAATTTTTCAACTACTTCTTTTTTCACAAAGGCCATCTTTATTACTCCTTGCTTTTTATACTTTCTTTTTAACTCCTACTAATATAACTCTAATTGTACTAAAATTTTTATTTGCTGTCCAATTTTGTTATATAAACCTTAACTTCTTATAAAAAGTTTTGTTTGCTATAATACGATTACAATGTTTTAGTTAATACAATTTTATTCTTGGAGAATTTGTTTTTGCCTACTACTTAAAGAAGAAATGAAAAATCTACAAAATTTTATTGGAAGGAATTTAAGGATTCGTCATAAACAAGTACAAATATTTACGCCGACTCCTTCTATAAATGCTACTTTAATGTTTTTTTGTGAAAAAGATTGTTGGAAAATAAGATTTTTGTAGAAAAAGACAGGAATAATACACAAAAATAAAAAACTATTTCTAGGTAAACATATCACCAAATAAACTTCATAGGGTCTAATGACTTATCACCTTTCTTTATTGTAAAGTGCAAATGTGGCCCTGTCACCCTACCTGTAGCACCGCTTTTTGCTATAAGTTGGCCCTTTTTAACTTTTTGTCCTACTCTTACATGTATGGAAGAAAGATGTCCATAATGTGTAATATACCCATTTTTATGGTCTATAAAGACTGCAGTTCCATAATGGCCTACATTATGGCTTGCAACTGTAACTATTCCGTCAGCGGCTGCCCCAACCCAAGATCCTGAAGGGACTGCAATATCTACACCGCCATGAAAGCTTGCCTGGCCAGTTACAGGGTGATTTCTCTTGCCAAAAACACTTGAGTATCTACCATTAAGCGGCGACCTAAATAAAGAACGGAGTTCATATTTTGCTTGCATATCTTTATTCATTAAATCTATCGCAGGTGTTTTACCAGGAATAAAGACATATTCTCCGGGAATAAGATCTGATATACCAAAATTTACATCTTGTAATATTTTCTCATCAACATCGTACCTCTCGGCAATTTTTCCCCAAGTATCCTTCTCTTGTATAGGGTGCAACGATCCACCTGAAGATGGAATAAGAATTTTTTGATTAAGGTTTACTTCATAAGTTTTTAATTGAGGATTTGTTCCTATTATGCTATGCACAGAATAACCATACTTCTTGGCAATTTTCCATAAATTATCTTTTGGTTGAACTGAGTAAACAAAAAAGTTTGTATCTTTGACGCGCAATGCAAGATATTTTGCTCTTGCTTCAATATTATTAAGGAGTACCTCTTGAGAATATGAAGGAATAGATACTGAAGGGACGGAAGATATAATAGCTGAAGCTTTTCTAGCAATTATAAGCTGTAAAAATACACATCCACAAAGAAGTAACACTACAAAAAGAGCCCATCTAATAAAAGTACTTTTAACATTACAAAAGTTCATATATACCCTGGTAAAATATTTAATTGACAGAATATTTATATAATAAAAAATAGATCATTTCAAGTCAATTGTAAATTCGCAATAACTCCATATATTGTAGTTACTATTACTATTTATTATTCTAATACTAACTAAGTTTTCAAATATGGAAGAGGGAAATAAAGTTGTTCTATTATTTTCCTGAGTTTATTGATTAGTCAAAAAAAAAAAGATTTTGTCCACTTTTAACTTTGTATTGACACATCATAAGGATTAAGGACGTTAATCTTTAGATTCATGAGAATAGAGTTACTTTTTATATTGCATACCTATTAGAATTTTTGTAGAATTCATGTAGACCTTCAAACGAGCTTTATAAAAAATACGATAAACAATTGGAGAGAAAATGCTTTTAAAGTTCAACAAGTTTTTAGTTCTATTTATACCCCTCTTTGTTCTTGTCTTTTTTATAATATTTCCTTTGCTGGAAAAACTGTCAACATAAATGTTCAAATACCTCCCAATACTTGGGTCGCAGCAAATGGAGATGATAGTAACAATTATTCAGCACCTTTTGAGAAAGACTCAAATGATAATATTTTAAATTTGAATGTTACGCCACAGACTTTATGTTATATTTGTGGAGGAGCAGGAAAAGGAGAGGGTTTTAAACCTAGTAATCTAAAGCCTTTATTATTATTAGGGGATGTAAGAAATAACACACTAAATATAAATTGTAATATTAATGATTACTGCAATCTTTATGGTGGTCTGACTTCAAGTGCTACAGTTTCACGTAATACTGTAAATGTCTATGCTGTTAGCCCTTCTACTGAAGTCGTGATTTATGGAGGATATGTCTTTGATTTAGGTTGTGCTGAGAATAATACAGTAAACATTTATAAGGACTTTAGTTGTGAATCTGTTTTTGGAGGTCTGGTTAGTAATGGCACTTCAAGTTTTAATACAGTAAACGTTTTTTCTAATTTGAATATTTCTAGAGGTTTTGATGGTGGTGTTTCTGGAGGGAGAGTGACTACTAATAACGGAATTAGTATGAATAATAGTGTCAATGTTTATGGTAGCATCACCGCGCAAGGAGAGGTAAATATATTTGGTGGAGATGCTTATGTAGCTGGCAGTGCTAATGATAATAGAGTAAACATTTCTGGAACTATTGAGTCTAAGGGTGATTTATCAATCTATGGGTGATATATTAAGGTAGGTGGTAGTGCTAATGGTAACAGTGTGAACATTTTGGGAGATATTCAGTGTGAGGGGAATTTACATATCTTGAGTGGAAATGTTAATGGAGCAGGCAGTGCTGCTAATAATAACAGAGTAAACATTTCTGGGAATATTGAGGCTGAGGGAGATATAGATATTACCGGAGGAAAAGGTGACGATACTGCTGGCAATGTCGTAAGCATCTCAGGGAAGATTGGTTCTAGT
>JAITJN010000013.1 GCA_031278895.1 Candidatus Endomicrobiellum guadaloupense
GCGGGAGTAAAAATGGATATAAGTGAAAGGTTGAAGCTGGAAGTAAAAGGAGAAAGCTTTGTAGGAAAGAGAGAAGGATTGTTGGGAATGGTTAAGGTTAAGTATGCAATATAATCAAAATTAAATGTATCAAATTATTAAAGAAAGAAACACATACGTATCCATCAACCTCACTTCCATTATCTGCTTGTTCCTCTTTATTTCACATGGACAATATTTTTTAAAATATCGGGGAGGCGGGACTTGAACCCACAGCCTCCTGCTCCCAAAGCAGGCGCGATAGCCAATTACGCTACTCCCCGGCTTGCGATAAACTTTTTATAATCTCTTTAGCCTTTTGTAAAGCTATTGCTCTATGACTAATAGAATTTTTTATATTTATACTTAGTTCTGCAAAAGTCTTTTTATATTCAGGAACGTAAAATACTGGGTCGTATCCAAAACCATTGTTTCCTAAAGATTGGAGAGTTATTATACCATAATTTTTGCCTTCTGCCAAGTATATCTCTCCATTTGGGCTTGAAATAACTATTACAGTTCTAAATTTTGCTGTTCTTTTTTTAAATGGAACACCTTCCAAAGCTAAAAGAAGTTTTTTATTGTTGTTGTCGTAAAGACGATCTTCACCAGCATATCTTGCAGAATAAACACCAGGTTCTCCATTTAACCAATCAACTTCTAATCCTGAGTCATCAGCTAATGTCCATTTATTAAAAAATTTTGCAGCGTCTTTTGCTTTCTTTATTGCATTTTCTTCAAGTGTTTTCCCGTCTTCATCTGTTTCTGGATACTTACAAAAGGAAGTCATAGCTATAACTTTAATTTCTAAGTCATTAAGAATTTTTTTCATCTCTTCAACTTTCTGTTTATTGCTCGTAGCAAGAATTATTTCTTCTATCATAAAATCCCTTTCTTAGTCTAAAAATTTCAAACTTTCGTTTATCTTTGTAATCTTAAAAGTAGCGGCGTTAAGTCTTATTCGTACCTTTTCTATTTCAATTTTAGGAGCGCGTTTAACAAAAGTATCATTGTTTAGTTTTGCTGTAGTTCTTTCAATCTCTTGCCTTACAAGAGCAGTTTCTTTTGCAAGTCTTGCTTTCTCTTTATTTATATCAATAAGCCCTTCTAGTGGTAAAAATATCTCAAAGCTTCCAGCAACTACTAATGCTGAATTTTTTGGCCTCTCCATATTTTTACCAAAGTATATCGTACTTATCTTGGCAAGTTGTTTTATATAGTTTTCATTTTCTTTAGCTATTTTTTCTTTGGCATCGTCTAAAATATTAAATAAAGCTTCTGTTTGTACAGCTGGAGAAATATTCATCTGGCTTCTAAGAGTTCTTATTTTTACAATTATATCTTGAATATTTTTCATTTTCTCAACTGAGTCTAAAGACTCTGAAAAATTTAGAGAAGGAAGTTCGCTTTCAGCTATTATTTTTGCGTTTTTATTTAATATTTGCCAAATTTCTGAAGTTATAAAAGGCATAACAGGCGATATCAACTGAAGCGTAGATTTCAGTATATAAACAAGTATTGAAAGAACTTGCTTTTTAATATTTATATCTGAAGACATCATACGTATTTTTGACAGTTCTATGTACCAGTCACAATATTTTGTCCAGAAAAAATCGTATAGTTCTCTTGAAGCTGTATCAATATTATACGTATTATAAGCAGATTTTACTTTGGCAAAAGTATTTTTAAATTCTGCTATAATCCACTCATCTGCAAGTTCTAAAGGATCTATTTCTTCATCTACTTTATCTATGCCTTCTAAATTCATCAATATAAATCTTGACGCGTTCCATATTTTGTTAGCAAAGTTTCTTGCAGCTAAAAATGATTCTTCAGAAATTTGCATATCTCTTCCAGGTGCTGCAGATTGAGCTAATGCAAATCTCAACGCATCTGTACCGTACTTTTCAATAATATCGCGAGGGTCAACAACATTTCCCAAAGATTTCGACATCTTTTTCCCGTGGTTGTCTCTAACTATACCATGTATAAAGATGTCTTTATAAGGAACATCGTTCATAAATTCAAAGCCAAACTGAACCATTCTTGCTACCCACAAATAAATTATTTCATGCCCTGTTGCTAAAACAGAAGTAGGATAAAAATATTTTAAATCTTCATTATTTTCGTCTTCACCCCAATTAAAAACACTTATAGGCCACAAAGCAGAAGAAAACCAAGTATCTAAAACATCGTTATCTTGAACAAATTTACTCCCTTTACAGCAAGGGCATTCCTTAGGTTCTTCAAAAGAAGCTATTGATTTACAATTATTTTTTCCCCCATTATCATCTACACAATAGTAAACAGGAATTCTATGTCCCCACCATATCTGGCGGCTTATACACCAATCTCTTAAATTCTCAAGCCATAACACATATGGCTTTTTCCACGAGTGAGGATGAAATACAGTTTTTTCATCATTTGCTGCATCTACAGCTTTTTTAGACATTTCTCCAACATTTAAAAACCATTGTTCAGACATCAAAGGTTCTATTTTTGTTGAGCATCTATAACATCTTCCAACAGAATGACTATAATTCTCTACTTTTTCTAAAAAGTCTGCTTCTTCTAAATCTTTTACCACTTCTTTTCTTGCTTCATCAATACTTAACCCAAGATATTTCTCAGGAACATTTATCATTCTTCCATTTATATCTATAACTTCTATAGTTTCAAGATTACTTCTCTTTGCTATATCGTTATCGGTTGCATCGTGTGCAGGTGTTACTTTTACAGCGCCTGTTCCAAATGATTTGTCAACTATATAGTCTGAAACTATTTTTATTTCTCTTCCCACTAAAGGGAGTTTAAGGATTTTTCCAACCAAGTTTGTATATCTATCATCACTTGGGTTTACAGCAACAGCTGTATCTCCAAGCAAAGTCTCTGGACGAGTTGTAACTACAATGACATATCCGCCAGAATCTTTTAGAGGGTATTTTATATGCCAAAGATTGCTTTTTTCATCTTCATACTCAACTTCTATGTCTGATAATGCTGTTTCACAGCTTGAGCACCAATTCACAAGTTTTTTACCTCTATATATAAGGCCTTTATCAAACATTTGTATAAAAGCCTTTTTAACTGATTTAGAACGGCTTTTGTCCATAGTAAAAGCAACTCTATCCCAGTCTAAACCACAACCTATCATTTTCAATTGGTCTAGTATTGTATCGCCTGTCTCACTTCTCCATTGCCACATTTTTTCTAAGAATTTTTCTCGACCTAAATCGTACTTTGTTTTTCCTTCTTTTTTAAGAAGTTTTTCAACAACAGTTTGTGTTGCTATACCACCGTGGTCAGTGCCTGGAACCCAAAGCGTATTATACCCTTGCAACTTTTTAAATCTTATTAGTATATCTTGCAAAGTAGTATTTAAAGCATGTCCCATATGTAAAGAACCAGTTACATTTGCAGGAGGTATTACTATAGTAAACGGCTTTTTATTTTTATCTATTTTTGCTGAAAAGGTTTTATTTTCTACCCAATATTTGCTCCACTTTTTTTCTACTTCTTTAGCGTTGTAAATTTTTCCCATATCCATTTAAAGCCCCTTTAAGAATCTAACTTTATCTAAAAAAGAATTATATCAAATTTTGTATAATTTACTGGTACTTTATGGGTGTTAGGTAGATAAAAATAGTATGAATAATAAAACAGTTTTAATAACCGGCTCTTCAAGAGGGATAGGAAAACAACTAGCTATAGCCTTTTCCAAGAATGATTGGAATGTATACGGCTGTTACAAAAATAATATCCCAGATTTTGACATCCCTAATTCTGAATTTGTAAAAGCAGATATATCAAATTACAATGAAGTAAAAGATTTAATAAAAAAAGTTATTGCCAAGTTTGGAAAAATAGAGTGTGTTATAAACAATGCTTCCATTATATCGGACTCTACAATATTTAAAATGACAGACACAATCTGGGATTCTGTTGTAAAAACAGATTTAAGCGGGACATTTTATATGATTAAAGAATCTCTAAGACAAATGATGAAACAAAAAAACGGAAGTATAATAAACATTGCTTCAATTTCAGCATTTAAATCTTATATAGGCAGTGCTAATTATTCCGCTTCTAAAGCTGGTGTTATAACGCTTACAAAAACAGCAGCAAGAGAAGGTGGACCTTTTGGAGTAAGAGTGAATGCTGTCCTTCCAGGTTTTCACTTTACAGGTATGGGCAGTAACGCAAGTGATAAATATATAGAAGCAACAAAAAAAGAAAGCGTTTTAAATACTACAACTGATATTAAAGAATTAGCAGAATTTATAATCTTTCTTGCTCAAACAAAAACAGTATCTGGACAAGTTTTCAATTTTGATTCAAGGTTGATATAAATAAAATGAAGGTATGCATTACTGGTATAGGAATAGTTTCTCCTTTGGGAATAGGGAAAAAAGTCAACTGGGAAAGACTTATAAATTCTGAATCTGCTGTTAAATATAATAAAGATTTTGATATATATTCGGCTTCTGTTGACTCTTTTATTATGTCTCCTGAAATGCGTGAATACGAAATGGCCAAAACAGCTATTTTGGAAGCTATACATGAAGCTAATCTAGATAAATCTGGATACTCTAAAGAAAAAATTGGTCTGTGTATTGGCGAAAGCAAAATAAATCTTTTCAACAATATTTTTTCTCTTGGAAACACTCTTTCTAAAAACCTCAAAAAAACTTTTACCTTTTATGGAGATAGTTCAACTGTTTCTGCAGCATGTGCAACAGGGATTTTAACAGTTATACAAGGTTGTAGACTTATAGAAAACAAACTGTGTGATGCTGTTGCATGTGGCTGCAGTGAAACTTCAATTCATCCTTTATATATAGCAGGATTTAAAAATATAGGTGTTTTGACAAAACGTATGCCAAGTCCTTTTGATAGAAACCGTGATGGTTTTGCTATTGGTGAAGGAGCTTGTTTTGTTGTAATTGAAAATATTGAAGAAGCTTTAAAAAGAAATAAAAAAATTTATTGCGAAATTGCGGGGTATTCAAATGGAATATATTCAAATAACACACTTGCAATAAAATCCCATTCAAAGATGAAAGATATTATAAAAGTAGCTGCAAAACATGAAATGCCTGATTATATACACACGCACGGAACTGGAACAAAACTCAATGATTATAATGAAAGTATGGCAATATCCGAAGCTTTTGAAAATGCAAAAGAAATATCTTTAAGTTCAACTAAAGCAGCAACAGGGCATATGCTTAGCGTATCAGGCCTTATAGGGCTGTCTTTTTCTGCTCTTGCTATAAAAAATAATATAGTACCTTCTACTTTAAATTTTAAATCTACTGAAATAAACTTAAATTTGGATTACACGCCAAACAAAGCAAGAAAGAAAATAATAAATTCAAGTCTAACTCTTTCTTTTGGTTTTGGAGGGCAAGGCACAGGCTTGTTTTTAAAGAAATTTAAAAATAGTTAGCATATTTTTCTTACTTGTTTAGATTTGTAAAGTTTATAAAAAAATGGGTACGCTTAGTGCCAATAGTTTTTATAAACAAATTAATGGCAGGATCTTCATTACTGAAAAATATCAAACACATATAGGACAAAAGGAGTAAGAGGAAAATCCTTTTGAAATAAAATGAATAGTGATGGATAACGGAAGTGAAATTGACGGATATGCAAACGAGTACTTGAAAAAACATAATTTATTTGCCTATTTTAAGAGAACCGTATATTTTGATATTTACGATACCACCATATGGGACATTTAGCTATTTAGGGAGCCTGTTGAATAATGTTGTGATATTCTGCAATAGTTTGACTATTCGGTAAAAGTTTGTCACAATAAAAACGGGTTATGTAGCAACAAATAAAAGGAGACGTTAAAAATGAAAGAGGGAATACATCCAAAATACGAAGAAAGCGTAGTTTCTTGCGCTTGCGGCTATACTTTTAAAACTCGTTCAACAAAACCTTCAATTAAATTGGAAATATGCTCAAATTGTCACCCTTTCTTTACAGGCAAGCAAAAGCTTATAGATACAGCTGGAAGAGTTGAGAAGTTTCAGAAGCGCTTTGCTAAAACTGAAGGAAAAACTGTAGTAAAGAAGAAAGCGAAAGTAAAAATTGTAAAGCCAAGAAAGACTACTGTGAAAATACTTACGACTTCTCCAAAAAAGGTAAAAGCTGCTCCTAAAAAAGATAAAGAAGCTAAAGGTAAGTAGTTTTATAAATATTCTATGGCAGAATCTTTTTTGTAAATAACAAGGTTCTGTCATCATATTTTTTGTGGATAAAATTATGTTTTTAGAAAAATTAAAATCGTTAAATAATCAATTTAAAGAAGTTGAAAAGCAGCTAGAATCTCACTTGGTTGTTGCTAATCAAGAAAAGTATAGAGAGCTTGCAAAAGAGCATTCTTATTTGCGTCCTATAGCAGAGAAATATGCTCAATACTCTAAACTTTTAAATGATATAAAAGAGGCTGAAGAGTTAAAAAAGTCTGATGATTCCCAGATGAGAGATATGGCTTTTGCTGAATATAACGATTTAATGAATAAAAAAGACAAATTTGAGTCTGAAATAAAAGTATTGCTTATACCTCCAGATGCTAATGAGAATAAAAATATTATTGTTGAAGTTCGTGCGGGTACAGGTGGTGATGAGGCTGCCTTGTTTGTAGGCGATTTATACAGAATGTATACAAGGTTTGCTGATAGAAATGAGTGGAAACATGAACTTATAGACTCTAATCCAACTGGTCTTGGCGGATATAAAGAAGTTGTATTTGAAATAAATGGTGATAAAGTGTGGCGTTATTTAAAGTTTGAACGAGGTACCCATAGAGTTCAAAGAGTTCCAGCAACGGAAGCGTCTGGAAGAGTGCATACGTCAGCTGTTACTGTGGCAGTTCTTCCTGAGGTAGAAGAAGTAGACTGCGAAATAAAAATGGAAGATCTAAGGATAGATACATATAGAGCTTCAGGTGCTGGCGGTCAACACGTAAATAAAACAGATTCTGCTATAAGAATCACTCATTTACCTACTGGTCTTGTAGTTGCATGCCAAGATGAAAGAAGCCAAATAAAAAATAGAGCAAAAGCTTTTAAAGTTCTAAGAGCAAAACTTTATGAGCAAAAAGTTTTAGAACAAGAAAAACAACTTTCAAGTGAACGCAGGCAGCAAGTAGGTTCTGGAGATAGATCTGAAAAAATCAGAACATATAATTTCCCTCAAAATAGAATAACAGATCATAGAATTGGCTACAGTGTTTATAATATCACAGAAGTCATGGATGGAGATTTGTCTGAACTTATAAACAAATTGATAGAAGCTGAAATTGAATTTAAACTTAAGGGAAATAATATCTAAATGTTAAACGGGCAAAACGTTTATACATTATTAAAAACGGCTGAAAACTTTTTAAAATCAAATGGACTATCCAATCCCAACGCTGATGCAGAAGTCTTATTGAGCTTTGTATTACAAATAAAGCGCTCTTCTCTTCCTTTATTAAGAGATAAAAAACCTACCAATAAACAAATATCACAATATAGAGATTATGTGTTAAAGCGTTCAACCCGTGAACCTGCAGCGTATATAACAGGTTTTGCCGGTTTTATGGGGCTTGAGTTTAAAGTAGATAAAGATGTGCTTATACCAAGATCAGAGACTGAACTTTTAGTTGAGCTTGCATTAAAAATAGCAGAAGAAAGAGATAAAAAATTTGTGTTAGATTTATGTACAGGCTCAGGTTGTATAGCTGTAAGTATGGCCAATCTTGGAAAGCTTGAATATATTGTTGCTTCAGATATAAGTGTTAATGCTTTGGCAATTGCAAAAGAAAATGCACAAATTAATAATGCTTTCAGTATCAAATTTATAGAAAGCGATATTTTTGAAAAAATAACAGATAACAAATTTGATATGATTGTTTCCAATCCTCCATATATTGCAGAATCAGAATATATTGCTCTAGACCCTGAGCTTAAATTTGAACCTAAAAATGCGCTTACAGCGCAAGATGAAGGTTTGTTTTTTTATAAAAAGATAGCATCAAACGCACTGAAATATTTGAATGATAGCGGATATATTCTTATTGAACTAAATTCAAATAAAGTACGAGATATAAGGCAAATATTTGTTGATAACAAGTATGTAGATATTGAAATAATAAACGATTATTCAGGTCTTCCAAGAATATTAAAAGCTCAAAGATCATAATGTTGTTATATTAGATTTTATTTTATATAGATATTTTAAAATAAATTATTGGGACTAAAATGGATAAGATAATAATACATGGCGGGAAAAAATTAAAAGGTGAAGTTGTTATTTCAGGAGCAAAAAATTCAGCACTTCCTATTTTATTTGCAACTTTACTTACTGATGAACCTTCTATAATAAAAAATGTCCCTTGTCTTGCAGATATAGATACAACTGTTGAATTTTTAAATTTTATAGGTAAAAAAACCGTTAAGAAGGGGAATATAGTAAGAACTTATTATTCAGAAAAATATAAGCATATAGCTCCTTACGATTTGGTAAGAAAAATGCGAGCAAGTGTTTTGATAATGGGACCATTGCTTGCAAGACTTAATAAGGTCGATGTTTCTCTTCCTGGAGGATGTACTATAGGCGCAAGGTCTATAGATATACATTTAGATGCTTTTAAGAGGCTTGGAGCTGAGATTTCTGTTGAAGGTGGGTATGTTAAAACTTCATCTGAAAATGGACTTAAAGGTGTTGCTATAGATTTAAAGTTCCCAAGCGTTGGAGCGACTGAGAATATTTTACTTAGCGCGGTTTTGGCCAAAGGTAGAACTACAATCGTTAATGCGGCTAAAGAGCCTGAAATAGAAGATTTAGCTAATGTTTTAAATAAAATGGGAGCTAAGATAGTTGGAGCTGGCAGTTCGAAAATATTTATTGATGGGGTTGAAAATTTGCATGGATTTACACATGAAGTAATTTCTGACAGAATAGAGGCAGCTACTTATATGATAGCTGCTGCTATTACAAAGGGAAATATTGTTCTCAGAAATGTTGTTCCTAAACATCTAAAAGCTGTGAGCTATAAACTACAAAAAAGCGGTTTAGCTATTAAAGAAAACACAACAAGCATTAGGGCTCAATGGATAAAAAATTTAAAAGCTCAAAATATAAAGACAGAGGTCTATCCAGGTTTTCCTACAGATGTTCAAGCCCAATTTATGGCATTGATGTGCCTTTTAAAAGGACATTCAAAAATAGAAGAAACAATATTTGAAAACAGGTTCATGCATGTTGCAGAATTGCAAAGATTTGGAGCAAATATAACAATAGCTTCTAAGATTGCAAATATAGTCGGAGTTGAAAAATTTTCAGGAGCGCCTGTAATGGTTTCAGACTTAAGAGCTGGAGCAGCTCTTGTACTTGCAGGTCTTGCTGCTGAGGGAAAGACTGTAATATCAAGAATTTACCATCTGGACAGAGGTTACGAAATGCTTGAAAAAAAACTTAAGAAACTCGGAGCTGACATAAAAAGAATACACAAATCATGATTGTAAAGAAATGCAAAGTTTCAAAAACAATCAACATTTTTTGGAAAGATTTAGCAAGAAAGCTTCGTAATTATAAAAATGCAGTGTGGTTATCGACACCTTGTGTTTAAAGATAAAACAGGAAATACTATGAGTCACTTTATTCCTGAGATTGAAATCGGAAAGCAGAGTGTTACTGGTTTACCAGATAAAATAATTAGATTTTTTAGTAAGTTTAAGGTGATTTTTCTTAATGTGTTGTTAGATTTGATAAAATACTGATTCAAATTGATTCCGGATTGATCATATATACTTTTAAATTGCATAAAGAAGAATCATTTTATAAAATATACTCTCAAAATTATCTAAAGACAAGAGGGTATCAAGAGGGTATAATGATAATATTAACCGGTGGAGCAGGATTTATCGGAAGCTGTTTCCTTGGGAAACTAAATAAGGAAGGAATAAAAGATGTTTTGGTTGTAGATCATTTAGATAAAAATGATAAATGGAAGAATTTAGTAGGCAAAAGCTATTACGATTATATACAAAAAAATGATTTTCTTAATGCAGTAATAAGCAGACAAGTCCAAAAACCACAAGCAATAGTACATCTTGGAGCATGCAGTTTCACGACGTTAACAGATGCAGATTATTACATAAAAAACAATTACGAATATTCAAAAGCCTTAACTTTATGGGCTTTTAAGCTAGATGTACCGTTTATATATGCTTCTTCTGCTGCTACTTATGGAAATGGTGAGTTGGGCTATGATGATGATTTAGCAAAAATTAAAGATTTATCACCTCTTAACATGTACGGATATTCAAAGCATATGTTTGATTTATGGCTTTTAAACAATAATTACATAAATAAGGTTACTGGAATAAAGTTCTTTAATGTTTTTGGCCCTAACGAATACCACAAAGGTGATATGAGAAGCCTAATATGTAAAAACTATGATAAAGTTTTTCAAAAAGGGCTGATAAAATTGTTTAAATCGTATAATGAGAAGTATCCTGATGGTGGGCAACGCAGAGATTTTGTATATATAAAAGACGTTGTAAACGCGATGTACTTTTTGTTTCAAAATCCTTCAAAAACTGGACTGTTTAATTTAGGAACAGGAAAATCAAGAGCATGGAGCGATGTTGCAAAAGCAATGTTTGCGGCAGTAGGAAAAAAAGAGAATGTAGAATATATAGAAATGCCAGATTATTTAAAGTCTAAGTATCAGTATTTCACTGAAGCAAAAATGGATAGTCTAAGAGAAATAGGGTATGACAAACCTTTTATGGAATTGGAAGATTCTGTCAGAGATTATTGTTCATATCTAAAGAATAAATCATATTTATAAAAGTTTATCACATTATAACTTGGAGTAAGAGATGGAATTATTAAAACTGATATCGTTATTTAAAAAGCAAACTATTTTAGTTGTTGGCGATACTATGGTAGATAAGTTTATATGGGGAAAAGTAAAAAGAATTTCTCCAGAAGCTCCAGTCCCAGTAGTTGAGGTTAATAAAGAGACTGAAGTCTTAGGTGGGGCAGCAAACGTAGCAAGCAATATAACAGCATTAGATGCAAGAGCTTTTATAGTAAGTGCTATAGGAGAAGATACAACAGGGAAAACTTTAATAGAAATGCTGTCAGAGAAGAATATAAGCTCAGAGTATTTAGTTTGCAGTTTACATCGTCCTACAATAATAAAAACAAGAATAATAGCAGCAAGCCAGCAAGTAGTAAGGGTAGATAAAGAAATAAGAGGGACTTTTGAAAAATCTACAGAACTAAAAATTATAAAAAACATAGAAAACGCTATGCCTAAAGTCAATGCAGTTATAATTTCTGATTATGGAAAAGGAGTGATCTGCCATAGTGTTCTTAAAAAAACCATATCGCTAGCAAGAAAATATAAAATTCCAGTTACGGTAGATCCAAAAATAGATCATTTCAAGAAATACAAAAAAATTACGACAATGACACCTAACGAGAAAGAAGCAATAGAAGGAATGGAAGCAAAAAATATAAAAACAGACGAAGATATAGAGGGCTTAGGTAAAAAGATTCTTAAAACTTTAAATTCAGAATCAGTTGTTATAACGCGTGGAGAAAAAGGAATGACGTTAATAGAACCTAATAACAAAATAACAAACATTCCAACTAGAGCGAAAGAAGTTTATGATGTTACAGGAGCTGGAGATACTGTTATATCAACAATGACATTGGCATTGGCTGCAAAAGCGGACTTATTGAGCGCAGCAGAAATAGCAAATTTTGCAGCAGGAATAGTGGTTGGTAAAATAGGTACAGCGACGACAAATGCTAAAGAACTTGAACAAGTAATTAAGGATTTTTATAATAAATGAAAACAACTGTGGTCATTCCATCAAGATATGGCTCGAGTCGATTTCCTGGCAAACCTTTAGCAATGATAAGAGGTAAACCTCTTTTACAGCATACTATTGAACAAGTAATAAAATGTAAAGAAGTTGACTATATTTCAGTTGCTACAGACGATAAAAGAATTTACGATTTTGTAAAAAGTTTGAAGTTTAATGTTTTTATGACTCCAGAAACTTGTAAAAGCGGTACAGATAGACTCGCTTTTGTTGCATCAAAATTTTTAAAAAACTATGAAAATTTTATCAATGTTCAAGGTGATGAACCATTAATAGACCCAGATCTTATTGACAATCTTGCGAGGTCTCTAAAAAAAAATAAAAGAGTTGAGTATATAACAGCTGCTTTTCCAATAAAAGATAAAAATTCAATAAATAATCCTAATATTGTGAAAGTTGTTTTTGACAAAAATATGGATGTTTTATATTTTTCAAGATTTGCAATTCCGTATAATAGAGATAATTCTAAAGTTAAATATTATAAGCATATGGGCATATACGGATACAAAAAAAAGTTTTTACTAGAGTTCTCTAAAAGCAAATCTTCGTCTTTAGAAAAAGCTGAAAATTTAGAACAGTTAAGACCTCTTGAAAATGCCAAAAAAATTAGAATTATATTAGCAAAAAAAGATTCTGTTGAAGTAGATACTCCAGGAGATATTGCTAAAGTTGAAAAATATTTACGTTAGGGGCAATATATGCAGATAAAGAGACTAAAAATCAGCAGAAATATTACTTTAGCAAATGATAGATCTTTTGTCGTTATTGCAGGCCCATGCGTTATTGAAAGTGAGAAACATGCTTTGACTTTGGCAGCAAGTTTAAAAAAAATAACTTCAGAATTAAAAATTTCTTTTATTTTCAAGGCTTCCTACGATAAAGCCAATCGTTCTTCCGGTAACTCTTTTAGAGGGCCAGGTGTTGAAGAAGGTTTAAAAATTTTAGGTAAAATAAAAAAAGAATTTAATGTCCCAGTAATAACCGACGTACACAATGAAAGACAAGCAGCTATAGCTGGAGAAGTTGTAGATTTCTTACAGATTCCGGCATTTTTATCGCGTCAGACAGATTTAATAAAAGCTTGCGCGCTTACTGGAAAACCTGTAAATATAAAAAAAGGACAATTTTTAGCGCCTGAAGATATGACTAATGTTATTAAAAAATCTGAGAGCTTCGGCAATAATAAATTGGCTTTAACTGAAAGAGGCGCTTCTTTTGGATATCATAACTTAGTGGTTGACTTTAGAGGTTTAGAGATAATGAAACAAACTGGATATCCAGTTATTTTTGACGCTACTCACAGTGTTCAGCTTCCAGGTGGACAAGGAAGTTGTAGTGGTGGCAACCGAAAATTTATTTTTCCTCTTGCTAAAGCAGCGATAGCTGTTGGTATTGCTGCATTATTTTTAGAAGTTCATGATAATCCCGATAAGGCTCTTTCAGATGGAGCAAATAGTTTAGAATTAAAAAACTTTAAACAGTTTTTAAAATATATTAAAGCTATAGACAAGGTGGTAAAATGAAAAATAGAAGTTCAGTTGCACTAAAACATGAAAAAGATGCTTTGTGGAGACCTTCTTATTCTTGGTATTTGAAGACATTTGTTATCGTTCTTGGACTTTTGACAGTTACTTTTTTTACACTAAATATACTTTTAAAGCAGTATATGAGACAAATAGATAAAGAGCTTACTCCATGGCTTAATAATGGAAATACCAATAAGGTTGCTACACAATGATGGACACTAAAAGGATTTTAGAAAGGGCCAAAAATATTAAACTTCTTGCCTGCGATGTTGATGGTGTTTTAACGCGAGGGGAAATAATTCTTTTAAATAGTGGAGAAGAAGTTAAAATATGGAATGTTAAAGACGGAATGGGTTATAATCTGTTGTCAAGGATGTCGTATAAAGTTAAAACAGCTTGGATTACTGGAAGAAAATCCGTACAAGTTGAGAATCGTGCGTCTGAAATGAAAATAGACTATTTAGTTCAAAATTGTGTTAACAAAAAACAAGCGATTGAAACAATAGCTCAAAAAGAAGCATTGGATTTGTCTCAAATAGCATATATTGGAGATGACGTTATGGACATTTCTGTATTGAAATCTGTAGGTCTTTCTTCATGTCCAGCTGATGCTTGTGCTGTTGCAAAAGAAGCAGCAGGATTTATTTCATCTTTTAATGGTGGAGACGCAGTAGTAAGAGAGATGATAGATTTTATTATAAAAGCTTCTGGCGAGTGTCAAAAAATTTTGAGAAGGTTTTAAATGTTAGAGTTAAAAAAAATTCGCAGAAAAATATATTATTATGGTGCATATGTTTTTTCAAGGGTGGTTTTGATATTGCCTTATAAGTTCTCAGTTGGTTTTCTTAGTTCTTTATTTGGGAATATATCTTATTATGTCGCTATAGCAGGAGCCAGAAGTGCTAGAAAGAACTTAAAGAAATGCTTTCCTGAGAAGTCAGATAAAGATATAAAGATAACTGTAAAAAAAATATTTTGTCTTGAAGTCAAAAATTTTTTTGAACTTGCAAATTTCCCTAGAATGAATTCTAGCTTTATTAGAAGTATAGCTTTTGTTGAGAAAATTGATACTATACAAGAAAGCTTTAAAAAAGGGAAAGGACTACTTTTTGCAAGCGCACACACAGGCAATTGGGAAATAACAGCTGCTATAATGGCAGAAATGAGGATTCCTGTAAACGTTGTTGCAAAAAAGATTTATATTGACGGTCTTAATGATATGCTTGTTGAATATAGGAAGAGCAAGAATGTAAAAGTTATACTAAGAGAATCTTCAGATTCTGGAATAAAACTCTTAAGGGCTTTAAAAAAAGGCGAAACCATAGCTATGCTTATAGATCAAGATGTAGACGTTCCTGGAGTTTTTGTTGATTTTTTTGGTCAAAAAGCATGGTCACCTTCAGGACTTGCTGTGCTTGCGTTAAAAACAGGAGCAGATGTCTATGTAGCGTTTGATCAAAGAATAGATGATTATAGGCACAAAACCGTTGTCAATGGTCCGATAAATATTAATAAAACAGGGGATTTTGAAAAAGATATTGAAAGTCTCACCCAAGAAGTCACATCTATTTTAGAAGAACATATAAAAAAATATCCAGAGCAGTGGGTTTGGTTTCATGACAGATGGAAAACCAAACCTAAAGAAGTTAAAGGATAGTCTATGTATTTTTGTAAAAAGAATCTTGGCTTCATTATTTCCTTCTTTTCGATTTTTTTATTTTTTGCCTGTAAGTCTGAGAAAGTAGTTATTGAAGAAATGCCGCCGATGTCTGAACAGACAATAGAAAAATTTACTATAACACAAACTGAAAATGGAAAGTTAAAAATGATGCTAGAAGCCGAGTCAGCGATTATAGACGAAAATACAAATATAGCTCATTTAAATCTTCCAATAGTAAAATTTTATGATAATGGAAATTATGCTTCAACTCTTATCGCGCAAAAAGCTGATGTAAATTTGGATACAAACGATGTTAAAGGTATAGGAAAATGCATTGTAGACACAGCAAACAAGGAGCATATACAAACCACAGATTTAATGTATAATGCAAAAAAGAATTTACTTTATAGTGACAATGACGTTAAGATTAAAAAACCAGGTCATACAATATTTGGAACGAGGTTTGATGCAGATATTAAACTTGAGAAGGTTACTATTAGGAACCAGCGTACGGTTTTTGATTAATCTTGCAGTTTCGCTAATTATTATTTTTTGTAACTTAGCGTTTTCTTGTGATCAAGATTCAATATTTGGTCCCAAAACGTTTGATAATCAAAATACAGAAATAATAGCTGATAATATATCTTTTGATAAGAAACATTCAGAATTTTTGGCGTCAGTAAATGTAAAAATCATTTCAAAACTTAAAAGTGGTGAGAGGATAGAAGCTTTTGGAAACTCTGCTAAATATAATACCAAAACTGGAAAAGGGGAGATTGGGGGAAAAGATACGATGATAAAGTATTTTACCAAAACTTCTCCAAAACCTGTTATTATACGTGCAAAAGAGATACAATTTGATAAAGGCAATGAAAGTATAGGCGCATATGAGGATGTTTTTGTTATAACTTCTTCAGGCACTATTATCTCAGATAATGTTGTATTTGATAAGAAAACATCTATGGCAGTATTTGAAAAAGATAAAAAAAGACCTGTTGCTGATATTATGTATGATAATAGAAAACAGATTTACGAAGCAGATAAGATGATTCTTTATGACAGTTCAGACGTCAAAAAAATATTCATGGAAGGGTCTGTTAAAGGCAAAATAGGAATGGAAGATATCGCAGATGATATTAAAAACTGAAGAACTATTTAAAAAGTATAAACATAGAATGGTTGTAAATGGCATAAGCATAAGTGTGAGTCAAGGTGAAATTGTTGGTTTGCTTGGTCCAAATGGAGCCGGAAAAACTACAACCTTTTATATGACGGTTGGTCTTGTCAAACCATATGATGGCAGTGTTTATTTAGGAGACGATGAAATTACCTACTGGCCAATGTATCAAAGATCTCGTGCAGGAGTAAGTTATCTTGCTCAAGAACCATCAATCTTTCGTGGTTTAAGTGTGGAAGACAACTTAATAGTTATTGCTCAGATGCTTTCTATTTCAGAGGATGAACAACGAAAGAAAGTTGATGGATTACTTGAAGATTTTGGTCTTACTAGACTAAGAAAACAGATGAGTATTACTCTTTCTGGTGGTGAAAAAAGAAGACTTGAAATTGCAAGAGCTTTGATAACTGATCCAAAATTTTTGCTTCTAGACGAGCCATTTGTTGGAATTGATCCAATTACAGTTGATGATATACAAAAAATTATAAGAGATCTTAGAGACAGAGGTTTAGGGATTCTAATAACCGATCATAATGTAAGAGAAACTCTTGAAATTATTGACAGAGCTTATATTGTTTATGAAGGGGAAATTTTGCTTGAAGGAAGCGCCAAAGAATTATTAGAAAACCCTAAAGCAAAAAAATTGTATCTTGGCGATAATTTTAAGATGTGAAGTTTTTTAGAAACGGAAAAGTGCTGAATTTTTACTGATTTGATTAACAAATAGTATATAATTTTGTATATTTAATAGTATTGTAAAGGAGAAAGAAATGCAGATTAACATAACTGCAAGACATCTTAAACTGACAAACTCCATAGACTCTTACATACGCAAAAAAATTACAAAATATGGGAATTTTTTTGATACAAACAATATTTTTGTACATGTTATAGTGTCTGTTGAAAAAAATAGACTTATAACTGAAATACTTCTTCACTTAGGGAAAGTTTCTTTAAGATCGAAAGAAGAATCAACAGATTTATATGCATCAATAGACTTAGCTTCAGACAAACTTGAAAAACAACTCAAAAAACAGAAAGACATATCCAAAGCTCACAGAAAAGATAATCAGAAAATTTTAAAAAACAAGAAACGCAATATAGAAGAAGCGTTTTCTTATGATACTATGGAGGACTCAAGAACAAAAATTGCAGAAATAAAACGATTTGATTTAAAGCCTGTTATTATTGAAGATGCTATTAATGAGATGGATAAATTTGGATATAGAGTTTATTTGTTTAAGGATGCAACTAGTGAGAATACAAAAGTTCTTTACCGCAATGATAGCGGGTCATTAGTCCTGTTAGAACCAAATGAAATGTAACTCAAATAGGAGAAAGAGATGAAAATTATGGATTTTTTAAGTCAGGACACAATAATTGTTGACCTGAAAGCTACGGACAAAAAGTCGGCAATTATAGAACTGACTGAAGTTTTAAAAGATAATAAAAAAATTAAAAATAGCGAAGATTTAATAAATATTGTTTTAGAGAGAGAGAAACTTGGGTCAACAGGGATTGGCCAAGGTGTTGCAATCCCTCATGGAAAGACTGATCTTTTGCAAGAACAAATAGGGGTTTTAGGAATTTCTCGCAAAGGGATAGAGTTTAATTCTTTAGATGGTGAACCTGTTCATATAATTTTTCTTTTAGTTGGACCTATTGAAGTTGCTGGCCAACATTTGAAAGCTCTTTCAAGAATCTCAAGATTATTCAAAGATAAATTTTTAAGGCAAGCTATAAAAGAAGCTAAAACTACGCAAGAAGTAGTAAAGCTTATACAGCAAGAGGATGCTTATTGATGAGTATAGATATAGATGCTCTTCTTAAAGAAAAAAGTGAAGAATTCAAGTTAAAACTTTTGGCAGGGCAAGTTGGCGTCAACAGGATTATTACTGTGCCTGATATAAATAGACCTGGCCTTGCTTTAGCTGGTTTTCTAGAACATTTCCCGTATGAACGTCTTCAGGTTATGGGTATAATAGAGCACACATATTTTAATAGTTTAGATAACGACTTGCAAATAAAAGTGTTGTCTAATATTTTTTCAAATGAAAAAGCTGTTGGATGTATTTTGACTAGGAATCTAGATCCTACTGACACGATGATTAAAGTATTTTCCGATTTAGATGTACCTCTTTTGAGAACAAGTCTAAGGTCTTCTTCATTTATTGGTGATTTAAATTATTACTTAGATGCTAAGCTTGCGCCTTCAATTAAAATACATGGTGTTATAGTAAACGTTTATGGACTTGGAGTTTTAATAATAGGAAAATCTGCAATAGGAAAGTCAGAATGTGCTCTTGAGCTTGTCAAAAGAGGGCATAAGTTTATTGCAGATGATATTGTTAATATAAAAAAACTTTCTTCAGGGCGTTTTTTAATAGGAGGCGGGTTAAAGATTACAAAACATCTAATAGAAGTAAGAGGTATAGGAATTATAGATATTAAAGAACTGTTTGGTGTTGGAAATATTTTATATGAATCAAAAATAGAACTTGTTATAAAGCTTGAAGAATGGAATCCTGTAAAAAAGTACGAAAGAATTGGCCTTGATGACTATTTTACTGAATATTTAGGGGTAAAAGTTCCTGAAGTTACAATTCCTGTTGCGCCAGGTAGAAATCTTGCTGTTCTTGTAGAAACTGCAAGTTTAAACCAAAGACTAAAAAACAGAGGTCATTTTACCGCTAGATTATTAGATTTTGAGTTACGTAAAGAAATAAACAATAAATAAGCTATGACCAGACTATATATAATTTCAGGTATGTCAGGAGCTGGTAAAAGTCAAGCCCTCAAGATTTTTGAGGATTTTGGATTTGTTTGCGTTGACAATATGCCAGTTCAAATGATTATAGATTTTATAGATATATCAAAGGAGTATGAAAATATTGCTGTAAGTATAGACTCCAGAGCTGGACAACATCTTTTGGGGTTTGGAGATTTTCTTGAAGTTCTAGAAAATAAAAAAATTGACTACAAAATTATTTTCTTTAATGCATCTGACAGTATCATTCTAAGACGTTATTCAGAAACTCGTCGTCGTCACCCTAGTGGGAAATCTGTTTGTGAAGGTATAAAGCAAGAAAGAAAAATGTTGGATAATATTTTTAGTGTTGCTGATGAGATTGTTGACACTTCAAATCTTACAATAGGTGAGTTGAAAAAAGTAATTTCTGTTCTTGCAGATATCAAACAATCAGAAAAACAATATCTAAACATTTCAGTTGTGTCTTTTGGTTATAAGTATGGTATCCCAAATGATGCTGATATAATTTATGATGTGCGTTTTATAACAAATCCTAATTATGTCCATGAATTAAAGTATAAAACTGGACGGGATAAATCAGTTCAAAAATATATAGAAAAACAAAGAGAATTTAAAGTATTTTTTAATGAATTCTCAAAACTTATAGAAATTACTCTTCCTGGATATATAAACGAAGGAAAAAGCTACTTAACCATTGCAATAGGCTGTAGTGGTGGACGACATAGATCTGTTTTTACATCTGAAAAACTTGTCGTTTTCCTAAAAAAGAGAAAATATAAAGTAAAGCTTATCCACAGAGATATTCTGTGGGGATATACCAATGAAAAAAACTAACATTGTTGCTATAGGAGGCGGTACAGGTCTTTCATGCTTACTTAGGGGGTTAAAAAAATATAACTATGATATAACGGCTGTAGTAAATGTCGCTGATGATGGAGGAAGTTCTGGAAAACTAAGAACGGAGCTTGGTATTTTGCCTCCTGGAGACATAAGAAGCTGTCTTGTAGCATTGTCAGAAGAAGAAAGTTTAATGTCTGAACTTTTTAAATACAGATTTCCTGCTAAAGGTTCTTTAAATGGTCATTCTTTTGGGAATCTTTTTTTAACTGCAATGTCTGCAGTTACTGGAGGTTTTGATAATGCAGTAACGCATTGTGGACAAGTGCTTGCTGTAAAGGGAAGAGTTCTCCCTGTAACTCTTTCATCAATTTCGCTTGAAGCAGAATTAGATTCAGGGGAAAAAGTGAAAGGCGAACAGAAAATTTCAAAAGTTAAAAAAAAAATAAAAAAAGTATACTTAACCCCTGATTCTTCTCAAACAACGCGTGAAGTGATCTCAGCTTTTAGACAAGCAGATGTAATAATTATTGGTCCCGGATCTCTGTATACTTCAATAATAGTTAATCTTTTGATTGGCGGTGTTGTAAGTGCTATAAAAAGATCAAAAGCATATAAAATATATATCGGAAATATTATGACTCAGCCAGGTGAAACTCGCGATTACAAACTTTCTGATCATATAGCTGCTATAGAAAACAATTCTTATGAAAATATACTAGATTGTGCTGTGGTAAATAACAAAACTCTCCCTGAGAAACTTTTGAAAAAATACAAAAGATATGGGGCTTATCAGGTAGAAAATGATAAAATTCGTATAAAAACCGTAAAAGCAAATTTAATTGCTGACGAGTTTTATGTAAGGCATGATAGTCAAAAGCTTGCTCGTGTTTTATCTGAAATAATTAGGGTACATATTAAAAGATAAATAATAAAGATCTGTTTTTGGAGTTTTTGTGATTAAGATTATTATCATCGCTCACTGTAGTTTAGCTAGTGAACTTGTAAAATCTGTCCAGACCATATCTGGCAAACAGTCTAATTTATATTCTATAGAACAAGGGTTAAACGATAGCTTGGAAGAGATGAAGCTTCGTATAGAAACTGCTATAAAAGATATAGATAATAAAGATGGAGCTTTGCTTCTTGTAGATATGTTTGGAGGAACTCCATGCAATGCATCAGCTCATCATATTTGTACTGATTTAAAAGTTGAAGTTATTTCTGGGGTAAATCTTCCTATGATTATTTCTGCAGTAATGTTTAGCAAAACAGATATGAGTTTATCAGAGCTAGCCAATAAAGTGCTTGATAGAGGACAAAAAAGCATAATAAATATAAGAAATATCTTACGTAACCACCAAAGCATTAACTAATAGGAGAAGTGTAAATGTCTATAGTTTTAGTTAGAATTGATGATAGATTGGTGCATGGTCAAATAGTCCAAGGTTGGCTAAAAACAATTGATATTGATGCTATTTTAGTTGTTTCAGATTCAGCTGCAAAAGATAAAATGCAACAGACTCTAATGAAAATGGCTCTGCCGAATGCTATAAATCTTTATGTAAAAAGTCTTAAAGATGCGACCACATCGCTTAAAGGTGGATATTATGACAAAGAAAATATTATGATATTGGCAGCACATCCATCAGACATTTTATATATGATGAATGAAGGTGTAAAGATTACTTCTTTAAATATTGGAGGAATGCATTTTATAAATGGCAAAAAACAGCTATTTAAGAATATATGTGTTGATAATGAAGATATTAAAAATCTACATCGAATATATTCTAAAGGAGTTGAAGTAGAAAATAGAATACTTCCAGAAGACGAGAAGTCAAATGTTATGAATTTATTAGAAAAAGAATACCAGAATATTTGCGAGACTAGTAAATGAGCAAAGTTAAATTTATTTTCTGTACGCATAATCATCAGCCTATAGGTAATTTTGGCTGGGTTTTTGAAAAAGCCTATCGCAGTGCGTATAAACCTTTTATTGACATTATGTTAAATCATCCTAAAATAAAATGGAATATGCATGCTAGTGGAATGCTTTGGGAATATTTTGAAAAGGAACATCCTGATTATATAAAAAATGTGAAAAAACTTGTAGCTATTGGAACTCTTGAAATATTGTCTGGAGGGTACTATGAACCATTAATGGCTTCAATTCCAGATAGGGATAAATTTGCTCAGGTAACTAAACTTAATAAATACATAAAAAAAACTTTTAATTGTAAAGAAGCAAGCGGAATTTGGCTTGCGGAAAGAGTATGGGAACCTGGCATGGCAAGAATTTTATCTGAAAGCGGTGGTCAATATACTATATTGGATGATTCTCATTTTATTGCTACAGGCGTGGATGCAACGAAGTTATACGGATATTATACTACTGAAGATGAAGGCTATAATCTCAATATTTTCCTGATAAGCAAAAAAATGAGATATCTGATTCCTTTTGGAACGATTGAAGATATATTGGAATATTTTAGGCATCTAATAAGAGAAAATTCTCAGACTGATCCAGTTGTAGTTATGGCTGATGACGGAGAAAAGTTTGGCATGTGGCCTACAACGTATAAACATGTTTATGACAACAAATGGCTTGAAAATTTTTTAATGGCTTTAGAACAAAATTCTGATATTGTTGAAACAACAACATTTTCAGAAATTTTAAATACAAAGAAATCTTCTGGAAGAGTATATTTGCCTTGTGCTTCATATGAAGAAATGGGCGAATGGACTTTACCTGTTGAAGAGCAGCAATCTTTTGAGAATGTTTTAGAAAGATATAAGAACGATAATGAGGCCAAGAAATTTTTGCGTGGAGGATTTTGGAGAAATTTTTTGACAAAATATGAAGAAGCTAATAACATGCATAAAAAAATGCTTTATGTAAGCGAGAAAATTGAAAAATGTCTAAAACATGAAAAACGACATAGTCAAAAAGCTTCTAATGATCTGTATGCTGGTCAATGCAATTGCGCTTATTGGCATGGAGCTTTTGGAGGTTTGTACTTGCCACATTTAAGAAATGCCATTTATAAAATGTTGCTAAAGGCAGAAGAATTTTACAATAAAACTATGCTTAAAAAGGCGACTTGGAATGTTTTTGATTTCAATTGTGATTCCCAGGATGAATGTTTGTATGAAAGCAAGACGCAAAATATCTATATATCTCCTTCAAATGGCGGCTCAATTTTTGAGTGGGATATTTTTGAATTTCATCATAACTTACTTGATGTTTTGACAAGAAGATACGAGTCATATCATAATAAACTTAAAGATAACATAGGAAAAGTAGTTCTTACAAATGATGCCTATTTGCAAACCCATAGCATACATGACGATTTGATAAGAGTAAAAGAAATAGGGCTTGATAAATATTTGGTTTACGATAAATATAAAAGAGCGTCATTAATAGATCATTTTTTCTCAAACAATGTAAAGTATGAAGAATGTGTATTTGGAAATTATGAAGAGAAAGGCGATTTCTTTGCTGGAGAATACAAACATCAGATAAGGCATAACAGAAAATTCCTAAAAAAGAATTTTGTATTAAGTCTTTGCAGATATGGGAAAGTTGACGGGAAGGATGTTAAAGTTACAAAAGAAGTTGTTCCTTTTCTAAACGGATATAGTGTTAAGTATGAAATAAAAAATAATTCAAATGAAGATTTAGATATCTGCTTTGCTCCTGAACAAATTTTTGCTTTTACATCAAAAAGCGGAGATGATTCTTCAATACTGAAAAACGTTGACGAGTGGAAGAGATACGACAGCTATTTGAATATGGAAGTAAAAATTAAATTTTCTCAAAAAAACGAAATTTTTGTGTATCCAGTTGAAACTATTTCAAATTCAGATAATGGGTTTGAGAAAACTTATCAGGGAACTGTAGTGCTTCCTATTGTAGAATGTTTAGTTAAACAAAATGAAGTTAAAGAGTTCTCTTTTATTACAAGCGTATATTTTAAGAAGCAAAAGGAACTATAAACTGTGAGTATTTTTCTTGTTTCTTTTATTGGTGCTTTATGCAGTACAGATATAACGGCTTTTGGACAGTTTATGATTTATCGTCCGATATTTTGTGCTCCTATTGTAGGCTTTTTGGCAGGGGATATAATTACTGGCTTTTGTACTGGGATTGTTGTGGAATTATTTTGGATAAGAGCTGTCCCTATGGGAGTTTCCGTTGTTGTTGATATATCAATGATAAGTATCCTATCTACTTTTTGGGCATGCACTTATTCCCCAGGATTAAAAGACGCTGCTATTTTAGGACTACTATTGGCAATTCCTTTCGCGTATTTGTACAGATTTATAGATATATTAGGAAGAAAATTAAACATTAAAATAATGTATTGGGTAGAATCAGGTATTAAAGATTTTAAAAATAGATATATAGAAATTGGCATTTTGTCAAGTTTAATTCTTTTTATATTAAGAGCTTTTTTGTTTTATTTGTTTTCTGTAACAGTAGGGAGTAGATTGTTTTGCGATATTTATGCAATACTGCCTAGTTACATTATGTCAGGTTTGGCAAAGGCTTGGTACTTGCTTCCTGTAGCTGGTTTTGGTCTAGCTTATAACTTGAGCAATATAAGATTGTTATTTTTGAGGGATTGCGGCAAATGATTACATTGTATACTAGAGTTTTCATAAGAAGTTTTTTTCTACAATCATTATGGAATTATGAGCGAATGCAAAACATAGGGTTTGTTTTCATATTAAAGCCATTTTTTGACAAAATTTATACAGTACAAGAAAGGAAAAAGGGTGCTCTTTTAAGACATATTTCATATTTCAATACTCAGCCTTATATGGTTGGTATAATAGTAGGTGAAGTCGTTGATATGGAAAGGAAGATATTAAAAGCAGATGATGTAAATAAACAAGATGAAATAATACGTGAGATGAATAGGTTTAAGAACAATATGGCAGGACCTCTTGCAGCTATAGGAGACTCTTTTTTTTATGGAGAGCTTAGACCTATGTTGTCTTTTTTGAGTATATTTATAATGATTCTGCTTACAAATAGGCACCCTGAGTATGTTATTTTAGCTCCAATTGTTTTTATAACTCTTTACAATTTAATACACTTAGGTACAAGAATTTGTTTTATGTACGAAGGTTTTAAATATGCTGGTAAAAGTATGAAGATATTAATCCATTTTAAATCAATTTCTAATAATGTTCGTTTTTGTGTTTTCATTTTAGCTTTAGCAGCACTCTCTTTATACTTAGATGTTTTCAGTTTCAGCAATGAAGGTAAATTGTTCAATTCAGGATATGATGATTTATTTGTATATTTTGCAGTTTTTTTATTTTCATTTTTTTCGGCAAGCAGATTTGGAGCTTTAGTTGTTATGTTTTCTGTTGTTACTATATGTATAATCCTGCCTATTCTAGGGATAAAGTAATGAAAGAAAAAATTATTATTGTTTCAAATAAAACTGGACTACATGCAAGACCTGCTGCAGATCTTGTTCAGACTCTAAGTAAATATCAATCAGATATTAAAATTTTAAAAGATAATTTTGAAGTCGATGCTAAGAGTATTATGGGAGTTATGGCATTAGCAGCGTCTTTTGGTAGCGAATTAAAATTTATCGCTGATGGAGCTGATGAATCTGAAGCTATTAGTGCTATAGAAGAATTATTTAGTTCAAAATTTGGCGAATAGGAGTACCTATGTTCGTTGATAAAGATATGGTATTAAAAGGATTTGCTGCTTCTTCTGGAATTGCTATAGGAAGAGTTTTCCTTCTTGAAGAAGAAGACTTTTGCTTTATACGAAAAGAAATTCCAAAAGCTTTTAGAAAAGCAGAAAAAAATCGCTTTGATGAGGCTATAGAAAAAACTAGAAACGAACTTAATGTTACATATAATAAAATTAATGATGTACTCGGAGAGAACTACGCTCATATAACAGATGTTCATCTTTTGATTCTAGATGATCCGACTTTTAAAAAAGATGTTTACAATCTTATTACTGATGGCGTTAATGCTGAATATGCTCTTTTTAGAGTTCTTGATAAGATTATTCGCTCTTTTGAAACTATAAATGACAATTTCTTTAAGGAAAGAAAAGTTGATATACAAGATGTAGGCAAGAAAATTCTTATAAATCTCTTTGGTAAAAAAGAAAAAAATCTTACTAAATTAGATGAAGATTCCGTTATTGTCGCGCATAATTTGACCCCTGCAGATACTATATCAGTCAGAGAAAAGAAGATTGCAGGCTTTGCTACAGATATTGGAGGAAAAACTTCTCATACGGCAATCATTGCGCAGGGTCTTGCAATACCTGCAGTGGTAGGACTAAAAAACATATCTTCATTGGTTAAAAGTGGGGAAACTATAATAGTTGATGGGGATAAAGGAGAAGTTATATTAAATCCTTCCCCAGCAACATTAATGAAATATAAAACAGAGCATGATGTACAGTTGACAAAAGCGAAAGAATTAGAAGGATTTAGAAACCTGACATCAGAAACCACTGATAAGCATAAAATTTCTATCCTTGCAAACATTGAGTATCCAGAAGAAGTACCTGTTATTTTAAATAATGGAGCTTCAGGAATTGGTCTATATAGGACAGAAATAATATATTTCAACCGCGACTCTATTCCTACAGAGCAGGAGCATTTTGATATATATTCTAAAGTAGTAAAACAAATATATCCTTATGCTACTACAATAAGAACGTTTGACTTGGGCGGAGATAAACTGACTAGAATGGGGGTGTTAAATATTGGAAACGAATCTAATCCGTTTCTAGGACTGAGATCTATAAGACTATGTCTTAAATATCCAGAAATATTCATAAGTCAGTTAAGGGCTATCCTAAAAGTTTCTGTTTTAGGAAAAGTAAAATTAATGTATCCAATGATTTCAGGGCTTGACGAATTAAGAGATGCAAATGCTATTCTTGATAAAGTTAAGGAAGACTTAAAAAAAGAAAATATAAAGTTTGATGAGGACATGGAAGTTGGAACTATGATAGAAGTTCCATCAGCTGTTGCAGTTATTGACGCTATTGCAAAAGAAGTAGATTTTGTATCAATAGGAACAAATGATTTGATACAATATACACTTGCAGTTGATAGAGTCAATGAGAATGTTGCTTATTTATACGATCCTATGAACCCTGCAATTTTGAGATTTATAAAACGTATCATTGATGAGGGGCATAAAGCTGGAATAAAAGTTGCAATGTGTGGCGAAATGGCAGGAGAATCTAAATATACTCCGCTTATTTTAGGTATGGGTCTTGATGAATTTAGTGTTTCGCCATCTCAAATTGCGACTCTAAAAAAAATAGTAAGGAATGTATCTTTTTCTGACTCCAAAACTATGGCGGATAAAGTTTTAACGTTGGAAGACAGCAAATCAATTTTGAAAGAAATTGATGCTTTTATGAAACAAGAGGGATAAATGTTAAAAGAAACTTCGTGTGGAGCTGTGATTTATAAAATGCAAGGAGAGAGTCCTTTATTTTTACTTGTTAATTCTAAAAGAAATAATAGATGGGGCTTTCCAAAGGGTCATGTTGAAAATAGAGAAAGCGAGATAGAAACAGCTAAACGTGAAATTTTTGAAGAGACAGGAATAAAAAAAATAGAATTTATTGAAAATTTCAGACAAGAAAATGTTTACTTAATTAATGGCTCTATAGATAAAACAAAAGGGAATTTAGTTGAGAAACATTCAATTTATTTTCTTGCTTTGGCTTTGGAAGATGCTTTAAGCCTTGATGAGAATGAAATATCAAAACTAGAATGGTTAGATATAAAAAAAGCTAAAGAGCTGCTCTCTTTTGATTATCAAAAGAGAATTATAAAATTAGCTTACGATAAAGTTATTGGAGGATAGTTATGAGTAATCCACTTTTAAAAGACAGTGTTTTTCAAACGCGTGTTAGAAGTACAGATGTAATGACAGTTTCTGGGACTATAAACAGAAGTATAATTTTGTGGGTTTTGCTTGCCGCGGGTGCATTTTATTCTTGGACGCACCCAACAGTTATAATGCCATTGTTGCTTCCTATATTGCTTGGTGCTTTTGTCTTGGCTATAATTTCGTCTTTTAAAATGAATTTATCACCGGTTTTATCTCCGATTTATGCCATTTGCGAAGGGCTTGTTTTGGGAGTTGTTTCAGTTTATTTTGAAAAATCTTATCCAGGTATTGTGGTAAATGCTGTACTTTTAACAATGTGTGTTCTTCTTTGTATGCTTGCTTGCTATAAAACAGGTATGCTTAGAGCTACTCCAAGATTTAAAAAAGTTGTTATACTTTCAACTCTTGCCATAGCTTTAGTATATCTGATTGATTTGTTAATGGGTGTTTTTGGTGCAAGAGGTTTTAATTTTTTAGGAGATTCTTCGGGACTTGGAATAATAATTAGCCTTGTAATAGTTGCCGTGGCTGCTTTAAATTTAATAATAGATTTTGATTTAATTGAACGTGGAGCGCAGCAAGGTGCGCCTAAATATATGGAATGGTACAGTTCTTTTGCTTTAATGGTAACGCTTGTATGGCTTTATCTTGAAATATTAAGACTTCTTTCCAAAACGAGAAATTAAGCAATGCTTGAAAAGACAGTTTTTTTTAGAGCGCAATCAAATGCAGGCTTACTTCCACAAAGTTCAGCAGAAGTTATTTTGTCAGGGCGTTCCAATGTTGGCAAAAGCAGTGTTATAAATACTTTATGTTCTCAAAAAAACTTGGCAAGAACATCAAAAACTCCAGGACGTACAAGAAGTATTAATGTTTACAGCGTTGTTATGAAGAAATGGATAATAGACTTGCCTGGTTACGGGTTTGCAAAGGTAAGTCATCAGGAAAAAGAACTCTGGAACAGAATGATAGAAGATTGCATAATCTTTAGGAAAAGCAAAAAAATAGTGTATATAATTGTTGATGCTTTTGTTGGACCGACAGAATTAGATTTTAGTATGGCAGCCTGGCTAAATGATCACAATATTCATTTTAAAGTAATTGCCAATAAGTGTGACAAACTGCCTGGCGATATTTCGCAAGACGAAATACAAGATAAAATTGCGCAATATTTTGCTATAGATAAAGCTGATACATTTGTTGTAAGTGCAAAAAACAAACAGCGTTTTGACAAGCTTAAAATAGACATCGTGAAATTTCTAAGTTGTTAGGGTACGGTTAGTGTACCGCAAAACTAAGGAGGATTCATGAAAAAACTATTGTTATCATTCTGTTTACTGTGTGCTTTTGTCGCTGTGTCATTTGCAGAAACTCCAATTAAGTTATCGTTGTGGGAGAAAATTGCTGTGCCAGATGAGGATTCTGTATGCGGTTTAGAAATAGGGATAGGAACTTATACTTCTAAACTAGTAGGTGTGGGTTTGAATTTTATTTATTCCAAAACTGATGATGCAAAAGCCTGGCAAACGGGAATAGTAACAATATCAAAGCAATTTCTAGGGCTTCAAACAGGACTTCTTGCCTTGTCAGAAGACGTTACAGGAATTCAATTTGGATTTCTAAACGTAGCAAAATCAGTAAGTGGTCTTCAATTTGGTTTAATAAATATGACTGAAAATATGAACGGAATACAGATAGGTCTTGTAAATTTTATTAAGACAGGAAAACTTCCTGTTATGATTATTGCTAACGCAAAGTTCTAGTTTTAAAATATATAATTATTTGCGGAGAAGCTTTTCTGACTTCTCCGCAATTTTTTTAGAGGATTTTGATGGAAATAGTTTCGTGGAATATAAACGGTATAAGAGCGATATATAAAAAGAATTTCTTTGATTGGTTTAAAAATGAAAAAGCCGATATAGTTTGTGTTCAGGAGACTAAAGCTCATGAAATACAGTTTCCAAAAGGATTGAAGAAAATTGATAGATATAATTTATACTGCTCTTCAGGTGAAAAAAAAGGGTATAGCGGTGTAGCTGTATGGTCAAAAATTGAACCTGAAAGCATAAGTACAAGTATTGAAAATAAACTTTTTGATAACGAAGGAAGAATACTAAGACTTAATTTTAAAGACTTTATACTTTTTAATATTTACTTTCCAAATGGTGGTGCTTCACAAGAACGCTTAAATTATAAAATAGAATTCTATGATTACTTTATTGAATATCTTAAAAAGTTTAAAGATAAAAGAGTAATTATTTGTGGAGATTATAATACTGCTCATTATCCAATTGACTTAGCAAGACCATATCAAAACGAAAAAACCTCTGGTTTTATGCCCAAAGAAAGAGAAAGGCTTGATAAGCTTGTAGATGCAGGGTTTATAGATACGTTTAGACATTTTAATAAAGAGCCAAACAATTATACTTGGTGGGATTATAAAACTGCTGCAAGGTCAAGAAACGTAGGTTGGAGAATAGATTATTTTTTTATTTCAAAAAGTATATTAGAAACCCTTAGATCTGCCGAAATTGAAAGTTCAGTATTAGGTTCAGATCATTGTCCTATATCGATCAGTATTCTCTAACCATTAAATTTTAATTTGTATTCTAATACCTCGATCTTGAAGCTAATTCATTAGTCCCATAGATATTTTTGAGCCACTCCAATCGCCTCTTTTGTTTTCTTTTACAAAATAAATTTCAGCTTCATGACCTATCTAATGTAAAGCAAAAGCACTCTTAACTCCATGTACAAAATTCCCAAAATTTTGTATAAAGGATTATGGTTATTTGTACTGTTGTTCATCGCAGTAGCCGTTATATTGAGACTGTTTTCTTCAAGTCTGCTCCACCTCGACCAATCAGAGTCTATGTAGCTGCTTTTACATGGTGTCCTCTAAAAATCCTTGATTATGATAATGTGTAATGTTTATTGCATCAGTCATTTCAGATGATAAACAATTAGAATTTAAAAATAATAATAGAAATATTATTCTATAAGTTTTCATATTTTGTTAGATCCATTTCTTGTAAAGCTTTGATCCTTTTTTCAATTGGTGGATGTGTTGCAAGTAGGCCTGAAACTTTTGCAAAAAATGAAAATTGTTTGTTTTTAGCTAACGGATTAGCAATGCACATTGGCGACATTGTTTGTTTGTCACTAAGATTTTTAACCATAGAATGTCCAGATATTTTTTGTAATGCTCCAATTAACCCTTGAGGGTTTCTAGTTATCAAAGCTGCTGTAGCATCAGCTTGATATTCTCTTGTTCTTGATACAGCAAGCTTTATAAGAGGGGCTACTAAATATCCATATATATAAAGAGCTATAGCTAAAGCAAACAAAAATATCTGTATTGCATTGTTATTGTTTTTAGAGTTTCCTGAAGATCTTGTTATAAGTGCAGTACGCAACAATATTTCTGCAATAACAGTTGCAAAGCTTATACATACAACCATTATAAGCATTAAACAAATGTCTCTGTTGCCAATATGTGCCATTTCATGAGCAATCACACCTTCAAGTTCAGGTTTTTCCAGATAATTTATAATACCTTTTGTTAAAACAACATAAGAATGTTTGGGGTCTCTTCCTGTAGCAAAAGCATTAAGACCTTCGTCATTTATAGAATAAACTTTAGGCATAGGTAGCCCGGATGCTATGGCAATATTTTCAACAATTCTTACAACTTCTGGAGCATTTTGTTTTGTAAGTTCAACAGCACCAGTTGCTGATAAAATAAAAGATTGTCCTGAATAATAACTTATCAAAATCCATAAAATTGCAATGATAGAAATTATTGGAATAATATAAATAGCAATCTCATTAGCAACTGCAAAAGTTGAAAGATTATAAGCCGCCGTGCTTGTGTCTGAGACTTTTATAAAACTTATAAACAGTAAAGATAAATAAACTAATCCCGCAAGTGTTAACGGAAACAATGCCATAAGTAGAGCAGTCTTTCTCGTGTTTGATTCTATAAAGTCGTAAGTAGTGATTCTTGTCATAATTAGTTAACTAAAAAGAAACTTTAACAGGGTCTCTGGCTTCTTGTTGTGTCTCTGTAAGCTTGAAAAATTCTTGTTTTGTAAATCCAAAAGTACTGCCTATTATGTTGCTTGGAAACATCTCAAGTTTTGTGTTCAAAGCCAAAATGTTTGAATTATAAAATCTACGACTTGACTGTATTTTATTTTCAGTATCAGTGAGTTCTCTTTGAAGTTCTAAAAAATTTTGATTTGCTTTCAAGTTTGGATAATTTTCAGACAATGCAAAAAGAGATTTTAATGTTCCAGACAAAGCATTTTCAGCTTGTGCTTTACTTGACATATCGCCTCTTGCTTGCATAGCAGTATTTCTTGCTTTTACTACAGCATCTAAGGTAGTTTTCTCATGTATCGCATAGCCTTTAACGGTTTCTACAAGATTTGGGATTAAATCATATCTACGTTTCATCTGTACTTCTATATCGCTCCAAGCTTCTTTTACTCTATTTTTAAGTGTTACTAACCTATTATAAGTTGCAAGGATATAAGTTCCGATAAGAACAATCAAAACGATAATAACCAACAGTATTGTCTGCATGTTTTTGTCTCTCCAATTATTTTTGATTTATATACATATCTGATGTAGATATTGTATTTTTGTAGTATTTTACCATAAATTTATGTTCTTCAGTTGCTTCTACTATGGAAAGCATTTTTGATTTTGAATCGAAATTAAAATATATAAGTTCGCCATTTTCTATATTATAAGATACAGCTTTATCTGTGGACAATATAAAACCATTGCTATTGAAAGCTATATGCTTTGTATCTTTATCTAATATGCTTGTTCCTGCAGCGGTATATTCTACTTCTGAAAGTGACAAATCGTAAAGCGTTGGACCTATGTCCATGTGGCAAGCTGTTGTATTTGAGTCTATTTTTTTCTTTAGCTTATCTGGAATGTACATATACATAGGAACGGCATACTTTTTAAAAAGTTCTTCTTTTACCAAAGTACGTATTTCTCTAAGATTATGGTCACCTGTTATAACAACTATTGTATTGTTTCTAAGTTCAGAGTTTTTTATAGTGTCAAGAAATTTTGCAGCTTCTCTATTAGCGAATTGATAAGTTTCAAAAAGCTTTCTAAGATATTTTTCTTTTTCTCCATGCATCATGTGTTCAATGTCTTTTGGTATTTTAAGATTTAAAGGTTTATAGTATGGTGGTACTTCATAAGGAGGATGCGTTGCTGTAGACATAGCATAGATAAACTTAGGGGTATTATTGTTTTTGAGTTCCCTTAAAACAATTTCAAAAAATTGTGCATCATTAATTCCCCACTCATGACGATATTCATTTTTTATAGAACCTTCTCCATATATTTCGTCAAATCCTTGTGTTTTTAAAAAATCTCCAATTCCTCTCCAAGCAAGACTTCCGCCATATACAGCTTTTGTAATATAATCAGATCTTTTATATGGCAAAGCTAGAGAGCTTGAGAATTTTGTATAAGCTTTGGGGCTTTGTGTTACTTGAAGTGAGAAAGGCCTTTGTGGCATATTTAGAATAGTTGATTCCAAACAATGTATCGTTATTACTCCAGATGGCAAAAAATTATAAAGCACTGTGTCTTCATCAAAATGCTTTTTTAGTTCACCTAAAACATTAAAGTCTTCACTGTTATACAAAACAGGAAGTTCTCCAAAACTTTCTAGAATAATAAAAATTACATTTGGTTTTATCTCTTTGGCCTCAGCATTTTTTATAGATTTCTTATTAAATATTGATATATCAACTTTGCTCTTATCTACACCAATCTTTTTTGTGATATTTATTTCATCACTGCTTTGCTCAATTTTTGCTTGAATAGCATCTGAAAGAGAATGTGTTGCTGTTAATGCTATGTTATTTATAAACGAATTTGTTGATATTTGTGCGTGAAATTTTCCTAAAGGAAACATCGAAATAGTTCCTCTTGCAAACATAAATGTTATAAGAGGTATTAAAATAACAATAAATGCTTTAACAAAGATATTAAAGTAAGAAGAGTTTATAAGACGGTGCATATTAAGAAGTTTTTTTGCAGTTATAGAAACAATTTTGCATATCACAGTGCAGATCAAAATCAATACAGGTAAAAGTATATAAAAACGCCAATCTGAGATAATTGTTTTTATCAAAGTAAATGTATCGTCGTCAAAAAAATCAAATAACAATATGTTTATATGTTCCCCAAAACAAATATAAAAACCAAAATCAACAGCAGTAGCTAAAGCAATTGCTATAAATGCAATACAATACCAGAATTTTATAAAAGATAGTGCACTTTTAAAGACTCTTAAATTTTTTATCAAAAGCAAAGCAGTAAATATTAGTATTACAATTGAATTTAGATACGCAAGCGCAGATAAATCGAGCCGAAACCCAAGAATAAAAGCTCTAACTATTTCTGTAAAATGCACAAACAATGAGATATCTTTAAAGTAAAAAAAGAAAAATATCCTATATAAAGTCATTGCTACAATTGCAGCTATATTTAACGGTATTATCTTAAGTAAACAGTTAGTATAATTTTCAAAATTATAACTTTTAGACATTATATGTTTCCTTTTTTGTTAAGTATATCATATTACCTAACTTATAAAGTAGTGTTGAAAAATATGAAACACATATTATCATTCTCTTTTTTAAGTGGGTTGATGTTGGTGATATTGGGCATTGTATTGATAATTAGAATGGAATATATTATATATTAGTGAGATAAGATGTAATTAATATGATAAAGATACCATGTGTCCCAAGATAATGTAAAAGAAATAAAAGAGTTGTCAAAAAAGAAAGATTGAAATGTATTGTG